>NZ_JAQOZV010000001.1:0-305672 GCF_030348125.1 Massilia sp. DJPM01
CGCCAAACCGTCGTTTCCGCCATTGGCGGAAACGACTCCCCGTGCCAGGGGGGGCAATCAACCGCGCTTTTGCGGCGTGTTTTTCGCGAGCGTCTTGCGCAGCAGCGCCGCCAGTTCAATCGGCACGAACTTGGCAATATAGGCGTCGGCCCCCACGCCATTGACGTGGTTCTCGTTCGCCGCGCCCGACAGCGACGAGTGAATAATCACGGGGATCGTCGAAAACCGGCTGTCCTGCTTGATATTGCGCGTGAGCGTAAAACCATCCATCTCCGGCATTTCCAGGTCGCTCAGCACCAGCGCCACCTTGTCGCGCGCCGTCTTGCCCTCTTTCTTGGCCGCGATATCGATCGCTTCGAGCTTGTCCCACGCCTGCTTGCCGGAATTGGTCATCACGTACTGCGCACCCATCGCCTGCAACGCGTTTTCAATCAGCGCGCGCGCGATCACCGAGTCGTCCGCCGCCAGGATCACCTGCCCCTCGGGCAGGTTGAGCGGAGCGCCGATCGAATCGACATCCACGTCCGGCTCTTCATTGCTGTGCAACTGGCGCAGGATCGATTCCACGTCCAGCACCTGGGCCAGGCGGGTATTGGGCACGTCGCCATCGACCTTGGCAATGCTGGTCACCAGCGCGCCGCTGGCCGTCTTATCGCCCGGCAGCACCGAGGTCCATTCCAGGCGCACGATTTCTTCCACCGCCTCCACCGCGAACGCTTGCGTGGTGCGCGCGAATTCGGTAATCAACAGCAGCTTGAGGCCCGCCGTCGGGATGCATCCCACCACCGCGGGGAGATTAATCACAGGAATAATCTGCTCGCGCAGATTGACCACACCCAGCATATGCGGATGGGAATCGGCAATCGGCGTGACGTGCGGCATCGCGACGATTTCGCGAATCTTGAACACGTTGATCGCATACAACTCCGAGTGCTGGCCTTCCGCATCGCCACCCAGGCGGAACAAGAGCAATTCCAGCTTGTTGAGGCTGGTCAGATTGCTTCTTTCGTCGATATCCTGTTGAACGTTATTCATCGTTTCCTTTTCCCTGCGCCCGGCCCGAAGGCGGCCGGCGGCAACTGTGTTAGCGCGTCGGGCCGACGCGAGCTGGCGTTCTGATGCATCGGCGGGCTTGGGCCGACAGGCGGATCTGGGCGATCCCGGGGATGGGGGATCAGGTAAGAGGACAAGCAACCGAAGGCGAAGGCATCCGCAGTCCGGTTCAATCGATTATACGTGTAAATATTCCTCTTGCATCACGGCGATTCGCCTGACCCCGCCCGGTTTGTTGCGCCGTTCGCACGTTTAATGCCGTGGAGCACTAATTTCATTTCGGTGCTACAATTTGTTGCACGAGCCTAGTCCCCCGCTCGTCCCGGCCTGCACAGACAGCCTGATGCGAGAGCGTCAATGATGGCTGCAGCGCGCGCCTCACGCTTCCGGATGCCCTGCCCCGCATCATTCCTGGTTAATAGTGACGACGAGCGCCCCGGACGGAGTTGCGTTCACGCTGTGGCCCGGCTCAGGCCAAAAAGGCAAGCTGATGAATACCCGCACCGAATCCGACCGCCTGCTGGCCTTGCGCAAGCTCGACTTGCTCGACACGGCGCCCAGCGAAGCGTTCGACCGCATCACGCGCATGGCCGCGCGCGTCTTCGGCTTGCCGATCGCGGCGGTGTCGCTGACCGACAGCGACCGCCAGTGGTTCAAGTCGCGCGTCGGCGTGGCCCACTTATCGATTCCACGCCTCCAGGCGCCCTGCTCCGCCGTGGCCGACAGCGGCGCCATGCTGGTGATTAACGACCTGCACGCGGATGCGCATTTCCGCGACAGCCACCTGGCCCACAGCGGCGTGCGTTTCTATGCGGGCGCGCCGCTGATCACCAGCGACGGCTACAAGCTGGGCGCGATGTGCGTGCTGGGCCTGGAAGCGCGCACCATCAGCGCCACCGAACGCGATGCGCTGACCGACCTGGCGGCCATGGTGATGGCCCAGATCGAGCTGCAGCACACCCTGGGCCGGGTCGATCCGCTCAGCGGCATGCCAAACCGCAAACAATTCATCGACGACTACGCCGACCTGCAAATCGACCGTCCGCAGGGCGAACGGCGCGTGGCGGTGCTGGTCAACATGGCCAACCAGGAACAGCTCAACAACGCCGCGCGCGTGATGGGCGCCTCCTACTTCGACGACCTGATGGACGAGGCGATCCGCTCCTACCGCGCCTTCCTCGGCGACGAGCACAAGGTGTACCAGCTGGCCGCGACCCAGTTCATCACCATCGCCCCGCCCGATATTGACGACGGCGCCGGGGAGAGTACTTACAGAGCGCGCCTGGCGCACTGGCTCGACAGCCGCGCCGAGTGGTGCACCTCGCGCTTCGTGACCACCCCGGCGATCGGCATCGCACCCTTCCTGCCGGGCCGCACCGAGTGCCTGGACGTGCTGCGCATCGGCCAGAACGCGATGCAGGACGCGCACCAGACCGGCCAGCTGATCGGCACCTATTCCTCCGCGCAGGACGCCGCCTACCAGCGCCGCTTCACCCTGCTCAACGCCTTCGATGCCGCGCTCGACGACGGGCACCAGCTGCGCCTGGTCTACCAGCCGCGCATCGACCTGGCCAGCGGGCGCTGCGTCGGCGCCGAAGCCCTGCTGCGCTGGCGCCATCCAGAGCTGGGCGACGTGCCGCCGGGCGAATTCATGCCGGTGGTGGAACAGACCTCGATGGTGCGTGCCGCCACCAACTGGGTGATCCGCGAAGCCGTGCGCCAGCTGGCTGCGTGGCATGGCGCCGGCTTGCAGCTGCAAATGTCGGTCAACGTCTCGGCCGCCAACCTGCTGGAAAAGGATTTTGTGAGCAATCTCGCCGCGCTGCTGAACCGGCACCGCATGGCGCCGGGCTGGCTGGAACTGGAAGTGACGGAAAGCGCGGTCATGGAAAACCAGGGCACCGCCCTGGCCACCCTGGCGGCGCTCGACGAGGCCGGCGTGCGCCTGGCGATCGACGACTTCGGCACCGGCTACAGCAGCCTGGCTTACCTGCAGAGCATGCCCGCGCACGTGGTCAAGATCGACCAGTCCTTCGTGCGCAACATGGCCGGCGGCGAACGCAACCGCACCCTGGTGAACACCATGATTTCACTCTCGCACGAGCTGGGCTTTCGCGTGGTGGCCGAAGGCATCGAAACCGATGAGGTGCGGCAGTTGCTGCGAGACCAGGGCTGCGACGAGGGGCAAGGCTATCTGTTCGCCAGGCCGCTGGCGCCGGAAGACCTGTTCGCCTGGTGCGCGCGCGAGCAAGCCGGCCAGGCCGCCGCGCGCCCGCCATGGAAGCCTATTTGCCCGCCGGCGCCTTCGCCGGCGCGTCATACTGCAACCTGACCACCCGTCCGCTACGGTCCTCGACCAGGAAAATCGCGCCGTCGCGCCCCTGCTTGACGTCGACCGGAGCCCCGGCCGGCTGGTTCGGCCTGGCGCTCCAGCCGCCGATCAGTTCAATCATCTTGCCCAGCGGCGCGCCCTGCGCATCGGGCAGGAAGGCCACCAGCCGGTGGCCGTTCGCGCGGTAGCCGTGAAAGCCCATGATCAGGCTATTCTTGTATTGTGGCGGGAACATGTCGCCCGTGTAAAAGGTCATGCCGAGCGGCGCGGAGTGGGCCGGCAGCAGGCGTGCCGGAGCGCGGTAACTGGCGCACTTGGCGGCCGGATACTCCGGACTGGCCACATTATTGTCATAGCAATAGGGCCAGCCATAGTTGCCCTTGGCCTCGATCAGGTTCAACTCATCGTGCGGCAGATCGTTATCGTTCTTCAAGGTTTTGATGGCCGCCTGGATCGCGTCGCGCGAGTTTTCACCCTGCCACAAGGCATGCGTGAGCGGGTGGATCGCCAGCGCCATTGAATTACGCAGCCCGGTGGCGTGCACGTCCCAACTCTTGACGGTGCCGGCCGGCCATTGCATCTGGTATTTGCGCAGCGCGCCCAGCGCATTCGCCCCGCTCGCTTCCGCGCACGGTTTGGCCGGGTCCGGCGCCTTGCCCTCCTTGTCTTCGCAGTGGTCGCTGCCCGAGCCGACGTTGACGTACAGGTCGCCCTTGGCGTCGAAGCGCAAGGCGGTCAGCGGATGGCGCCCGATGCCGGGCAGCGCCGCCACCCCGGAGGTGCCGCCGATGACATCCTTGGTGGTGCCGTCCGGATCGCGCGGATCGAAGCGGAATACGCGCTTGATGGCGCCCACATACACCAGCCCGTCCGGCCCCAGCACGATGCCGTTCGGACGGTCGATCTTCTTCATCAGCAGTGTCTTCTGATACCCGGCCGCGCTGGGACGCAGCGTCCAGACGCTGCCCTGGTTCGGCTCCCAGCCGCCCAGGTCGACCACCAGCACGTCGCCATTGTCGAGCGGCTGGACCCCGCGCGCGAATTTGAAGCCGCCGGCGATGATGGCCGCGCAAAAGCCGGATGGCGTGCTCACGGCCAGGCGTGGCGCGCCGCCGCATTTGTCGGCTGCGGCGGCGCTGCCAGCCATCAGGCACAGCGTGGCGGCCAGCGCCGGGCGAAGAAGACGATGGGCGTCAAAAGGTGTCATGCGGCATCCTGTCGAAAAGGTGCTGGAATTATAGAGTATGGAATGAACGCAGCATTTTCAGGCCGATGTCTGAGTGTTCACTCTATTATTGATTGGCTAATTTTGATGTACGTCAATTTTTTTGCGCTGGCTGTATGCGATTCTGCATGCCTCCGGACGCATGCTGCGTCGCAACAAATGGCAGACGCCAAATGTCGTCCGGAACTTGCCTGTCCGGATTGCACCGGACACCGATGCACATTTTTGGACGACCACACATGAACACTAATTTACAAGCCCACCTGATTGGCGGCGGTATCGGCTCCCTGTCGGCAGCCGCCTTTATGATCCGCGACGGCAACGTCCCCGCTGCGAACATTCGCATTTACGAAGCCGCTCCCCTGCTCGGCGGCAGCCTGGACGGCGCGGGAACGCCCGACCAGGGCTATTCGCTGCGCGGCGGGCGCATGCTCACCTTCGACAACTACGAGTGCACCTGGGACCTGTTCAAGTCGATTCCCTCGCTCACGAATGAAAACAAGACCGTGTTCGACGAAACCGTCGACTTCAACGAACTGCACAAGTCGCACTCGCAGGCCCGCCTGGTCGACCGCCGCCGCGCCAAGGTGCCGGTGACGTCGATGGGCTTTTCGATGCACGACCGCGCCCAGTTGCTCAAGCTGAGCCTGGCCGACGAAGAAACGCTGGGCGCCGACACCATCAGCGACTGGCTCGATCCTTCCTTTTTCGAGACCGAGTTCTGGTATATGTGGGCCACCACGTTCGCCTTCCAGCCGTGGCACAGCGCGGTTGAATTCAAGCGCTACCTGCACCGCTTCATGCTGGAGTTCTCGCGCATCGAAACCCTGGCCGGCGTGCGCCGCACCGTGTACAACCAGTACGATTCGCTGGTGCTGCCCTTGCAGGAATGGCTGCAAAAGCAAGGCGTGCAGTTCATCCTCGATTGCAAGGTGACCGATATCGGCCACGCCAAGGTGGATGGCAAGTTCGTCGTCACCGGCTTCGACTGCCAGCGCGCGGGCAACAGCGAGCACGTGGACGTGGCGGCGGGCGACCTGGTGTTCTTCCAGAACGGCTCCATGACCGACGCATCGAGCCTGGGCAGCATGACCAGCGCCCCGAAAAAACTCGACAAGACCGACAGCCAGGGCTGGGCCTTGTGGGAAAAACTGGCCGCCGTGCAGCCAGGTTTCGGCAATCCGGCGGCATTCAACAACAGCATCGCCGAGTCGTACTGGGAATCGTTCACCGTGACCCAGCAGGATTCAGCCTTCTTCGACAAGATGCAGCAGTTCAGCGGCAATCAAGCCGGTACCGGCGGCCTGGTCACGTTCAAGGATTCGAACTGGTTCATGTCGATCGTGCTGGCGCACCAGCCGCACTTTGCCAACCAGCCGGCCGGCGTGAAGGTGTTCTGGGGTTATGCGCTGTCACCGGACCGGATCGGCAATTTTGTCGCCAAGCCGATGTCGGACTGCACCGGCGAAGAAATCCTGCGCGAGCTGTGCGGCCATTTGCGCTTCGATCTCGATGCGGTGGAAACGGCCAATTGCATCCCGTGCCGCATGCCTTATATCACCAGCATGTTCATGCCGCGTTTGCACAGCGACCGTCCGCTGCCGGTGCCGAAGGAATCGAAAAACCTGGCCTTTATCAGCCAGTTTGTCGAGATTGCCGACGACGTGGTGTTCACGGTGGAGTATTCGGTACGGGCCGCGCAGATGGCGGTGTATGAACTGCTCGATATCCAACGTGAAGTGCCGCCGATCAAACAGCACGATCATGCATTGAGCACGCAATTCGAGGCGCTGTTCAAGGCGCTGAAATAAGCATTACCCTGGTCGTTCCGCGCCTTGGCGCGGAACGACGTGTCAGATCGCGCCGAAACAACGCTTTTCCATTTCCACGCAGTCCAGCGCAATCCCGCACGGGTGCGCGTAGACGGCCGCGCGCAGCACGACAAATCCCGCCGCCCGATAAAACGCCACCGCATTGAGCGAGGCCGATAAATACAAGCGGGTGCGGCCACGCTCCAGCGCCATCCGCTCCAGGGCGGCCAGCATCGTGTTCCCGATACCGCGCCCACCCGCCGCAGGATCGACAAATACCGCATCCACTTCGCCGGAAGCCAGGTCGAGAATTGCATAGCCCAGCATGGCGCCCTGCGCTTGCGCAATGACAGCACCGCCGCCTGCAACCAGCCCAGGATACGATCGCGGCACCGCTGCCGCCGACCACGGCCCAAGCACCTCAGCCGGATAATGACCGGCGCAACCGTGGCGCACCGCGCGCGTGCGCAGCGCCCACATGGCATCGATATCGGCCAGCAGCGCCGAGCGCAATGTCAGCATCGGCAGCTCCTCAATCGACGATGAACAGCTTGGCCCCGCCGCGCGTATAGGAACGGTGCGCTTCGGCGTTATCGGCCACCTGGTAACTGATGCCCGGCGTGAGGATGAATTTGCGGCCGTCGGCCAGCTCGCTTTCGAGTTCGCCCTCAAGACATAACAGGATATGTCCCTTGCTGCACCAGTGATCGGCCAGATAACCGGCGCCGTATTCCACCACGCGCACGCGGATGGCGCCGAACTGGCGCGTCTGCCAGTACGCCATGCCGGTTTCGCCGGGATGCTCGGTGCGTGCCACGCCGGACCAGTCGGTAATGCCAAAGGGAATATCGGAAATCTGCATGCGCATGCCTTGTTCAATGCCGTCATCGGAAAACGGACGCTGTTGTTTAGCGTCCGTCACGGCATAAAATAGCATGCGGCCAGAAAGTGCGCTCGGGCCGGCCGTTGATCGGCGGGCCCGAAGAATGAGGATGGCGGCGCGGGCGGTGATGTGCTGTCCGCGCCGCCAGGAGAGCGTTAAGCGTGGTTCCAGGTCGTGTCGTGCATCTGCTCGAAACCGATCTTGCCGGCGCGGTAGCAGGTACCGGCGCAGTCTTCCAGGCCAGCACGGTCGAGGATGGCGACAGTGCCACGGCGGTATTGAATCAGGCCGTCCGCTTGCAGCTTGCGCGCGGTCATGGTGATGGTTTCGCGGCGCACGCCGAGCATGGTCGCCATGGTGTCTTGCGTGACCTTGATTTCGTCCGACAGCGAACGGTCGAGGCGGTCGAGCAGCCAGCGGCACAGCTTTTGTTCGATGGTGCAGTGGCGGCCACCGACGACATTCTGGGCCAGCTGGGCGAACATGGCGAAGGTGTAGCGCATCAGCAGCTGCGCCATGGCGCCGCCCGCGGCGACCAGTTCGCGCAGCACGCTGCTCTTGAGGCGGTAAGCGTAGCCGGCGGTCTGCACCACCGCGCTGCAGGTAGCGCGCTCGGCTTCGTACATCGCCAGGCCCAGCACGCCTTCGCGGCCGACCACGCCGATTTCGGTGGTGGCGCCGTCTTCCATGACATACATCAGCGAAACGATGGCGTTGGTCGGGAAGTAAGCGTAGTCGAACTTGCTGCCGAAGTCATACAGGTGCTTACCCGCTGGCATGGGTACCAGTTCCAGGTGCGGGAACAGGGCTTCCAGGTCGGTGCGCGACAAGGCACGCAGCAACTCGTTCTGCTGGGCGCCAGCAACGCTGATCATCGGCTTGGCGGCGGCCGGCTTGGCGGCACCCAGGGTGATGGAGCGGATGGCGTTGGTGGCGTTGCTGTTCGAATCGATATTTTGCGTGCGGTACATGGTATGCCTCTGTGTGTTAGGTTCAACTCATCAATGGCTCTACTGTAAAGCTCGCTAACAAAACGGGCCATCGGACCAGCGGATCACACGCTGTAGGCATGAACAATGACGCTTTGTCATCTAAATCCTACGTGGGCGATATGTCTCCCGCGACGCCGGCATGCGCCGGCATGCGCCCCGGTCCGGTTTCGAGCACCCTGCGGTACTCCAGCATGCGCGCGCCCAGCGCGACCAGATCAACCGTGCTCTTACGCATGCGCGGGAACATCTTTTCCTCCTCTTCGCGCGCGTGCCGCGTCACCTGGTCCCACAGCACTTTGACGGTCGCGTCGAACAATTCGTTCTCCGGCTCCATCTCGCGTATGCGCCCGATCAGTTCGCGCGCGCTGGCATGCTCGACGATGGCCTCGGCAATCAGGTCGGCATCCTTGAGCACGCTCCTCGCCGCAGGGTAAAAGATATCCTGCTCCAGCAGGGCGTGAACGCTCAGGGCCGAGCAAATGTCCTCGGAGATGCGTTTCTTGCTCTCCTTCGAACGTGCGCTCAGGCCGCGGAACTGCTCGAACAGGGCGGTCACTTCCTCGTGTTCGATGATCAATATATCAATAGCGTCGTCTTGCATGTCTTCGATATCCATGTCCGGCTCCATGTTCGCCCCAATACCCTTAGTATAGTTACAATATGATACCAAAAGTAAAGGCCAGCGCCGAACGGAATCCGCCACCTGTGCATTCAGCGTGGTGCGATCGAGAATACTGCGTGATAGACTCGCCGCGTCTTGCCGCGCGACATGGCCGCGGCAGCCAGCCAGTGAAAGTCCCGACCCGATGAAGCCGACCTGCGCCCTGACCTTGCTGGCCCTGACCCTCGCCTCCGGGAGCGCCTGCGCCCAGGGTGCGCCTGTTTACCTGCCGCCAGCCAGCGCCGGCACGATGCTGACGCTCACGCCGGACCGCGACGACTGGACCTACTCCCTGGGTGCGCCCGCCAGCGTGCGTGTAAAAGTCGCGCTCGATCCCTACCCGGCGGCGGGCGTCACACTGCGCTACCGCATCGGTCCCGAGATGCTCGAAGGCGCAGAACGCACGGCCGTGGTGCCGGCCGAGGGCCTGGTACTGCCGCTCCCGGCGCCGTCCACGCCCGTCTTCATGCGCGTGATCGCCAGTGCCGACGTGGCCGGCCAAAGCCTGAGCACGCTGGCCACGCTCGGCTTCGCGCCGGACAAGATCGTGCCCACCCAGGCCAATCCGGCCGATTTCGACGCCTTCTGGGGCCGCCAGAAAGCCGCGCTGGCGCAAGTGCCTCCCGATTACCGCCTAACGCCCGCGCCGGAACTGTCGAACGACAAGATCGAAGTGTCCTACCTGAGTTTCCGCAATGTCGGCGGCAGCGGGGTCACCAGCCGCTTCTACGGCGTACTGGCGGTACCGCGCGGCGCCGGCCCCTTCCCCGCCGTGCTGGACCTGCCTGGCGCGGGCGTCGAAGCGCAGACCGGGGCCCGCGCGCTGGCGGAAAAAGGGGCAATGACGCTACAGGTGGGCATCCACGGCATTCCGCCCAACCTGGCGCCGGAGGTCTACGAGTCGCTGGCGGGCGGTGCGCTGTTCGGCTACAGCCGGATCAAGCTCGACGACCGCGAGAATTACTATTTCCGGCGCGTGAACCTGGGCGTGCTGCGCGCGGCCGATTTCCTGGCCACGCATCCCAAGTGGAACAAGCAGCAATTGCTGGCCATGGGCGGCAGCCAGGGCGGCATGCTGAGCATCATGACGGCGGCGCTGGAGCCGCGCGTGACTGCCCTCGTGGCCAATAATCCCGGCCTCAGCGACGTGACCGGCTATCTGAACGGCCGCGCCGGCGGCTGGCCAGCCTTGTTCAGGCCGGGGCCGGATGGTGCGCCCACCGACGCGCCGGTCGCGCCCAAGGCGGTGACGACCTCGTATTACGACACGGTGAACTTCGCACGGCGCCTGCGCGTGCCGGGGTTTTACTTCTGGGGTTACAACGATGTGCTCACCCCGCCCACCTCGACCTTTGCGGCCTACAACGTGATCACGGCGCCCAAACAGCTGACCATCGCCCCGGCGCAAGGCCACGCCATGTCAGCCGGGCAGTTGGACATGGCCCAGCAGTGGGCGCTGCGCCAACTGGGACTGGCTAAATAGCCGCGAGCCGCGCGCATGCCTGCGCCAGGCGCTGCGCCGGCGTGCCTTGCACGATTGTGAAAGGCAGGCCGCGCCGCGTCAGCTCGTCCACATACCAGGCATGCTGGCGCTGGCGAAAGATCTCGTCCCGGCGCGTGCCATCCTGCACGAACGCAAAGTCGGGCGCGCATAGCAGCGTCACATCGTATGGTTGCGCGGCCAGTTCGTGCAGGGTGGGGTCGGCTTGGCCGAACATCGCCTCGCTGTAGAACAGCGTGGTCAGTGGGGACGTATCGCACACCAGCCAGCGCGTAGCGTGCGGCAGCAGTGCCTGTTCGCGCGCCCGTTGGGTGCGCCCGATGTCCAGCAGGTCGCCGAACACCAGCGCGCCAGCCTTCTCGATCCACAGTTCGCGCCCGAACTCCGGCGCCCAGACGCTGCCCAACGCTTGTGCCAACGCTGCGGCCAGGGTGGTTTTACCGCTCGACTCGCCGCCGAGCAGGCACACCTTGCGCACGAAGCTGGCATACACCAGCGGATGAAGGAAGGCGCGCAGGACGTGCGGATCGGTGCGGATGGCCGTGCCGGACACCGCTACCAGCGCACGCGCGCGGTCCACGGACACGTGCCTGACGTCCGCGCGCGGCGCGCCCGGCCCGCGCCGCGCGTCGAAATACGCGGCCAGGGCGCGCGCAAAGCCGTCGCCGTAATCCTCGCTGGTGAAAACGGCGTCGACCATCACGCCGAGCAGGTCCAGGCACAGCCAGCCGCAAAAGCCGCGCTGCTCCGTGTCGGGCGCGTCGTTGTGGGGCACGCGCACTGCCGTGGCGCCGCCTTGCAGGGCGGCCAGGCTGGCGTCGTCGAGCACCAGCACGCGCGCCTGCGGGTACAACGCGCGCAGCCACGCTTCGCGCAGCGCCCTGCCGCAGCCGGCAAATTCCGGTTTGGTGTAGCTGATCACAACGACTTCATCGCAGGCGGCCAGCGCGCTATCGATCACCAGCATGTGGCCCCGGTGCAGCGGACAGAATTTGCCGACCACGAGGCCGCGGCGCCATTGCCTGGCCGCTGCGTTCATGCGCCCTGGCGCGCCAGGCGGCGCCACCACAGCCACGACACGATGGCGTTGACCCAGTAGCAGGCGTACAGGAACGCGGTCAGGTACAGGCCACGGCTGGCATACAGCGGTACGGCGACCGTGTTCACCAGAATCCAGAATGCCCAGTTTTCGACTTTGCGCTGCATCAGCAGCAACTGGGCCACGATGCTGAACACCAGTACGGCCGAATCGATGAACGGTGCGTACGCGTTGGTGTAGTGATGCAGCAGCGCGCCATAGGCGGCGGTCGCGGCCAGGCCGGCCGGAACGATCCAGGCCAGCGTGCCGATCTTCGCGTGGCTGATCGGCAGCTCGCTGCCGGCCCGGCCACGGCGCCACTGCACCCATCCCACCACGCTCGAGACGATAAAGAAGCCTTGCAGTGCCACGTCGGCATACAGGTTCGACTGGTAGAACAGCACGCCGAACAGGGCGCAGCCGACGATGCCGGTCCACCAGGTGTGGACGCTGTTGCGCCCGGCCAGCAGGATGGCGGCCGTGCACCCCGCGTTGGCCGCCATTTCAAGGTTGCCGATCACGCCATCGTCTCGCGGTTCGCCTCATGAAAACGGTCGAACAGGCGGCAAGCCATGTCGTCGATCTCCGCGCGCATGGTGATCTGTTCAAGCCAGCGTGCCGGAATGGCGTCCACGCCGTACCAGGCGCCGGCGATCTGGCCGGTGATGGCGGCCGTGGTATCGGCGTCGTCGCCCAGGTTGGTCGCGCGCAGCACAGCCGCTTCATAGCTGTCGGTATGGAAAAAGCACCACAGCGCCGCTTCCAGCGAATCGACGGCGTAGCCGGTGCCCCCGATGTCGCTGTCGGCCTTGTCGAGAAACGCGCCGCTGGCGATCGCCGCCAGTTTCGGCTCGGTCGGCGCAAACCCCGCGTTGGCCAGCAGCGCGTTTTTGGGCTGGCCGTCGAGCGCCGCGCTCAGTATGCCGGCGAACAGCTGGCAGGCCTGCACCGCTTCCGGCGCGCCGTGCGTGGTGCGCGAACTGTCGGCGGCATGCTGGAGCACGCGCGCGCGGTCCGGATAGGCGAACAGCACCGCCGGCACGAGCCGCATCAGCGAGCCGTTGCCGGCACTGCGCGGGTTGGTCGAGCCGCTGAACGGATCGCCGGTGACGGCATAGCGCGACAGGGCATCCTGCACCGTCATGCCGATGTCGAAACAGGTGCCGGTCGCACTCATATAGCCCCACTGCCACCAGTTGCGGTAGCGGTTGATCTGGTCGGCCGCATCGAACCCAGCTTTGACCAGGAAACTCTCGGCCAGGCACAGCGCCATCGAGGTGTCGTCGGTCCACTGGCCGGCCTTGAGCCTGAAGGGGCCACCCCCTGTCATGTCGGTCACCGGGGCGAACGAGCCGCGCGGGGAAAATTCCACGGTGGTGCCGACGGCGTCGCCGCAGGCCAGGCCCAGCAAGCTGCCGCGATAGCGGTCGCGCGTCATGCTCATACGGGCTCCTGGCTCAGCGACAGGAACGAGTCGAGAATGTGGAAGTGGTCCTCGAAGAACTGGTCTTCCATGCCGGCCAGCTCCACGATGGGAATCCAGGCGGCGTGAGAGGCGTCGTCCGACGCTTCCACCGGCGGCAGGTTTTCGGTTTGCAGGTCGAAGAAGTGGGCGTGGGTGATGGTGCGGCCACGCTGGCTGCGGTCGGGATGGTCGAACACCTTGACGTCGACCAGCATGCCTTCGAGCGTGGCGCCGAGCAGCGCCAGCTTGGTTTCTTCGGCCAGCTCGCGTATGGCAGCGTGCAGCAGGCGCTCGCGCTGTTCGACGAAGCCGCCAGGAACGGCCCACTGCCCTTTTCCAGGATAGCCGCCGCGCCGGATCAGCAGCACGTTACCGCCGCTGACCACCACCGCATCGGCGGTGGTGAAGATGGGCGGGTACGGCGCGCTTTTCCAGGCTGTTTTGTAGGCCACGATGCGGCGGTGCTCTTCCACCAGCGCGCAATAGTGCGGCAGCAGCGCCCAGGCTTTCAGGTACTTGCGCACCGCCGGCGGCACCATATCGTCTAACACGCTGAGCGAGATGTCGAGGTCTTCGGCCTCGAAGAACACGCGCCGCACGCAGGTGGCGTCGATGGCGCGTTCCGATTCGACGACGATGTTTTCCCATTTCGGGAAATGATTCAGGTAGTAGCTCGATGCATCCTTGAAGTGCCCTACCAGCGCCACGTGCGCCGCATCCGGCGCGCTTTGCGCGACCGCCTTGCGCACCGCCGCCGCCCACAGGGTGTCGTCGTAGTAGTCGCGCACGGCGACAAAACTGACGCGCGCGCGCTCTTCCTCGCTCAGGGTGGCGCCGATCATCGCGGCGCGCTCTTCCCAGGTGAACGGATTTTTCGCGTTACGGGCCTGGAACGAGGAGCCCAGCACCAGCACCACGTGCGGCGCGCTGACCAGGGCCCGCTGCAGCAGCACG
Organism: Massilia sp. DJPM01; assembly: GCF_030348125.1. NCBI lineage: Bacteria > Pseudomonadati > Pseudomonadota > Betaproteobacteria > Burkholderiales > Oxalobacteraceae > Massilia > Massilia sp. DJPM01. Next base: position 13,956 of record NZ_JAQOZV010000001.1, read on the forward strand.
ACGTGCCCGCGGTGGAAAGGCTGAAAGCGGCCGATCAGGACGGCGACGTCGGTGGAAGTTTCATTCATTTGTGCGTTCATGGTGATCAATAGTGAGCGGCAATCGGCAATTGACGGCCGCTGCCAAAGGCGCGCGAGCGCACCCGGATAATCGGAGGCGCCTGGCGCCGCTTGTATTCATTACGCGCCACCATGCGGTGGATGCGTTCGACCAGCGCCGCGCCATCGGTACTTGCCAGCAGGCCGGCGACGAAGCGCTCGGCGAGCGCCGCTTCGGCGGCCGGCAGGCGGCGCCCTTCGATATGCCACTTGAGAATCTCGTCGAGCACCTCATACTCGGGCAGGCTGTCGGTATCCTGCTGGCCCGGCGCCAGCTCGGCCGACGGCGGCTTGGTCAGCACCGCGTCGGGAATGATCTCGCGCCCGGCGCGTTGGTTGACGTGGCGCGCCAGGGCATACACTTCGGTTTTATACAGGTCGCCGATCAGGCCAAGGCCGCCGTTGGTGTCGCCATACAGGGTGCAGTAGCCGACCGAGATTTCGCTCTTGTTGCCGGTGGTGAGCAGCAAGGTGCCGGACGCGTTCGAGTACGCCATCAGGATCGTGCCGCGCACCCGCGCTTGCAGGTTTTCCAGCGGCAGTCCTTGCAGCGGCCGGTCGAACGCGCCCTCGAAGCCGATGCTGTACTGCTTCACCAGGTCGAGAATCGGGTGCGTGTACAGGGTGATGCCCAGGTTGTGGCACAGCGCGACCGAATCGCTGACCGAGCCTTCGCTCGAAAACGCCGACGGCATGGTCACCGCGATCACGTTCTCCGGCCCCAGTGCGTCCACCGCCAGCGCCAGCGTGAGGGCCGAATCGATGCCGCCCGAGGAGCCGACAACGACCTTGGCAAAGCCGCAGCGGCGCGCATAATCCTGCAAGCCGAGCACGATCTGGCGGCGTGCGAATTCGGCAACCGGCAAGCCATCGGCACCGGGTGCGGGCAGCGCGAAGCCGTCGGCTGCGCTGAAACGGCCTTGCGCGAAGCCGATGACCTGGAAATCCTCGCTGAAGCGTTGCGCCTCGAAGGCGATGCCCTGCGAGGGCGATACGGCAAACGAGGCGCCGTCGTACACCAGCTGGTCCTGGCCGCCGACCTGGTTGACGTACAGGATCGGCAGTTCGTTATGCACCGATGCGGTGCCAAACAGCGTGTGGCGCAGTTCGCGCTTGCCGATATCGGACGGGCTGGCGTTGATGCTCACCACCAGGTCGGGCCGGGTCTCGCGCAAGGCCGTGAACGGGTTGACCTTGTAGTCGCGCCCTTCGTGGTTCCAGCCATCTTCGCAGATCAGAAAGCCGATGCGGTGCGCGCCGACCGCCAGCACGCAGGTGCCTTCCGGACCCGGCTCGAAGTGGCGGCGGTCGTCGAACACGCCATACGTCGGCAGCAGCTGCTTGTAGTATTCGGCGACGATGGCGCCCTCGCGGATTGCCAGCAAGGCGTTGAACAGGGGCTTGCCGGGGCCGGCGTTGGCGCGCACGGCGCCCACCACCGAGACCAGCCCGGGCAAGCCGCGCGAGGCTTCCAGCACGCGTTCCAGGCCCGTATCCATTCGTTCGAGGAAGGCCGCTTCTTCCAGCAGGTCGCCCGGATAATAGCCGCACAGGGCCAGTTCGGTGAACACGGCCAGGTCGGCGCCCTGCCCGGCCGCGCGCCGCATGGCCGCGATGATGGCGCTGCTGTTGCCGTCGATATCGCCGACGGTGGGATTCAATTGGGCGATGGCGATTTTCAGCATCGGATTCTTTCGGTTCTCAGGCGGCGGGGTGATTGAACACCTGGCGCAGATACGCCAGGAAGGTCTCGTCCTTGCACAGCGTTTTTCCTTTCGAGTCGGACAGCTTGGCCACCGGCTGGCCGTTGCACGATATGAGCTTCATCACGATATTGAGCGGGGTCAGGCCGACATCGTTCGACAGGTTGGTGCCGATGCCGAAACCGGTCATGGTGCGGTCGGCGAAATGGCGGTACAGCGAAAACGCGGTCGGCAGATCGAGGCCGTCGGAAAACACCAGGCGCCGGGTATGGGCGTCCAGGCGCAGCTTGGCGTAGTGCGCCAGCGCCTTTTCGCCCCACTCCACCGGGTCGCCCGAATCGTGGCGCAGGCCGTCGAACAGCTTGGCGAAATACAGGTCGAAGTCGCCGAGGAAGGCATCCATGCCCACCACGTCGGTCAGCGCGGTACCGAGGTCGCCCCGGTATTCCTGGACCCAGTCTTCCAGCGCGGCCTTCTGGAAGTCGCGCAGGCGCACGCCGAAGGACTGGAAGCTTTGCAGGTATTCGTGCGCCATGGTCCCGATCGGCACCAGCTTGTACTTCATGGCGAAGTACACATTCGAGGTGCCCTTGAAGTACACCGGCACGTCGCGCGCCAGGGTGGCGACAACTTCCTCATGCCAGGCGCCGGAAAAGCGGCGGCGCACGCCGAAGTCGAAAAACTCGAACGGGTGGCGCCTGGCCGGCTCGCTGGCCAGCTCGCGCAGCAGGGCGGTCTTCGCTTGCAGGCGCTTGCGCCCCTCGGCCAGCGCGGCAGCCTGGTCGAAGCGGCGGAAATACAGCTCGTTGACGATGTACAGGACGTAGATTTCAAAGCCCATCACGTGCACCTGCGGCCCGGTGGCGCGGATGCGCAGTGCGTCGCCATCGGTTTCCACGCTCAGGAAGTGGCGCTGGAAGCGGAACACGGTCAGGAAATCGGCAAAGTCGCTCTTGATGAAACGCAGGCCGCGCAGGTAGGCCACTTCCTCGGGCTTGAACGAGAGCGAACACAGATGATCGAGTTCGCGTTCCACATCGGCCTTGAGTTCGGCCAGCGGGTAAGCGGGCACGTTGCGGCAGGTGAAGGCATATTCGGCCTGGGCGGCCGGGTGGCGGTGCAACAGGGCCTGCCACATCGTGAATTTATACAGGTCGGTTTCGAGCAGGCTATGGACAATCGGGGTCATATGGTTCGCGTAAGGACGCGTCAGAAAGAGAAGTAGAAGGCCGGCTCAGCGCCGCGCATTGGCAAGCAGTTCGGGCACGATATCGGCCGCCTGCGCAATGCCCAGGCCGCGCGCGCGCATGTCGCGCACAAAGTCGTCGTACTGCGCGCCGAAGCCGGTCACGGGACTCATGCAGTCGGTCAGCAGCACCAGCTGCGACAACTGGCGCGGGTCCCAGTTGGCGACGATATGCTCGGTGGTGGCGCGCACGCAGTGGCTGCCCGCTTCGCCGGTGATATACACCTGGTCGGACCCGCGCAAGAGATCCAGGAAGGCCTGGTTGACCTGGGTGCTGTCGTCATCCGCGTCCGCCACCTCGGCCTGCACCGCCGAATAGTGCTCGGTCCAGGGATTGCTGCCCTTGCCGATCTTGCTGACCATGCCCAGCGCGCTGTCTTCCCAGGCGTTATAGGCGGCGCGCACGTCGGCGTGCACGTTGTGGCCCCAGGAACCGATCTCGCAGTGCACCGGCCAGGCCATCAGGGTGTAGCGTCCGGCCGCCTCCAGCGCATCGAGATAGGCCAGCACGCGCGGCAGCGCACTTGCCTTGCGCGGCAGGTACTTGCCCTGCCTGACCTCGAGCGCCGTGATTTGCGTGAACGGCGTGATCGCGCCATGGTCCGCATCCATCCAGAAGGAACTGTGCGCGACGTCGAAACGGTGATGCGAGTCGAGCGTGATGCTGATCGCGGTCAGGCCATCCTGTCCGCGGCGGATCAGGTCCGCCACGCGCAGCATGTCGGCATGCGCGCCGGGCACCGGCAGCGCGGGCGCCGGCGCCGCATTGGCGCCGGCTGGCGGCGCCAGATAGTCGGCCGGCAAATCGCAGAAATCGTTTTGCGGATCGATCACGAGCAGATGCAGGTTGCGTTTCATTTCCTTGTCCTTGTGAGTACAGTGCGACAAGCATAAGCCACTTAATTTACTTTTGCAACTAACTATGCAATAATTTGTTCATCCGATGGCGGTGCGATCAATTCAGGGGAGTATTCATGTCCGCGAAGTTAATTTCGAGCAATTTTCAGCGCCGCAGGCCGGCGCCTGGCGCATGAGCGCGGTGATCTGCACCGTCGATATCGTGCTGCTGACCCTGGTCGACGAGGCATTGGCGGCCGTGCTGCTGCGGCGCGAACACGATCCGTTCCAGGGTGCGCTGGCCATTCCCGGCGGCTATGTGCATCCGGAAGACGACCTGAGCGCCCATGACGCCGCCATGCGCGTCATCAAGGACAAGACCGGCATCGTCGCGCCCTACCTGGAGCAGCTGGCCACGTTTTCCGGCGCCGAACGCGACCCGCGCGGCTGGTCGGTGTCGGTGGCCCACTATGCGCTGGTGCCGCACGCGCTGCTGGCGGCGCGCAAGGATGCCGCCGTGCATGTGGTGCCGCTGTCGCAGCTTGGAACGTTGCCATTTGACCACAACGAAATTATCGCCACGGCACTGGAACGCCTGCGCAACAAAAGCCAGTATTCCTCCCTGCCCTGCTTCCTGGCTGGCGACACCTTCACCCTGCCGCAATTGCAGCGCATCTATGAACTGTTGCTTGGCGAGACTCTGAACAAGGTCAGCTTCCGCCGTAAAATGAGCGAAATGGACATGCTCGACCCGGTCGACGGCCAGTTCGAAGCGGCCGGCGCCCATCGTCCGGCCCAGTTGTACCGTCTGAAAGCGGCGGTGAAAAAAACCCTGACCCTGCTCGAACGCGGGCTGTAATGGTGTTTCCATGGGGCAGTAAATGCATATTATCTTGCTATCCTTGCATTGCTGTCACGTATAATTATGGCCCATGACTAAACATAAAAACAAAAACGAACAATCTTTTCACCTGATGAGCGACTCCAACCGTACCGTAGCAATCAGTAAATTCCTGTCCCTGATACTGCGCCACAGCCCTGCCACCATCGGGCTCACGCTCGACCAGAGCGGCTGGGCCGATATCGAGGAACTGATCACCCGCGCCGCCAAGCATGGCAAACGCATCACCCCCGACCTGCTGCGCGAAGTCGTTGCCGACAACGACAAGAAGCGCTTCGCCATCAGCGACGACGGCAAGCGCATCCGCGCCAACCAGGGCCACTCGGTGGCCGGGGTCGACCTGGCACTGGTGCCGGTGGCCCCGCCGCCGGTGCTGTACCACGGCACCGCCTCGCGCTTTGGGGCGTCGATCCGCGAGCAGGGCCTGCTGCCCGGCTCGCGCCACCATGTGCACCTGTCGGCCGACACCGCCACCGCGCTGGCCGTCGGCCAGCGCCACGGCGTGCCCATCGTGCTGACGGTCCAGGCACTCGCCCTGCATGAACAGGGACAGGAATTTTATCTTTCCGCCAATGGTGTGTGGCTGACCGGCCCGGTGAACAAGCGGTTTATCACCTTCCCTTGATTTTTCTCTGCGGCAACTGACCGCACCGCCCGGACAATAGGCCAGGCATGCTTGAATTCGCTTTATGAAACAACAGACAAGCATTCCTTGAATAAATATTTGATTCCAGTTCGCATGCGCTAAGGTAGAATGGCCGCTCTATTATTCAATCACCGCGCGTATCCGGTCCGCCCTGGGCAAGTCGCCCTGCGGAGCAACGACGATGTGAGTGCGGGCGCCATGGTGCGAATCAATCCAGATTGCATGAACACGCCGTCCGCGCCGGCTACTTTGCGCCCACGCGCCCCCACGACACTTTCCGAACGCGACCTTCCCCGCCATGAAAGCTGATAAGCCTGTATTGCCCGTGACTGACCTCGATGGCAAAAAGCGGCCGCTGATCGTTATTGCCGCGTCGTTTCTGTTGGTCGTCTGCATTTCGCTGGTGGCGGTGCAGGGCTGGAGCATTTACAGCGCGCGCGAAACCCAGCTGGCGCAAAGCGCGGCGGCGACCGCCAACATGGCGCGCGCCCTGGCCGACCATGCCGACAGCACCATCGAGCTGGTCGACACCATCCTGGCCGGCGTGGTCGAGAGCGTGCAGCACGACGGCATCACCCATTACGGCGAGCGCCTGCACCTGCACCTGATCGACCACGTCAGCCGCACGCCATCGCTGCAGGGCATGACCATCTTCGATGCCAGCGGCAACTGGGCCCTGCACTCGCTGCGCGAACCGATCCCTGCCCTGAACAACGCCAACCGCGAATATTTCATTTATCACAAGACGCACAAGGACAAGCTGGCCCATGTCGGCCCGCCGGTCCGCAGCCGCGCGACCAATGCCTGGGTGCTGCCGGTGTCGCGCCGCCTGGAAGACAAGGAAGGCAACTTCATCGGCGTGGCCCTGGCCACGGTGCAGCTGAGTTTCTTCCGCACCTTCTACGACAGTTTCGACATCGGCAAGGAAGGCACTATCACCATCGCCATGGACAGCGGCGCGCTGGTCATGCGTCGCCCTTACCTGCAAGAAAATATCGGCATGTCGATCGCCAAGGAAGCGATGTTCAAGCAGTGGCGCGCGCGCGCGACGCCGGGGCCAGGCGCGGCGCCGCTCGACATCGATACGGCCGACCGCATGTATAGCTACCGTCCCCTGCGGCGCTACCCGCTGTTCGTGGCGGTGGGCCTGTCGACTAACGAGACGCTGGCGAACTGGTGGGCCAACGCGTACATCTCGACGGCGTGGGTGGTGATCCTGCTGCTGATCCTGATGTGGATGGGCTTGCGCCTGTTCCGTCAGGTGACCCTGCGCGACGAGCTCGAAGAACAGTTGCGCAATGCCCAGCTGGCGCTGGTGACCAAGAACCGTTCCCTGAAACTGCTGGCCCGTAATGACGGTTTGACCGGGATCGCCAACCGGCGCCTGTTCGACGCCCGTCTCGACGCCGAGTTCAACCGCGCCACGCGCGACGGCACCTCGCTGGCGCTGGTGCTGCTCGACGTCGATTTCTTCAAGAAGTACAACGATCATTACGGCCATCCGGCCGGGGACGCCTGCCTGCAATTCATCGGCCAGTGCATCCGCACCGGACGCCGCCGCGCCGGCAACCTGGCAGCGCGGGTGGGTGGCGAAGAGTTTGCGATTTTGCTGCCGAACACGGACCTGTACGGGGCGATCGTGGTGGCCGAGTCGGTGCGCAGGTCGATTGCATCGGCCGGGCGCGAGCATCAGGCCAATCCGGTGGGCATCGTCACCATCAGCTGCGGCGTGCACGCGCTGGTGCCGGCCAGGGGGATGGAGCCGAAACAGCTGGTCGAAGCGGCCGACAAGGCGCTGTACCTGGCCAAGTCGACCGGGCGCAACCGGGTGTGTCCGGATGCGCCGGCTGTGTCGTCGCGGCGCGAGCGGGCGTCGATCCTGGGTAGCTGAGATACGGCGCATCCGGTAGAAGACGTTACGATTTTCAATTTGCGCGCGGCGCGAGGCGCAAAAAATTCAAAAATTCCACTGCTAAATTTACAACAAAAATTGTATAAAAATCAATTTTTGTTCGTATTTGCGGTAAAATAATCAATTGTTCATTGCGATTCCCCGCGATCACTCCGCCCGCCATTCCGTCAATTTCGCCCAACTGGAACCAGCATGAGTAAAGCTTTCACGGTCGTACGTGATCTTATCGCGGACCGACAGCACAACCGTCTGATGCGACTGTCTTTCCCTAACAATGACGCGCCCTCCGCGCAGTTGCTCGTCAACAAACTCGATGCCTTTGAGTGCGTGTCCAAGCCGTTCGAGTTCACCGTGGAACTCTTGTCGGATAGCCCCGCCATCCCACTCAAGGACATGCAAGGCAAGATGTTGTGCGTGCAGCTGGTTCGCAGGGACGGCACGATGCGTTATTTTACCGGACGCGTCTTCAGCTTCGGGCTGAAGACCGTGGACGGGGGCGTATCGTATTACGAAGCCAGGCTTGGCCCTTGGTACGCCTACCTGGGGATGCGCAAGGACAATTATCTGTTCCATTACACGACGCTGTACCAGCAAACCGCGAGCATTTTCGGCGATTACGGAGGGCTTGCCGATTGGGACTGGCGAGTCGGTGGCGCGGCCGATGTGATGACCGATTGCTGCCAGTTCGATGAGAGCGACCGCAACTTCCTTGAGCGGCGTTGGGTCGGCAGCGGCATTGTCTATTGGTTCGAGCACACCGAAAATGGGCATAAGCTGGTTCTGTCGGATGACACAACGAGCGCGCAGCCAATCGATGGCGGCCCGACCGTACGCTTCCAGCGCCACGGTGGTGTCGCGGAAGAAGACGGCTTGCGCGAATGGTCGCCGTCGCGTCAAATCAAGCAGGGTACGGTATCGGTCGCCTCGTTTGATTTCAAGGCGCCCACGCCGTCGCACACCTCGCTGCCCACGGTCAGTCAGCAAGGGGACGTGCCGAATATCGAATCGTACGAATACACCGGCGCCTATGGTTTTACCGGCGGGGGACGCTCACTGGCCCAATTGCGGATGGAAGAGATGGAAGCGGCGGGGAAACAGTTTCATGGTCTCGGCAATAACCGCAATTTACTGCCGGGGCGCTGGTTCAGCTTGAGCGACCATTTCGACACCAGCGAGACCGGTGACGATGCCCAGTCGCGCGAGTTCCTGATCCTTGAAGTCATTCACAGCGCATCGAATAACTATCACGTTAAAGAGGCGACCGAATCACATTACGAGAATGAGCTGCGTGCCATACGCAAGATCATTCCCTATCGCGCCGGGCGCGACCATAACAGTGTCGAGACGAAAATCCATGGCATTCAGTCCGCAACCGTCGTCGGTCCCGCTGGAGAAGAAATTCATACCGATGAATTCGGCCGCGTGCGGGTTCAGTTCCACTGGGACCGTGTCGGCGCGAACGACGAAAAAAGCTCGGCCTGGATCCGAGTCGCAACCATGGGCGGGCGCCAACTTCGGCATGACCTCCATTCCCCGCATCGGTACCGAGGTTCTGGTTCAGTTTATGGATGGCAATCCTAATCGTCCGATCATCACCGGCATGGTGCCCAATGCGGACACGATGCCGCCGTGGACTTTGCCTGCCAACAAAACGCAAAGCGGAATCCTGTCGCGCTCGACACCGGGCGGCAGCTACGACAATGCGAATGCACTGCGCTTCGAGGATAAAAAGGGCAGCGAACAGCTGTGGCTGCATGCGGAGAAGGACCAGCTCACCGAGGTCGAGCACGACGAAGACAAATGGGTCGGCAATGATCGACGCAAAACGATTGATCGGGATGAAACGACCCACATCAAGCGCGACCGGACGGAAACCGTCGATCGCGACGAAACCATTACGGTCCATAACAACCGCACCGAACGCGTCGATCACAACGAAACCATCAGCATCGGGGACAACCGCACGGAAGACGTTGGGAAGGACGAAACGATTTCAATCGGCATGAACCGCACCGAGGACGTCGGCAAGAACGAAACCATCACGATCGGCAGTAACCGAACCGAAAGCGTCGGTAAAAACGAGACCGTCACCATTGGCGGCAACCGCAACGTGACCATCAAGCGCATGAAGTCGGAAACGGTGACGCTGGCCAAAATGGTGACCATCGGAGGCGCCTATCAAACCACGGTGGGCGCCGCCATGAATACGAGCGTCGGTCTGTTTCAAACCGAGCAAGTAGGCCTGTCGAAATCGGTTAATGTCGGCGAGAAAATTTCATTCACGGCCGGTGAAGAATTTCGCATCGAAGTCGGCGAGAGTACTTTCGTCATGAAAAAAGACGGCCGGATCGAGATCAGCGGCAAGGAGATCATCATCAAGGGCACCAAAAAAGTGGAGCTGCACGGCGACGATGTCGACATCAACCCGAACGCCTGAGGCGGACATGCCGCCCGCCATTCCATCACTGATCTTCGATAATCGCACTGCATTCGATGCGCTGCATTTCGATACCGTCGACCAGAACGATGTCGCTTTTCACGTGATCGTGGCAAGGACTGCTTACACCCTGGGTCCCGCTGGCGCGGACGGCGTCGCGACAATGACCGCGCTCGAAGAACCGGCTCAGCTGAACACGGCGGACCGCCACTACGACGACGATACCGCGCATAGCGTCCGCGAGGAAAGCGATTTAGCACCGTACAAACCACTATGCGATGTGATTGTTATCTGCGATGCGCATGCGCCTGGCGGTCGCGCGGCACGCCGCTTTTCTGTCGGCTTGCACGTGAAACGTCCGGACACCCGGGCAACGCTGCCAGAAAGGCCATTGGGCCTCAATCCCATGCAGGGGCCGTCGCCGGCAATGATTGAAGAATGGGAAAACGAAGTGCGCTTGGCCCGCAATACGGTCGTGCCAGGACAAGTCCTGCTCGACAAGACTCTCGCGGTGACAGGGCCGCGTACGCTGCGCAAGCGCTTCGCGCCAGTGCGGCTTGCCCAGTGGGGCATCCGGCTCGCCACGCTTGGGCTGGCAAACCCCAGTCCATGGCGGCTGACGCGCCCCTCCCCCACGCTGTCCGTCCCGCTACGCTATGAACTCGCGCAGGGTGGAGAATGCCGTATCAATACGAGCAGTCCGGATGCCAAACGGGTGCCCCTGAAGTTTCGACTGGCGCATTCCCAAGCCGCAGCGTATCCGCCCGGCGGAGCACCTGCGGCGCTCGATGCCTGCCAGTGGAATCCGGTGGGACTCGGTTTCGCCCGGCCGTGGTTTCTGCGCGCTACTGGAAATGCAGGTGCGCCGGCACCGCAGGTCGCGTATCCCGCGCGCCCGTTCTCCGCAGCGCAGTTCTGGAGCGCGGCAAAAGGCAAGGCTGAGCTGCATCCAGCAGGTCTGGGCGCGGTGGGCCGGGCTTGGCTCCCGCGTCGGAATTGGATTGGAACGTTCGAGGTAAAAGCGCAATGGCAGGCGGATGCTATACCGAGGCTGCCAAAGGATTTCGATTTTCGCTATTGGAACTGTGCTCCGGCGGATCAACAATGCCCCCACTTGAAGGGCGAGGAAATTTTTACGCTGCTTAACTTGTGCGCATCGGATTCCCTATTGGCGCGCAAGGATACAGACGGCAACACCGTCTTGCGTTTCGCACTTCCTGCCCAGTCGCTTTTCGCACTGGGGGCGGATACCGCAGGCGCCGTTGCGGTCATGCCGCTGGCAATCGATACCGTCACCATTGATCTCGAAGCCGGCCAGGTTCACTTGACATGGCGTCTGTGCATGCTGGCCGACGGCGAGCTTCCGGAGGTGCGTCTCATGCACTGCGACAGCGCCGAGCAATTGCGCCGTATCGACGAATGGAACGCTCCATCTTCCGGCGCGACCCCCGTAGCTTCGCCACTGCATTCCGCACCTACCCCACTCTAAATCTTCATGGCCCACGAAACCATTACCAAATCGCAGCGTTTCTATTGCGTCAGCGTGTATCCGGATATCTGCAAGACGCCTGTGGGGAACGCGGTTGTTCTGATTCCGTACACCATCAAAGGCGAATTCGTACAGGCACAGGCCGTCTCGCCGAACGTAAAAACGCACAGCGAGCCGATGTTCCTTCACGGTCGCAGCTTTATTCCGAGCGTGACTGGCGATGAGCCCGGCAAACTTGGCGGATGGAAGAGTGGAACATTCACAAAGCGCGTCGAGTCCTTCCAGACCAGTTCCACCAAAGGGGCAAATGGTACGCAAACCATACAGGAAGGCCGTTTCGTCTGGATGAATGACCGCAACACGGTCGGCAGGGTCATGGAACGTGGCGTCAAGCCAGCGCGCCCGCGCATAACAGTGTTCGGCGTCGATGTGCCCGAACCGGTCCAAGACGCGGCGAAACACTATCTGGAAAACATATCCGGCCCCCTCCACGAGGGTGCAGGCAAGGCAATGAACGTTGGTGGAGACATCATCGTCGGAAGCGGCGTGGTGGCCGGTGCGGGGCTGGTGGTCACGGCCACGGGTGTTGGCGCCCCGGTTGGGCTGGCGATGGAAGGCGGCGCCGCCGCAGGAGCCACCGTGGGTAGTGCGGTGTCGGGGGTCGGCGCGGTGACCGACGCCACGGCCACCGGGGCAGATGCCGTTGCGACAATGCTTAGTACGGGAAAGACACCCGATATGGTAGGCGTCGCCATGAAAGTTGGCGAGGATTTTATTGAAAATGTCGTCATAAAAAAAGCGGGCAGCGCATTCAATTTCGTCAAACGGCTCGCTTCAAAAAAAGCCATCCCCGGCAATACCCCGGCTTCTCCCGCCAAGCCTCCCGACAAGGCTCCGGCTGCGGACAAAGGTGGTAAGGATCACGATGGCCGGGACGGAGGCAAGACAGTCAAGCCCAAGGAACAAAAGGGGGACAAGCCGTCCGATTGCTGTCCCAAAAATGCCGCACCTGGAGGCAAGAAAACAAGCACCAGAAAACCTGTGCATATTGGCACCGGCGAAGAAGTGCTCTATCAAAGCGATTTTGTGCTTGCCGGGCCAACCCCGCTGGAATGGGGGCGCACCTATCGATCAGGCTCGGAATCGGAAGACTGGGGCATGCTGGGCGCCCGCTGGGCAACACCGTTCACGGCGTCGCTGTCCGTGTGCGCGAAAGGCGTGGTGTACCACGAGGAAACCGGCCGCGCGCTGCGCCTGCCGGTCGTCGGAGTCGGCCAGGAACACGACAACCGAAGCGAAGGTTTCGTTCTGCGCTGCCACAGCGACAGCCACTACTCGCTGATTTGGCGCGACGGCAGCGTCGACACATTCCGGCGCGTGGCGGACGCAGTCCTGCCGCACGGCTACGACGGCGTCAACGCCATGCTGGCACCACGCTCCCCGGCGCAGGTGCAGCGTTACGCTGTCGAGTGCCGCACCAAGCTTGACGGCAGCGGCTGGACTGTCGAACGGCATGAGGACGCGGCGCCCGGCGACGTCCTATTGCGTGTACGCACCCATGAGGGCCTTGCGCTGGAAGCGCTGCGTGAGCACCATATCCCCGATGCCAGAACGCCATCCGAACTTGATGCGCCTGCCCGTATCGGCCGCATTGAACAGGTACTCGACGATGGCACCAGGATATGCCATGTGAGCTATCGCTATGAGGCGGCAGCGAAACCCGATGACATTGAAGGCGAGCCGGCCCCATTCGACGCACTGCCGCAACGCTGGTACCTGGTCACGCAAACGAACGTCGCCGGGTCATCGCGTACCTATTCATATCAACACTGCCTGCTGCTTTCATGTACCAACTACAGCGGTTTCGCCCATCATCTTGAATGGGGCAGCCTGGAATTGCTGCGCGAGCGCTGGTCGGGAAATGGGCTCGACGATGCGCAGCTGGCCCGGCGTCATCCGGTGACCCAGGACAATAGCTATCGTGCACGCGTGTTCCGGGTGGCTGGGGCCGACGGTAGCGGCGCGAATGCGTTTGCGTATATTGACCACGACACGACGCGCCTTACCGAAGCCGACGGCGGCGTACTGGAATACACCTTCAATGCGCAGTGGCTGGCTACCGACGTGCGCCGGGTCGGGCCGGATGGCATCGCGCGCTCCCTCGGGCGACGCGAGTGGGACAAGGACGGCATGCTGCTGTCCGACACCGACGGTGCGCACAACGCCACCCGCTATACCTACGATGCAGCAGGCAACCTGACCAGCGTCACCAATGCACTCGGCAACGTCACCCGCATCGATTACGACGCATTCAACCGGCCCGTTTCGGTCACGGACGCCCTTGGCCACCGCACGCGTAGCGGCTACGACGACGCAGGGCGTATCGTCAACAGCACCGACGAACTGGGCCGCATAACCGCGTACAGCTACGACGGGCAAGGCCGGCTGGCGGTACTCACCGACGCACGCGGCGGCGCCAAGCGCCTGTCCTACGATGGGGCCGGCCGTCTGGCGTCGTACACCGACTGCTCCGGCTATACGAGCCTGTATCAGTATGACGGTCAAAACCGCTTGGTCAACAGCGTGGACGCGGTCGGCAACGCCAGCCGCTACAGCTACGATGGGCTCGGCCGCATGGTTGGCGTCACCCATCCGGATAAAACCACGGAAACATTCGATTACGATGGCGACAACAACCTGACCAGGCACACAGATGCCAAGGGGCAGGTGACAAGCTACCGCTACAACGGCCACGGCCTTCCTGTCGAGCGCATCGACGCCAAGGGCCAGACCATGCGCTACCGCCACGATGAGGCGTTGCGCCTTGTCGAGCTAGTCAACGGCAACGACGACTCTTATCGCTTCACTTACGACGAGGAAAGCCGGCTGCTCACCGAAACGGGATTTGACAGCAAGACCACGCAGTTCAGCTACGACGGCGCGGGCCTGTTGGTGTCCAGCACCTGCGACGGCGTGCGCACCGACTACCTGCGCGATTCGATGGGCCAGCTGGTGGCCAGGAACATGCCCGATGGCGACGTGCGCTACGCCTACGATGCGCTCGGGCGGCTGACCGCTGTCGCCTCCCAGCGCGCCGAACAGCGCTTTGGCTACGACGCTGCCGGCCAGCTGGTCGACGAGCGCGTCGCCTACGCGCTGGGACAATTGCCGCTGCCAGGTGAGCCGCGCCAGCGCACGGCCGCGTTCACGCTGACCCACGCCTACGACATGCTCGGCAACCGCATTCAAAGCACGCTGCCGAACGGGCGCACGGTCGACACCCAACGCTACGGCTCTGGCCATTGGCACGGCACACTGTGGCAGGGCACGGCGCTGGTTGACCTGGAACGCGACCATCTGCACCGCGAGACGTCGCGTCAGGTCGGCACCGGCCGCGAGCGCCTCACTGAAAGCCGCGCCTACGATCCGCAGTCGCGCCTGAGTGCCTTCGCACTGACACGAGGGAACGAGCGCCTGCGCGAGCGCCGCTACGAATACGACGCCACCGGTAACCTGACCGGCATCGCCGACGAACGCGGAGGCGACCTGCGCTACGCCTATGACCCGCTGGGCCAACTGCTGTCGGTGCTGCGCGAACACGAGGCGAGCGAAACCTTCGCGTTCGACCCGGCCGGGAATCTGCTGGACCCGCCCTCAAGCAAGAACAGCGGGACGCCGCACGAGACGGAGGAGCTGCGCAAAGAAGAGGCGCAGTTCGGCGAACAAGCCCGGCATGGTGCCCCAAGACTGGCCAAGGTGACGCACAACCTGCTGCGCCAATACGCGGGCCATGTCTACGCTTACGATGCCCGGGGCAACGTGATCGGCAAGCGCTCGCCTGCCGGCGACGGCGGCGCGCAAGCGCTGGCGCTGTCCTACGACAGCGAGAACCGCCTGATCACGGCAACCCGCACTAACGACCTGGGTCGACAGGTGGCGCACTACACCTATGACGCCTTCGGGCGCCGCATCGCCAAGGAAGTCAGCGAGGAACGGCGGGAAGCGGACGGCGCCGAGCGAGCTGTCGCCGTCAAAACAACTCTCTTCGTCTGGGACGGTGACGTCCTGGCACAGGAAATCCACGCCGACAAGACCGTCACCTACCTGTACGAGCCGGACAGCTTCGTGCCGCTGGCGCGCATCGAGTCTGGCGAAGGCATCGAAAGCTACGCGCCGCCCGGCACGCATCTGTGCCACATTAACGAATGGGAGCTGCCCGACGCGAGAAACAATCCGCCGCCGGATCTACAGCAACAGGAAGCTCACAAGGCGCAAGGCCATCGGGACGATTGGACGCATCGACAAAAACAGGCCGGCACTGCCGCGGCCGACGACCGCATTGGTTACTACCAGTGCGACCACCTCGGCACGCCGCAGGAGCTGCTGGACGAGCATGGCGCAAGCGTCTGGTCGGTGCGCTACAAGGCATGGGGCCGGATTCTGCGCTACAACGCGAACAAGGTGGAGCAGCCGCTGCGCTTCCAGGGGCAGTACCAAGACGCTGAGTCGGGACTATATTACAATCGGTATCGTTTTTACGATCCAGACTGCGCCCGATATGTAACGCAAGACCCGATCGGGCTTGATGGAGGAAATAATCTACATCAATATGCACCTAATCCCACTGGTTGGGTTGATCCGCTCGGATTGGCAAAAAACTCTAAGAAAAAGCAAAGTCCGGCTGACCCGACCAACGGGACACCGTCAAAAACTTGTCCTCACTCAAGCGTGGTAAATGCGTTAAAAAATTATCGCGGAAGACAATTTCAGTTTGGAAACAATACTTTTAGATTAGATAAAACTGGCATGACCCACATACTGAAGCGGCATCATCCGGAATACTGGGATGGATCGGTAAAATCACACCAGACTTTCTTATGCGAAGAGGAATCAATTAAAGGAATTGAAGATCAAATAGAATCAGTACTTAAGGAAAATTCTGAGAGATTACGCCAGTCAAACGCTTCCATAGGCATGTTTCAAATAAACGGATCTAATGGACGGACTGTAGGGTTAAAAGCAGGCCGAATCGGACAATTTTACTGACACTACATATCGATATGTTAACTGCAAGAACTGTTTTAAAAAAAGGAAATACGTTTATTCCAATCGAGGAATGGAAAGGAGCAATTGAGGATCCGGAATATGTAGAGGGCGCAATAATCCTCACTCTCAACGGGAAAATTATTCTTGATGAGTCGCTCTGGGATGACGTCAATTGGTTTTGGCCTTATATTGCCAATGGACTACCTGATATTTTAGAAGGCAAGGATTTTCAAACAGGACTTCCTGATCAACCAATTACATTTAGTGTAAAACACCTTAATGATAATTGGCTCCTTCTCCATGTATTTAGCAAAGATCGAGAACTCGTCAAAGTAAAAATTAAAAAAAACGACTATCTTTCTGAGATGGCACGTGGTGCAATCGATTTTATATCGAGAATAGAAGAAATTGCACCGGGAAGCGTGTCGTCAATCGATCACTATATGGAATTATTGAGTGACGTCGCGAACAAATCACAAAATGGAAGTTTTGGCTGATACGCAATATTTAATGACGACAACCCGCACCAACGACCGGTGTCGACAGTTCTACACCTATTGCTCAGCGAATACCAGCCGGATCATGTTCAAGCCGCCTACCCGTGCCGCCGGGAATGGAACAATATGCTTATGAAATTAGGGGGATGAGGGAAGAAGAAGAATCATGATTATATCGCATCACCAACCCGACAGCGATCATGCTTGCGCTCATTGGCACGTTGGCGAAGCAAAGGCGCTTGATGAAAACGGAATGCCAACAACTTTTGATCATTGTGCGTGGAAATATCAAGCAGCTGACGGGCACGTGGGCATAAATTATTTATGAAATTAAAAAATGAATAATAAAGAATTTGAAATAAAAATCATACAGCAGTCCCAGCGTCGAAATCGAAAGGCGAGGTGCTGAGAACTGGTTTGGGCTTAACCTATCAAAAAGAGACAGGATTGATTTTTTCTTCTGCGTCTCACCGGATTTGGCTTGAGGCAGCGTCATGGATGTGTGCACAGGCCACCCGGAAATTTCTGGTCCGGACGACCCAATATATGGAATTTACACATCGAATTACTCGGAAAATTGAGAAGATAAGCGCAGAAATTTGTCGAGCAGATTTAGAAATAATGGCCTTGGATCACAGGGAACAGCAAATCCTCCAACTCCAAGGTAAATGATATGAATAAAACGTTGCTGCTTAATGAATTCTCAAAAATACAAGATGACGATTCGTGGTATGAATTTGAGAAACGCCATTTTGAAATTTTGCGAGACGTACCTTCAAAAGATTTGGATGAAATTGATCGCGAGTATCGACGCAAGCCGTTTATTTTAAACGGAATTCTTTGGAAACCAGTACCCAAATGTGATTTGATTAATGAAGATATCAAGTTTTTGCATTGGAAGTTGCGCCATGAAATTTTCGCCAGACTTGACCCGGAAGCTGCGGCTGAAAATGCTGCCCATCCAGAGCGCTATGAGCGCTGGTGTCTATATTGCGGCATCTGCACCAAAGAAATTTCTATAACTACGTGTCCAATTTGCGAACATGAATTACTGAATTTGCCGTTAAATGATAAATGATGCGAACGTGCAACCATTGAAGCGATCGAAGGAAATCAGATCCCACGAGTTCCACATACATATCCGATAAGTAGATGGTTGAAAAACCAAAATTATGGAAATTAACGAAGAGGAATTTTGGAATGGTTTTAACACAATAAAATCTTGGGATGACTGGCGAGATTTCAAGACAGAATTTTTTGGTAAAAATATGCTTATCAACAAATCCGATGATGACTGGGAACAAAGCTTGAGTCGCAAAGATAAGTTTATAGATGGATTAATCTGGCATGCTACCTGCTGTGGCTACAAAAATCTGCACGCATATTTTTTACTCGATAAATCAAGAGCGCTTGCGTTCAAAAAACTCGAGCCTGAGGCTGCTGCAGACAATGCAACGAAGCCTGAATTATATGGGCAGATATGTCATCACTGCGAAATTTGGACAAGAAGTCATCAACCGAAAGCATGCCCCGTCTGCAAAGGTGAATTATTGCAATTGCCGTTAAACGAAAAATAATTTGTTTTCGTTGGACAAATTCGTTGAGCACGTAAAGCCTCTGCCCCCCACACGGACCAGCGGCGAACGCCTGAAAGAGCGCCGCGCCGACCAACGCGCAGGCGCCCTGCACTACACCTCGACCCGCAGGGCTAATCCTGCTGAGGCTGAGCGAGCGAGAGTGAAACGCTTGCTATAAGATACGGGCAATCAGAAGCAGGAAAACTCAATGGAAAATGGTATAAAAATAGAAAAACACGTACTGTTTGAAGCGCTTACCGAGCTGAATTGGCTGGACGTAAAATTATTCAGACTTGGAACAACGCTTGCCGTAACGCATGCAACGCAACAAGAAATTGCCGCATCCTTGCTGGACTTTTTTATTAAAAATGACATTGGAAATAAAATAGCAAAAGTAAAGAATTCCCTGAGAGAGGCTATTGAAGCCGACCTTGATGATGAATCAGGCATCAGTGAACTTAATCGAATGTACGAACACCGGCTCGCCGATCCGTCCTCAACCGTAAGTGAACCCAACCCGGGGAAGGCTTAAGAATGGATGCACGCCACGGTGCCCTCCAAAAACCCGGTCACCAAGCAGTTCGCCGCAGCCGCCGATAAAACGCCCCAACCGGTCAAGTTAACGGCGCGCAAGCGGAGGCCGCCCGCATGCACCCGCCTCCTCCTCGCGCGAACGCCGGCCCATGCCGGACGGCTGACAACTTACTCCTCCCCGCTGCGCCACGCCACAATATCGGCCACCGACAGCACCGGCAAATCCCGGTCCGCCGCGAAGCGTTCGATCTGCGCCCCGCGCATCATGCTCCCGTCGGCATTCATCAGTTCGCACAGCACGGCGGCCGGGCGCAAGCCCGCCAACACCGCCAGGTCGACCGATCCCTCGGTATGGCCGCGCCGCGCCAGCACGCCGCCGGCCCTCGCCGCCAGCGGAAACACGTGGCCCGGGCTGACCACGTCGCCCGGCTGCGCATCCGGCCCGATCGCCGCGCGGATGGTGGCCACCCGGTCCGCCGCCGACACTCCCGTCGTCACCCCTTCCCTCGCCTCGATCGACACGGTGAACGCGGTCCCATGCCGGCTGCCGTTGCGCGCGCTCATGGGTGTCAGCGCCAGCGCTCCCACCGTTTCCGGCGGCAGGCACAGACACACGATGCCGCTGCATTCGCGGATCATCAGCGCCATCGTTTCCACCGTCAGCCGCTCGGCCGCCACGATCAAATCAGCCTCGTTTTCGCGGTCGTGATCATCCATCAGGATCACCGGCACGCCAGTACGCATGGCCTCAAGCGCTGCATGGATGCGGTTGCCCAGGGCGCTGGCAGGAAAGGTAGCAGTATGGTCCAACATAAAATATGACTCCGTTAAAGTAAAAAGATCATCAGGCAGGACGCGTGGCCAGCAGGCGCAGCGCCACGCAGGCCGATGACGCCACCGCCAGCGCGCCGGCCAGGTACACGCTGCCGACGTCCCAGCGCATGGCGACCAGCCCCGCCAGCGGCCCGCTGACGGCCAGCGAGATATCGAGGAAGGCAACGTATGCCCCCATGGCGGAGGCGCGGCTGTCGGGCGGGGCGCGGCGCACCGCTTCCACGCCAAAGCCGGGAAACGCGAGCGAATAGCCAAACCCGGTGATGGCGGCGCCAACGCAGGCCAGCAAGGCAGTCGGCGCACTCCACATCAGCAGCTGGCCGGCCGCTTCGATCAGCACGCACACCAGCGCCACCCTGGCGCCGCCAAGCTGATCGGGCAGGTGTCCGAACAGCAGCCGCGCACCGATAAAGGCGGCGCCGAAGGAGGTAAACGCCAGCGCGGCATCGCCCCATCCCTTGGCCGAGAACAGCAGCGCCACAAACGCCGTGATCGCGCAAAAGCCCATGCTCGACAGCGCCAGTCCCAGGCCGGGCAGCCACACCGCGCGCAGCACTTTATAGAACGGCACCCGCACCTTGTGCGACGGCGCCAGCGCCGGCACGCGCGCCACAATGGCCAGCGCCAGCAAGGGAATGATCACACTGGCCAGCGCAATGCCGCCAAAGCCAAAACGGCCGTACACGAACACGCCCAGCGGCGCGCCGGCGGCATACGCGCCATACATGGCGATGCCGACCCAGGCCATGACCTTGCCCGCATTCTGCGGCCCGGCCAGGCCCACGCCCCAGCCCAGCGCCCCGGTCACCACCAGGCTTTCGGCGCAGCCAAGCAGCAGCCGCGCGCCGATCAGGATCGCCAGCGCGCCATAGCCTGCCGGCGCGCCCAGCGACGCGAGATATGCCAGGCCGGAACAGGCGCCCAGGCCCAGGCCGATCACCACGGCGCGCTTGGCGCCGCGCGTGTCGACCATGCTGCCGGCCCAGGCGCGCGTCAGGAGCGCGGCGACAAACTGGCTGGCGATGACGGTCCCGATCACCAGCGGGCTCATCGACAAAGCCGACTGCAAATGCAGCGGCAACACCGGCAGCGCCAGCCCCAGGGTCAGGAAGCCGACGAACACCGTCAGCGTAATTGGTAGTAATTCAAAAAACAGGCTGCGCGGCGCGCTGGCCGCCGCATTCGAAGGGGATTGCATGGAGGTGCCTCATATAAAAACGAGTAAATGCTCGCGATATGAGAGAATACGAGCAATTGCTCATATTGAAAACTCGCATTCCAAGGACCTCCATGCGCCCTCTTCCCACGCCCCGCAAAGCGCCGCGCCAGGCGCGTTCCCAGCACATGGTCGAGCAGATTTTGCAGGCCACGGCTCGCATTCTCGAAGAACGCGGCTACGCCGGCATGAACACCAACGCGGTGGCCGCGCGCGCCGGGGTGAGCGTGGGATCGGTCTACCAGTATTTTCCGAACAAGGATGCGC
This sequence comes from Massilia sp. DJPM01, assembly GCF_030348125.1. Classification (NCBI taxonomy): domain Bacteria; kingdom Pseudomonadati; phylum Pseudomonadota; class Betaproteobacteria; order Burkholderiales; family Oxalobacteraceae; genus Massilia; species Massilia sp. DJPM01. The sequence goes on from NZ_JAQOZV010000001.1 coordinate 35,196, forward strand.
TGATCACGGCGCTGCACGAGCGCCATGGCGCCCAGATGTACGCCGCCATCGACGCAATCCTCGATGGCGAAGCGCCGCGCACCCTGCGCGAACAGCTGGCGGCCATGGTCCATGCCTGGCTGGTGGCGCACCAGGTCGAACCGGAACTGCACAAGGTGCTGGAAAAGGAGTTTCCCTTTTTCGATGCGCCGACCCAGGACAGTCCGGCGGACAACAATTCCTTCCAGCGCATCCTGGGCCTGCTGGAAAGGCATAAGGACGAGATCGGCCAGCCCGACCCCGACCTGGCCACCTGGATGTTGCTGCGCATGATGGAGTCGCTGGTGCACGCCGCCGTGATGGACGCGCCGGCGCGCTTTGCCGCTGCCGACATCGAGCGCAGCATCGTCGACGCGCTCGAAGGCTTCCTGCGCGCCGGCGCCGCCCGTCAAGGTGCGCTGGCGTAGCCGCTGGCGGCCAGGAAGCGCTTGAAATCCTTGATGTTGAGAATATCGACAATCGCCTGGCGCTTGTCTTTGGCCTGCTGGTAACAGGCTTCGTAATCCGCAAGCCCATGAAGTAGCCCAGGTCGGCCGGGCGTTCGCCATCCGGCGCGCCGCTGTACAGCCAGCGCGTGACATCGGCGCCATCCATCGCCGCCAGGAATTCTTTTTTCAGCTGCCCTTCATGCGCGTAGCCATAGCGATAGAGATGGGCGTTGAAATTGCCTTTCGCCAACAGCGAGGCGAGGAAATCGCAGGAACCTTCCTTGATGGCATGACCGAGCAGGGTGTGCGGATCGAGCTGCTGCTGGAAATGCATCAGTTCATGCGTAACGATCGAGGGCAGCATGTCGATGTCGGCCGTGCCCGTTTTCAGCCAGGCATCGCGTTCGCCGACCGGCACATCCGGGCCGCGCCAGTACATCCCGGTCCCGGAATCAGCGGAACAAACCGTTCAGGACTTGCCCGCGCCCGCCGCGCGGCCGCTATCGTTGAGCCGGATCGTCGTCGCCAGTCCACGGCTCAGGTCCGCCAGGGTGTCGGCATCGTCGAGGCTGAAATGGATATCCAGGTCGTCATGGCTCATCACCCAGATGGTCCCGTAAAACGCGCCGAACTGGCCGATCAGGGGTGCCACCAACGCTTCGTTAACGGGAACGCCGGTTTGCGCCATCCACGCGAAGTGCCGGTCCGGCTGGAGCAGCAACTGGGTTTTGCGGTACGAAAAGCACAGCCCGCATGGGCTGTCGGAGCGGGGAAAGCGCCGGCCTTCAAACGGCCCCAGCACGCCCACGGTGGCGGCCCAGGTCAGCTCGTCCAGGTCGTCATTGTCGAAAATGCTGATGCCGGCCGACTGTGCCGAACAGCGCAGCAGCGCCTCCTCGCAACGCGCGCGCAAGACGTCGCGCAGGCTTGCGCCATCCTGCGGCACCGCACGCGGCTCAGCGCGTGTTTCCCTGCGCGCCACCCCGCGCGGGCGGCGCTCAAGTTGCTCAGTGGCAATAATATCGGAGAGTGTCATGCAGTTCCCGGTAGGTGGCCGCAAGTGGCCTGAATACCAAGCATACGCCCATTTCCGCATCTTGACGAATCGCAAACATAACCATTTGTCAAAGTGTTGCACATACCATCGGTGCAAGGCAAAGCGCCCAATGCGCCGCAGGGTGCGCCATGATCGGGACAGCCGCGTAATCGTTGTCTTACACAAGCACAGCTCGGCCACCGATACGAGGCGCGCAAGGCGGCGGCGATAATGAGGCCTCTCTGAAAACCACCGTACCCGCGCCCATGTCCACGATGCAAAACACTGCGTTCGCCGCGCCACCCGTCATCGCCGCGCGCCCCTGCGCGCCGGCCACGACCAGTTGCCGTGCGCTGTACGACACCCTCTCCCAGGCCGAATTACCTGCCAGCGCCAGCGCCGACGCCCAGGCCTACCTGGTCGGCCAGCTGGCCCGCGCCGCCTCGCAGCCCTGCGACCTGCCCGACTCCCCGGCCGGGCTGGACGCCTGGATCGCGCCGCGCAGCGCCGCCATCGGCGCGCAGTACCAGCAATACCTGGCCGGCCGCCGCGATGGCGCCGCGCGCCGCTTCTTCACCAGCAAGGCGCACGCGCTGTACTTCCTGCGCTGCGTGGCGCCGACCAAGCTGGTGGACGGCGCCTGGCTGTATGGCGCCCTGCAACGCTGGCAGGAAAACGAGTTCCGGCCGCTGGTCAAGACCTACGTCGAGGAACTGGGCGACGGCCTGCCCGACAAGAACCACGTGGTGCTGTACCAGCGCCTGCTCGACAACCACGGCTGCGCCGAATGGAACGACCTCGATGGCGCCCACTTCACCCAGGGCGCGCTGCAACTGGCGCTGGCCCACGCGGGCGAGAGCTTCCTGCCCGAGATGATCGGCTATAACCTCGGCTACGAACAACTGCCGCTGCACCTGCTCATCACCGCCTACGAATTGAACGAGCTGGGAATCGACCCCTACTACTTCACCCTGCACATCACGGTCGACAATGGCTCGACCGGGCACGCGCGCGACGCGGTCGACGCGCTGCAACGGCTCATGGCGCGCGCCGCCGAGCCGGCCGCGTTCTATCGCCGCGTGCGCGAAGGCTACAAGCTCAATGAGCTGGGCGAAAACAGCAACTCGGTGATCGCCTCCTTCGACCTCGAAGAAGAACTGGTGCGCATCCTCGCGGCCAAGGCCGTGACCGGACAGAATATGCACAGCGACTACTGCCGCGTGGCCGGCAAGACCATCAACGCCTGGCTGGCCAACCCGGAACAGATTGCCGGCCTGCTGCGCGCCTTCGAAAGCACCGGTTGGATAAAACGCGGCGCCGCGCCCGGGGAAAGCCGCTTCTGGGGCCTGCTGCAAGGCGACCATGCCGAGATGTTCGGGGTCTTTTCAAGCTACGAGCAGCAGGTGCTGGCCGACTGGATCGCCTTCCCCGCGCACGCCGCCGACGGCGCCAGCGCCGCGCCGCGCGTGGCATCGTTCCGCGCGCGCCAGCGCGCACTGGCGCCGGCCCGCAGTGCGCCGCCGAAAGCCCATGGCGCGCGCGCCCTGATCCGCTATCCGTACGCCGGCCAGGCCGGCGAGCACGAGGCCGAAAACGACCAGCTGCGCCGTCTCGAACAAGCCGTCGCATTGGCGCCATCGACCAGCGCCGCCATGAAACTGCTGGTAGCGCACATGGCGCCGTCCAGACACCACACCGCCACCGGCCTGATGGGAACGCGCATGTTCGTGCGCCTGCTCGGCTGACCAACACACCCACAGGAACCGCATGAGCGCCTCCATTATCTCCATCGACGGCCACCGGCTCGACCAGGCGCCGCCGATCGCCATCGCCAGCGAGCGGCGCAGGGCCGCGCTGCACGCGCTGGGCTGCGGCCTGAAGCAGCACGGCTACGCCTTTACCACCGTCACCCCGCTCACGCACAGCCGCGTCAACGCGCGTCTTGCCAACGGCTGGGCGCATGACCTGTGCGGCATTTTCGGCTGGAGCCGCGCCTTCAAGCCGGCCGTGGTCAACGCCACCCTGATGGACCTGATGCACGAAGCCGACGTGCTCAACCACGACAACGGCATGCTGCGCAGCGTGCTGCGCGCCTCCACCCTCGACGGCCAGCTGTACCTGCATTCGGCCTACCCGACCAATGCCGCCGACGCCGTGTTCTTCGGCCCCGATACCTACCGCTTCGTGCGCGCCATGCGTGCCTCGCTGGCGGCGCGCAGCGCCCCGGTCAAGCGCGCGGCGGACATCGGCTGCGGCGCGGGACCCGGCGCCATCACGATCGCCCTGGCCCATCCGGGCGCCAGCGTATTCGCAGCCGACATCAACCCGGCCGCGCTGGTGCTCACCGACATCAATGCGCGCATCGCCGGCGTCGACAACCTCACCCCCGTCGAGAGCAACCTGCTGGCCAGCGTCGACGGCCAGTTCGACCTGATCGTCGCCAACCCGCCCTACCTGATCGACCGCGAACAGCGCGCCTACCGCCACGGCGGCGGCGACCTGGGCGCCGGGCTGTCGGTGGCCATCGTCGACGAGGCCATAAAGCGCCTCGCGCCCGGCGGCACGCTGATGCTGTACACCGGCGCGGCCATCGTGGCCAATGCCGATCCCTTCCGCCAGGCGGCCGAACCGCGCCTGCGCGCCGCCGGTTTTCACTGGACCTACGACGAAATCGACCCCGACCTGTTTGGCGAAGAACTCGACGAAGCGCCGTACGCGTACGCCGACCGGATCGCGGCGGTGTGGCTGTGCGCCACCCGTCCCGACGGCGGCGCATGAGCGGGCCGGCCCAAGCCGGCACGCGTCGCGCCAGCCTGCTGATCATCGGCGGCGGCGAAGACCGCGAACACGACATGCAGATCCTGGAGCGCTTCGTCGCCCTGTGCGGCGGGCCGGACAAGCGCATCGTGGTGCTGACGGCGGCGAGCCGCATGCCCGCCAAAATGTGGGCCATCTACGACGCCGCGTTCGGCGGCATGAACGTCGGCAGCCGCAAGCCGGTGCACGTCGCCAGCCGCCTTGAGGCCAACGACGCCGCCATGGCCGCCGAGGTGGCCCAGGCGGACGGCATCTTCCTGACCGGCGGCGACCAGAAACGCTTGCTGGCCCTGACCGGCGGAACCCGGCTTGACGAAGCGCTGCACGCGGCCCTCGCGCGCGGCGCCTGCATCGCCGGCACCAGCGCAGGGGCGTCTGCCATGTCGGCCCACATGCTGGCCGACGGCAAAGCCGACCTGCATCCGGAAAAAGGCGCGGTCAGCCTGGGCGCCGGCCTCGGCTTCTTGCCGCGCGTGGTGATCGACCAGCACTTCTCGCAGCGCCACCGGCTGGCGCGCCTGCTGACCGTGGTCGCGCACAACCCGTATCTGCTCGGCGTGGGCATCGATGAAGACACGGCGCTGCTGATCGAGGCCGGCGGCAGCATCGAGATCCTGGGCGCCGGCGCCGTCACCGTCGTCGATGGCCGCCACATGGTCTCGAACGTGGCCGACATCCGCAACCGCGCGGTGCCCGAAATGGTGGATGTGCGCCTCCACCTGCTGCCATCCGGTTCCCGCTACGGCGCGGCGGGCGACAGCGCCACACCAGCCGCCTTCAGCGACTTTTTGAACATCGTTACCAACATCGCGTAAACAACATGAACATCATCGAACAGCGCATCCTGCGCGGCCCCAATCGCTGGTCCCGGCTGGCCTGCCTGCAAACCATCGTCGATGCCGGCGAACTGGCGGGCATCGTCCCCACTGACATTCCCCATCTTGCCGATGCACTGCATGCACAATTGCCCGGCATGGCCACCCGGCGCGGCTACGCAAGCCTGGCGCACGCGGTCGAACAGGTGGCGCTGGAACTGCAGAACATGGCCGGTACGCCGGTCAGCCTTGGCTTGACCAGCAAAGTCGATGCGACCCAGTGGCGCATCGTAGTCGCTTACCAGCGCGAGCAGGTCGCCGTCGAGGCGATGGCCCTGGCGCTCGACATGGTGCGGGCAATGGCGCGCGGCGAAGCGCACGACTGGAGCGAACGCCTGGCAGCGCTGCGGGAAGTGGCCGAACGCGGCGCCATCGGCACCAGCACGGCCGCCGTGGTCAACGCGGCGCTCGCGCGCGGCATTCCGGCACTACGCCTGACCGACGAAGCCAATCTGTTCCAGCTTGGCTGGGGCAGCCGCCAGAAGCGTCTCCAGGCCACCGTCACGGGCGACACCTCCACCATCGCGGTCGGCATCGCCAGCGACAAGCAGCTGACCAAGTCCCTGCTCGACCAGGGCGGTATTCCGGTGCCCAAGGGTGGCGTGGCCACCACGGCCGATGACGCGCTGGCGCTGGCAACGCGCCTGCGCTTTCCCGTCACCGTCAAACCGCTCGACGCCAACCAGGGCAAGGGCGTCAGCACCGAATGCGCCGATGCCGCCACGGTGCGCACCGCCTTCGATTTCGCGCGCCAGTACGGCCGCCGCGTCATCGTCGAACGCTGCATCGAAGGGCGCGACTACCGGCTGCTGGTCACCGGCGGCAAGCTCGCCGCCGCCTCGCTGCGCCGACCTCCTTCGGTCACCGGCGACGGCGCCTCGACCGTGCGCGAACTGGTCGATCTTGAAAACCGCAATCCGGCGCGCGGCGAGGGCCATGCCAACATCCTCACCCGTCTGCGCCTCGACGAACTGGCGCTGGCACTGCTGGCGAAACAGGGCTTCACAGCCGATTCGGTGGTGCCGGCCGGCGTCGAGGTGCAATTGCGCGGCAACGCCAACCTGTCCACCGGCGGCACCGCCGAAGACGTCACCGGCAAGGTGCACCCGTCCACCCGCGAGATGTGCATCCGCGCCGCCCAACTCATCGGACTGGACGTGGCGGGCATCGACGTGATCTGCGCTGACATTTCGCTGTGCCTGCGCGAGCAGCGCGGCGCCGTGATCGAAGTGAACGCCGCCCCCGGCATCCGCATGCACGAATACCCGAGCCACGGCCGGGCGCGCAACGCCGGCGACGCGATCGTGGAGGCGATGTTCGGCGACAGTGACGGCCGCATTCCCGTCATCGCCGTCACCGGCACCAATGGCAAGACCACGACCTCGCTGATGATCGCGCACGCCGCGCGGCTGGCCGGCCTGCGCACCGGGGTGACCACCACCGAGGGCGTCTTCATCGACGGCCACCGGATCATCGACGGCGACTGCGCCGGCTACCATTCGGCGCGCACCCTGCTCGCCACCCCGGGCGTCGATATCGCCGTGCTGGAAACGGCGCGCGGCGGCATCTTGAAGCGCGGCCTGGCCTTCGACCGCTGCGCGGTGGCGGTGGTGCTCAACGTCTCGGCCGACCATCTGGGGCTCGACGGCGTCGAGACGGTGGCCGAACTGGCGGCAGTCAAGGCGGTGGTGGCCAATAGCGCCGCGCGTGCAGTGGTGCTCAATGCCGACGACCACCTGTGCGTGGCGATGAGCGCCCAGGTATCGGCCGATGTGGAACGCATCTTCTTTTCCATGGACCCGGACAACCCGGTCCGGCTGCGCCACCTCGGCAACGGCGGACGCGCCGCGTACTTCCAGGACCATGCGCTGATCCTGGAAGACGGCTCGCGCAGGCTGGAACTGCTGCGCGCCGAGCGCATGCCGGCCAGCCTGCACGGCCACGCGCGCTACAACGTCGCCAATGCGCTGGCGGCGGCCGCCGCCCTGATGGGGGCCGGCTTCACCCCTGCGCAGACCGTCGCGGCGCTGTCCACCTTCGTCTCCGACCGCGACAGCAATCCGCTGCGCTCGAACGTCTACAGCGCGCGCGGCGTGACCATCGTGGTCGATTACGCACACAACCCGGCGGCCTACGCGGCCATGGCGTCGATGGCGCAGTCGCTCTCTGGCGGACGCCGCATCGCCGTACTCACCTGCCCCGGCGACCGGCGCGACGCCGACCTGCTCGACATCGGCCACACCTGCGCCGAAGGATTCGACGAACTGTTCGTGTACGAAGCCGATCCGCGCGGACGCGCCAGCGGCGAGACGGCGCGCACCATTCTCGATGGCGCGCGCCGCGCCGGGAAACAAGAACACCTGCTGCACGCCATCGCGCCGGTCAGCGATGCCTTCACGGCGGCGATGGAGCGCTGCCAGCCGGGCGATGTGCTGGTATTCGCGTGCGGATCAAGCGCCACCGCACTGCGCGAAACGGCGCGCTACGTCGATTCGCCAGCGGCTGCGCCGGCCTGGGCGCCATCAGTACATGAGGCGACCGTCCCGCTTGAATAAGGCGATGTCGACGAATTCGGACATGGTGCTCTTGCGGTCGGACGACTGGAGCGTCATGCCGCCGATGTCGAACGGGGTATGGCTGGCAGCCATCGTCTGCAGGCCGCCGCGCCCGGCCGCCTCCATCTGGATCACCTTCACCAGCGTCTTGGCGACGGCGAAGCCTTCGAGCGTGATGGCCGATACCGGCTCGTCGCGGAATTTTTTCATCATGTCGATGTGCTCGGACTGAAGCCTCGATGCGCTACTGCCCGGATTGGGCACCACCTGCGAAAACACGGTCCACTCGGTGGCGCGGACGCCGGCGATTTCGCTCAGCGTGGCCAGGTTGATCAGCGAGGTGCCGGCGACAAAGGTGCTCGCATCATGCTTGCGGAAAGCCTTGAGGAACTGCGAGGCACCGATGGTATCGGCGATCATCAGTACCACCTTCGCACCCGAGGCACTCAACTGCCTGGCGTCGGCCTCGATATTGGCCGACACGCGCACGGTGCCGGCCAGGGTCATGCCGCGCTTGCGCACTTCCTCGGCCACCATCTGGTAGGTTTTCTGGTTTTGCGGCGTGTCCTGGAGGACGATGCCGATTTTTTTAAGTCCCAGCTTGTCGAAGTAGCCGAGGATGAACTGGCACTCGCGCTCCATGCTCGGACGCCAGAAGATCACGCGCCCGCGCGGCGCGGCGAAAGCGTCGGTCAGCGGTGCAAACAGCACGTGGCGCGAGTCGGCAAAGGCCGGCGCGGCCAGGATCGCCTGGGTCGACTCGGGGCCGATGGCGCCGAGCAGGTAGTGGGCGCGGTCCTGCTGGATCAGGGTAGCGGCCAGCCTGGCCGATTCGGCCGCCACGCCGCGGTCGTCGCGCACGGTGTAGACGATCTTCCTGCCGTTGATGCCGCCCTTGACGTTGATGCTGTCGAAATAGGTGGTGATGCCGGCCACGTAATCGCGGCCGATACTGCCATTCGGACCGGACAAATCGATGGCGTGGCCGATCACGATCTGCTCGGCGGCGCCGGCGTTGGTCGCCAGCAGGGTTAAACAGACGCTCATTGCCAGCCACAGGGCACGGATACAGGACTTCACGGTCGACTCTCGGGGGTGAAAACCGCGATGGTACGCAACAGGTATGACAGGGCGATGACTTGCTGCAACTTTGATTTCGTTTTCATCTCAATCATATCGAAATGACCATGCCTGCCGGCGCCCTGCTATAATTCTCCCTCTTCGTTGTATTGGCTGCTGCCTCTGAAGAAACCACCTTTTCGAAGGTGCGTTTTTCTTCGTCCCTTGAAAGCAGCCAAATGAGCACGACCGTATCGGCCAAACGCCTGGCCAAAGCCCTTGCCTCCCACCATATCTTCGCCGAACGCGAAGGCAATATCCTGCGTGTGCAGTCGACCTTGCGCTCCGACGTGCGCGCCGAAATCCTGCTGCCCGACAGCCTGCCGCTCGAAGCGAAAGCGGTCAGCCAGCTGCTGGCGTTCGCCGGCATGCGCCATCCGCATGGCGGGCATGTCTGCCGCGCCTGCGCCACGCCCGACTTCCACCCCGGCGCGCCGGTACCGGTCGGCAGCATCCTCGTTACCAACCATGACTTCGTGGTGCCCGAATCGATCGGGCGCGACATCAACTGCGGCATGCGCCTGCACGTGCTCGACGTGCCGCTCGAACGCTTTTTGGCGCACAAGGAGCGCCTGGTGGCCCTGCTCAAGGGCGACTTGCTGGAGGCGGCGCGCAACGTGCCGACCACGCCGGCGGCCATGACGGCGCTGTTTTCCGACGGCCTGGGCGCCTTCTGGCGCGCCATGCGCACCACGCGCGAAGGCCTGTTCGCGCACATCGACTTCGCCCAGGTCGAAGCGGAGACGGGGCGCCTGTTCGCGGCCTCGCACATCGCCGGCAACGCGCACTATGCGCCGGAAGCACTGCAGGATACGCGCCGCGGCCTGCTGCGCGACCCCGGCCTGGCCACGCTCGGCGCCGGCAATCACTTCTGCGAGTTTCAATATGTGTCGCAGGTGCTGGACCGCCACCGCGCCTTTGAACTGGGCGTGCGCCCGGGCCAACTGGCGCTGATGGTGCACAGCGGCTCGCGCGACGTCGGTTCGTACATCGGCACGCGCTGGATGGACCGCGCCAAGGCCGAGTGGCCCTCCGGCGTGAAGCATCCGGAGTCCGGCCTGTATGGCCTGTGCGGTCCGCTGGCCGCCGAATACCTGACGGCGATGCACGCCGCCGCCCACTACGCCGATGCCAACCGGGCGCTGATCGTGGAACTGGTGCGCCAGCGCATCCGCCAGGTGTTCGGCGACCAGTCGATGCCGCTGGTGTGCGACGTGCCGCACAATATCGTGCTCAGTGAAGCGGGCGGCAATGTGCACCGCAAGGGCGCCACGCCGGCGCATGCGGGGCAGCCGCTGCTCATCCCCGGCTCGATGGGCGACGATTCGTACCTGCTCGACGGACTCGGTCACGAACGCTTGGCCAGTTCGGCCAGCCATGGCGCCGGACGCGCGGTGTCGCGCATGGAGATGGCGTGGAAATCGAAGCACGAGGCGGGCGCGGGAAGTGCGCGCCAGTTCGAGTGCATCACGCTGCGCGAGGAGCGCCGCATCGAAGAGGCGCCGGGGGCCTACAAGCCGATCGGGCCGGTGATCGAGTCGCAGGTGGAGGAAGGACTGGTGCGCCCGATCGCCAAGCTGTCCCCGCTGCTGACCTTCAAGGCGTGAACGTGGCACTGAACGATGCGCCGCCGCGTTCAAACTGCGGCGCCGCGGCGCGAGCGGCGCAGGACCGGCGAGCCGGCTGCCCGCCGGCCGTCTTTACTGGACAGTCAATTGCTTGCCGCCGCTGCCCGGCCTCTTGGGCAGGGTCAGTTCGAGCACGCCGTCGCGGCAGGTGGCGCTTGCTTTCTCTTCGTCCACCTGCTGGGGCAGCGTGAAGCTGCGGTACTGCTGCCCCTGGAAGCGCTCGCGCCACACGCTGCTGCCTTCCGTGTGCTCATGCTCCTGGCTGACATCGGCGCTGATGGTGACTTCATTGCCATCGATGGACACCTTGACGTCTTCCTTTTTGACACCGGGCATGTCGGCCCGCACCACGAAAGCCTGGTCGGTCTCGGTGACATCCATGCGGATGCGCTCGCTGTCAAACGCGCGCAGGGGACGCATCAGGTCGAAGGTGTTGAAAAGGCTGTCGAAACTGCGGAACGGGTCCATCCGGCTGAGCGGGCCCACGGGGTCGAAACGGGTGAGATGACTGGCCATCGCGTTCTCCTTCAGTTGGGTTGTTCGGATTGCGGCCGGGCGAGCGCGCTTCTGCTGGCCGCCACGCCGCGTCAGGTATCCGATCATAAGCGCGCTATCGTCGCGCTATCTGAGCCAGCTCAAATGCGTGCCACTCTATCGCGCTCCGTTCTTACGCCCCCGCAATACGCCAATTGGACTGGCCATGGCTGCGGGCGGAAACATCAGCGCGTGGCGGGACCTTCCACGCCATGCGCATGCATGCAGCCATGCCGCCGTGCGCTCGCCCATGAATTGCCCGCCATTGACGTCGAAGGTGGCGCCGGTGATGAATCCGGCGTCGTCGGACGCGAGAAACGCCGCCATGCGGCCAATATCGGCCGGGGCGCCGATCCTGCCGACCGGAATGCCGGCGACAATGGCGTGCAGCGTGTCGGGCGCCAGTGCGGCGACCATGCCGGTATCGCAGTAACCGGGAGCGATGGCATTGACCGTGACATTTCTTGACGCATTTTCCAGCGCCAGCGCCCGGGTAAAGCCGAGCACGCCCGCCTTGCTGGCGGCGTAGTTGGTCTGGCCCGCCTGACCCTTGCGTCCGTTGACCGAGCTGATGTTGATAATGCGGCCGAAACGGCGCTCGCGCATGCCGCCAACCACCTGGCGCGTCATGTTGAACATCGAACCCAGATTGGTATGGACCACCTTCCACCACTGTTCGGAGGTCATTTTGTGCAGCATGGCATCGGCCGTCACGCCGGCGTTATTGACCAGAATATCGACCGGCCCGAGCTCGTACGCCACTTTCAGCACGCCCAGCCGGCAGGCGTGAAAATCGCCGACGTTCCACTGGTAGGCGGGGATCGCAGTCTCGTCGGTGAAGCGCTGCGCCGCGTCGGCGTCGCGCAGGCAAACCACCGCAAGGCGGTGGCCGGCGTCGCGCAGGGCCAGCGCGATGGCCCGGCCCAGCCCGCGCGTGCCTCCGGTGACCAGGGCGAGTCGTTGCATGGCATGGCTCCCCGGGTCAGGCCGCCATGAATACCGGCAGCGTCATGGACTTGAGGACCGTGCGGGTGGCGCCACCGAGCAGCAGTTCGCGCAGGCGCGAGTGGCCGTAGCAATCCATGACCAGCAACTGCGCCCCGCGCTCGCCGGCCAGCGCCAGCAAGGCCGCGCCCGCGTCGCCGGCGCTGTCGCGCTGTAGCAGCTCGGCCCGTACCCCGTGGCGCGCCAGGGTCTGGCCGATGGCCGTAACCGGGCGCAACTCGCCGCCGGCGGAATCCAGCGCCGCAGCGTCGAGGATCGCCACCTCGACCGCGCTGGCGCGCCGCAGCAGCGGCAGCGCAAAGCGCATGGCGCGCGCCGCTTCACGGCTGCCGTTCCAGCCGAGCAGGATGCGCCGCAGCGGCCAGGCCGGCGCCTGCGCGCGCGGCACCATCAGCACCGGCGTGCCGCTGTTCTTGGCCACCTCGGCCGCCAGCCCGGGCGCCGGCAGCGAGGCGCCCTGCACCGCGTCGGCCTGGTTCAGGACGCACAGGTCGCAGTAGCGCGCCAGCGCGCTGAGGCTGTAGCGCGGCTCGTCGTCGACGGCGCGCCGTTCGCTGCCTGCCAGCGTGAAGCCGGCCGCCACCCGCTCGAACTGGTCGAGCACGCGCGCGGCGCGCCCGCGCAGGGTGTCCAGAAAGGGGGCCATGGACGGACCGGCGGCGTTTACCGTGACCGTCTCGCGCAGGAAGCGCGAGACGCCGCTGCTGGCCAGGCCGATGAGGTGGACCTGTTCCGCCTGCGCCAGCTCGGCCGCGAAGGCGTAGCCTACCCCGGCATTCGGCACGTCGGCAACGTGCACCAGGATCGTCTTGTAACCCATGATGAAATCTCCCCTACCGCAACGGCACGGCCCACCATCACTGTATGACGTGGATCAAGGAAGGGTTTGAGCGGCATCAAGGTGCGCGGCCGAACCAAACGGCGCGCGCGCTGACGCTTGCCCTTGGCCGTGGGCTTACGGGGCCATCACCTTGTCCGGCGTCATCGGCGTGCTGCGCACGCGGCGCCCGGTGGCGTGATAGATCGCGTTGCAGACCGCCGCCGCCACGCCCACCTGGCCGATTTCTCCCACGCCCTTGGCGCCCAGGCGGCTGACGATGCGGTCGTCCTCCGGCACGAACACGACGTCGATAGCGTGGATGTCGGCGTTGACCGGCACGTGATACTCGCCCAGGTTATGGTTCATGAAGCGGCCAAGGCGGTCGTCGGACTGGGTTTCTTCGTGCAGCGCCTGGCCAATCCCCCACACCACGCCGCCAATGATCTGGCTGCGCGCCGCCTTGGCGTTGATGATGCGCCCGGCCGCGATGGCGCTGACCACGCGCGTCACGCGCACCGTGCCGAAGGCTTCGTCGACGCGCACTTCGACAAACACCGCCGAGTGCGTGGCGCGCAGGTAGTTTTTCTGCTTGAGCACATTCGGCAGCATCATGTACTTTTCTTCCAGCCGCCCGGCGCCATCGAACGCCACGATCGCCGCCAGCGGCAGCGCGTGGCCTGGCTGCGCACGCAGGCGCAGCGCGCCGCCGGCGAATTCGGCATCCTCGAAGCGCGCCTTGGCGAACGGCGAATCGGGCATCTTGCGGGCCAGCTTGAACAAGCTCTTTTGCAGCTTTTCGCACACGCCCTGCACGGCCGAACCGACCGTGGCCACGTGCGAGGAGCCGCCTTCGACGGGCGCCACCGGCAGGGTCGAGTCGCCCAGTTGGAAGCGCACCCGTTCGAGCGGCATGCCCATGGCGTCGGCGGCGATGATGCACATCGCCGTGTAGGTGCCGGTGCCGATGTCGGTGGCGGCGCTGCTCACCACCAGCTTGCCGTCGGCGTGCAGCACGGCGCTGGCGCGCGCGAACATCTGCATCGCGTCCCACATGCCGGTCGCCATGCCCCAGCCGATCAACTCGTGGCCTTCGCGCATGGAGCGCACGTCGCCCGGCCGCCGGTGCCAGCCGAAGCGCGCCGCGCCCTGCTCGTAGCAGGCGCGCAGCTCCTTGGTCGAATACGGCAAGCCGTCGGTCGGATCGAGGTCGGCGTAGTTTCGCAGGCGCAGCGCGAGCGGGTCCATCGTCAGTTCATACGACAGTTCGTCCATCGCCACTTCGAGCGCGTGCACGCCGTGGGCGGCGCCCGGCGCGCGCATGTCGATGGGGCTGAAGCGGTCCAGCGCCACCAGCTTGTAGCCGAGGCGGATATGCTCGCAGGCGTACAGCTGGCCCGACCAGTTGACCACCGCTTCCACGTAATCCTCGTTGCGTGAGGTTTCAGCCAGCGCTTCGTGGATGATGGCCGTCAGGGTGCCGTCCGGACGGGCACCGAGGCGCACGCGCTGGACGGTTTCGGGACGGTGCCCGAAACTGAACATCTGCCGGCGCGTGAGCACCACCCGCACCGAGCGCTCCAGCTTGAGCGCGGCCATCACGGCCAGCGCCAGCTGGTATTGCGGACGCAGGCCGGAACCGAAGGCACCGCCCACGTAGGGATTGCGCAGCGTGACCTTGTCCTTGGACAGGCCGAACACGTGCGACACATACCAGCGGCTGTTCTGCGAGCTCTGGGTCTTGTCGTAGATGGTCAGGTGGCCGTCAAAGCCGCGCACCACCGTCGAGGCGAACATTTCGAGCGGGTTGTGGTGTTCGACGCCGCTGTAATAATCGCCTTCCATCTTCACCAGCGCACTGTCCCAGACTTCATCGGCGAAGCCTTTCGGCTCGGGCGGCGGCGTGTAGCCGGCCTTCAGGCGGCTCGGCTTGTGGCTGCGTTCGAGGTGGTCGAGCAGGCACGTTTCGTGCGCTTCGGCCTCGTACGCGATCTCGACCAGCGAGGACGCGTAGCGCGCCGCCTCGAACGTGGCGGCCACCACCAGCGCCACCGGCTGGCCGCTGCTGTGGATCTTGTCGTCGTAGAGCGGGCGGAAGGGCGAGCCGCCGGGCGCCGTCATGTCCTTGTAAAACAGATCGAAGGAGCGGATGCGCGGGCGGTTCTCGTGGGTGATCACCTCGATCACGCCGGGCACGGCGAGCGCCTTGCGCGCATCGATGGCGGCGATGCGCCCTTTGGTGATGGTGCCGCTGACGACCACGCCGTACAGCAAAGCGTCGGCCTGGTGTTCGGCGGCGTAGCGCGCCTGGCCGGTGACCTTGTCGCGGCCATCGACGCGCGAGACGGCCATGCCGATGGTGACCGGGCCGGTGCCTTCGTCGGCGGCCGGGGTGCGCAGTGCGGCGATGAGATCGGTCACAGTGGCTCCTTGCCGGCGCTGGCGGCCGCTGCATGCATATTGTCGATGGTGCCGGCGCTAGCCTGTTCGAGCGCGCGCACCACGGCGCGGCGCGCCATCGGTATCTTGAAATCGTTTTTTCCGTGGCCGCGCGCGCCGGCCAGCAGCAGCCCGGCGCACGCGTCGAAGGCGGCGCTGCCGGGACGCTGGCCAAGCAGCAGGTCCTCGGCGGCCGCCACGCGCCACGGTTTGTGGGCCACGCCGCCCAGGGCCACGCGCGCGGCGCGCACGGCGCCGTCCGCACCGATGTCGAGCGCGGCGGCGCAGGAGACCAGCGCGAACGCGTACGAGGCGCGGTCGCGGAACTTGAGGTAGGCCGAGTGGGCGGCGAACTGGCCGGCCGGCGGCAATTCGATGGCGGTAATCAGTTCGCCGGGCAGGAGCGTGTTGTCGCGCTCGGGATTGGCGCCGGGCAGGCGGTGGAAATCGGCGAAGTCGATACGCCGTTCGCCCTGCTCCGATCCCGCGTGGACCACGGCGCCCAGGGCTGCCAGTGCCACGCACATGTCGGACGGGTGGGTCGCGATGCAGTGCTGGCTCGCGCCCAGGATGGCGTGCTGGCGCGTCAGGCCGCCGATGGCGGAACAGCCGCTGCCCGGCACGCGCTTGTTGCAGGGCACGGCGATATCGTAAAAATAATGGCAGCGCGTGCGTTGCAGCAGGTTGCCGCCGTCGCTGGCCATGTTGCGGATCTGGGGCGAGGCGCCGGCCAGGATCGCCGCCGACAGCAGCGGATAGCTGCTACGCACCAGCGGGTGGTAGGCGGTGTCGGCATTGCGCGCGGTGGCGCCGAGCAGCAGGCCGCCCTGCGCCGTGGGCGCAATGGCGGCCAGCGGCAGGCTGTTGATGTCCACCAGCGCCGCCGGGTGCATGACGCCCACTTTCATCAGGTCGATCAGGTTGGTGCCGCCGGCGATGAAGGCGGCGCCGCCGACGGCGGCCAGGCGCAGCGCGTCCGCACTGGCCTGCGGCGCGTGGAAGGTGACCGGGTTCATGCGGGCACCGTGCCGGGAATGTACGGACGCTCGGGATGCTCCTGGTGTTCGGCCAGGCCCATCACCTGCGTGACGGCGGCGACAATTTGCGGATAGGCGCCGCAGCGGCACAGGTTGCCGCTCATCAGTTCGCGCACCTCGGCCACCGTGCGCGCCTCGCCTTCGCGCATCAGGCCAACGGCCGAACACAGCTGGCCGGGCGTGCAATAGCCGCACTGGAAGGCGTCGTGATCGATGAAGGCTTGCTGGAGCGGATGCAGCTGGCCGCCATCGGCCAGCCCTTCCACCGTGACGATGTCCTTACCGTTTTGCATGACCGCCAGGGTCAGGCAGGCATTGATGCGCTTGCCGCCAACGAGCACGGTGCAGGCGCCGCACTGGCCGTGGTCGCAACCCTTCTTGGTGCCGGTCAGGCCCAGGCGCTCGCGCAGCAGGTCGAGCAGGGTGACCCAGGCTTCGACCTCGCATTGGCGCTGCTCGCCATTGATGCGCAGGCTGATCGGATAGGTGGCCGGCGTGCGCGCGGCGGTGGTGGGTGCGTCCATGGATGTCGGCTCGGCTTGGGTGGACGCTAACTTTATCCAGAGTGCACTTTTTTGTCTGTTAGCGAACGTACCTTCGTAACTTCCGGTCATCCGTTTTTGTGTCGCCCCGGTCACATTGGTGGACGGCGGCATCCCGGGCTCAGCCGCAGGCATCCTTGGCGCTGTTGTTTAAATGGAACTGCTCCCAATCGGTGAGGCGGCGGGTGGCCGCGCCCTGGAGCACGCGCTCGGCCACGGCGGCGGGAATGTCCGAGGCGCGGAAATACGCCAGCGCCACCTGGCGGCTGAGGGTGCGGTCGTAGGTGACGCCAAGGTCGACCAGTAAAGACAAGCCGCTGTTGTCACACTGGCGGCGATCGGGAGCATTCAATGGTCAGCCTTTCTGGTGCGATTTGACTACCCTTTTTTACAGTAACCGAGATTGATCGCGTTCACAAATAGTGCTTTGCTATTGATGTTCTCCCGATTCAAAATGTACAACAGTTTTCTTGACACCATTGCTTCCGTTGAGCGCCAGGACTGTTGCGCAACTGTGTTGGCGAAGTTGATGTGGCAATGATAAGTTCGCGACTTTTGATTGTAGAGGAGGCGGCATGGAAAGCTATGAGCGCCACTTCGTATCCCAGCGAATTGGCAGGGCGCAGGGGCGGTGAAGTTTGACGGGACTGGCTTGGGGGTGGTGGAAATCACGGCGACGGACGGGCCGGCCCGCATCGTGTTGTCGTTCACATTGGCAGGCGCTGCGCACGAACACCAGCCAACGCCGGCCTTGGCCGAAGTATTGTTACGGACGGCCATCTCTCAAGTACACAAGGAGCTCCTGAAGCCGCCGCCGCACAGGGTGCCGGACCAGCAGCGGCCGCTGGCGCAGACGTGCGCGCCGTGGATTGGCGACCTCGAGGAGGCACCCTACGGCGGAGCGACCTCGGGCTACGCCAGGCAGGGCGCCCCGGAAGGGGGCCCCGGAAGGGCGCCCCGGAAGGGGGCCAGGAGTCGGCACGGCGGCATGTTTTCCGGGCATCCGGCGCCACGCGTGCGGCCCAGGCCAGCGAACGGCCCCTCAAATTCCCGTCGGCCACTGGTAATTCGGCACCACTGTCATTTGGGTTCCTGTCACGATCAGGATTTCACGGTGCGGCAGCATCACGATATCGTAAGGATTGCCGTCATAACGCGTGATCCGGTGGTTGTCGACAATATAGAAGCGCACCGGACCCGCCAGCCCCGCTGCCCCGGTCCGGCTCAAGCCCAGTCCCCACAGCGAAAACCACTGGCCCAGCTTGAAGGTTTTCGCCACATCGCTTTCCATGTGCACGATCCCGGTCGCGTCATGCACATGCATTTCATAGGCGTGATAACAACCGGCATGCACCCGCCCTATGCCGTCTGGAAAACCCAATCGTTTGCCATCCTTGTAAATCGACAGGAGCACATGATTATGGAATTTTCCGCTGACCAGGCAATTGACGCCATCGACCGGCTTGCCGTTGCCCCACCACACGG
The DNA here is from genome assembly GCF_030348125.1 of Massilia sp. DJPM01. Taxonomy (NCBI): domain Bacteria; kingdom Pseudomonadati; phylum Pseudomonadota; class Betaproteobacteria; order Burkholderiales; family Oxalobacteraceae; genus Massilia; species Massilia sp. DJPM01. The sequence goes on from NZ_JAQOZV010000001.1 coordinate 53,552, forward strand.
GCCAATACGGCGCCACGTAGTACGTGGCCTTGATCAGCGGCGTCAATACGCTTGCCAGGGTGAGCGCTTCCAGCGTGGCCGCGGGAGCGAGGGCCGGCGCGGCAGCGTCGGCCTCGACCGGCGCGGCAGGCAGCGCCGCCGGAGCGGCCGGCGCCAGCGGCGCCACCGACTCGGCCAGCAATTTTGGCACCTCGTGCTCCTGATCCTGCGCATGCTCATGCGCGAGACTCGGCTCCGGTACGGCCTGCGGCGCGCTGACTGGCGCGGAGCCGTCGCCTGCGCCGCAGGCCGTCAGGACAAGCAGGGCCGCAGCGGCGGCGATCGAAAACATTCCTGTGGATGTGGACGGTAACATGTCGTGCTCCTGTGTGTGGTTTCATCGGAGTTGCCCGTGGTTAGGAACAGGGCTTGGACGAGCACAACTGCGAACCATCCCGCCCTTCCACCATGTTGGATGTATTACAACAAGGTGTTCTTGAGCGCGCGCCCTTGCCCCTGCGATGGGTATTAAGAGATGTCAACTGTCCGCCTCAGACCTGGCGCCGATGCGGTGCAGGTGTTGTTGAGAATTAATAAACACGCGTGGCGGCCGGCGCCGCTCTCCATGTCGGCGTGGCAGGCCGGATCAAATCAAGCGCAGCTCGCGGGCGCGGGCGATTGCAGCCGTGCGGCTGCTGACCAGCAATTTTTGGTAGATATTACGCAGATACCATTTGACTGTCCCCTCCGAGATGGCCAGCTGCACGGCCAGGTGCCGGTTGTCCAGCCCGCACTGCAACAGTTTCAGGATCTCGACTTCGCGCTGGCTCAATTTCACGGCCGTGCCGAGCCCGGCGCAAAATGGCGGATTGCTGGCCGGGGCGGCATTGCAGGCACTGAACAAGCCGTCCAGATAGTCTTGCGCCGCCGGCCAGCTGCCGCGCCGGCGCAATTGCTCCAGCACCGCGCGCACCTCCGGCCCCTCGTCCACGATCGAACGCGACAGGCCACCGGCGGCGCCCAGGGCAACCGCCGTTTCCAGCACGGCGCAGGCATCGTCCATTCTTCCGGTTTGCTGCAGCAACACGCTTTTCAGCGCCAGCAGCCGCACCGTCAGGCGCACGCGCTGCTGCTTGCGGGTCTGCGCCAGCAAGTCGTCGATCGCCAGACCCAGCCCCTGCAAGCGGCCGGTGGCCAGGCGCAGGCGCAGTTCGATCAGCACCAGCTCGGACGAGCGCGCGAGAGCACCCGCCTCGCCCGGCTGCGCCGGATCGATCCCGGCGCCGCGCCCGACCTTGAGCGCCTCGTCGATGCGCCCTTCCTGCAGGTAGACGCGCACGCGCTCGGCCTGCAAGGCCACGGTCAGGCGCGGCAGGCCGCGCTCGCGGCCCAGCGCAATGCCATCGCCCAGGCAGGCATCGGCGGCGTCGCCCTGGTGATCGAAACGCAGCACGCGCGAGGAGGTGAGGAAGGCGGCGACGAAATTGGTCACCAGGCCGTACCTGGACGACATGCCGAAGGCGCTGGCCAGCACCTTGCGCGCCAGGTCGACATGGCCGCATTCATAGGCCGCATCGGCCAGCTGGATGCCGGTATTGGCGGCGATGATCGAATACGTCCCCAGCTCGCGGCAGTTTTCCTGGTACAGGCAAGCGAGCCCCTGTTCGGCCTCGCGCGCCTGGCCGCGTTCGAGCGCGATCACCTCGCGCATGCGGCGGCAGCCGGCCACGCCCGCATAATAATCGCAGCGCTCGTAAAACGCCTGCGCGCTCGCGCCCAGCGCCAGCGCCTCGCGGTAATCGTGTTCGATAAAGGCGAAGCAGGCCGCCGCCAGCTTGACGCGCGCGACGTCGATCGGGTTGCCGCTGCGCTCCCATTGCGCGCTCCAGGTCCGCTTGCTTTCGCGGACGCGCTCGACCCGGTTGCTAAACACATGGAACATATACCAGCAGATCTGCAAGTCGCCCAGGATGGCGGCATCGATCGCATCCTTGCCTTCGTAGACGCTGACCGCATAGCGCAGCGCCAGGTCCGACTCGATCGCCAGCAGCGCACTTTGCGCTTCGCGCAGGCGCCCGCTCCACATCACCGAACGCACGTACGACAGGCGCAGCGTGATGCGCTCGAACAGGGTCTCCTCCGGCAGGCGCTGATACCAGCGGATCAACTGATCGTGGTCGCCACGGCGCTGGGTGACATCCTCGACGCAGCGCTCGATCAGGTCGGCCGCCAGCGCCAGGTCGCCCGACTGGAAGGCGCAGCCAATGGCCTCGTCGCGCAAGCCATGGCGCGCGAACCAGGCGCTGGCCGCGCGGTTGGCCAGGCAGGCCTGGTCGGGCGCGCCGGCGGCGGTGGCGCCGCGCAGATAGTCGGACAACAGATGATGGTAGCGGAACCATTGCCCGCCATCGTCGAGCGCAATCAAGAACAGGTTATGCGCGCGGATCCACGCGATCGTCGCGCCGGCATCGTGCTGGCCGAGCGCCTCGCTGCACAGCGCCAGCGAAAAACGGTCGAACAAGGCGGTCAGGCTCAAAAAGCGCATGACGCCAGGGGGCACCTGCGATAGCACCGCTTCGAGCAGATAGGCGCTGACGTCGCGGTCGGTGCCGGAAAAGTCGTCGATGAAGCCGGCGCCGCGGCCATCGGCCTGGAGGGCCATCGCCACCAGCTGCAAGCCGGCGGCCCAGCCCTCGGTGCGCTCGAACAGGGTGCGCACCTGCTCCGCGCTCAGCGCCGGCAGTTGGGCGGCGTGCAGGAAGCACGCCGTTTCGTCCAGGGTCAGACTCAGTTCGGCGCTGCCGATGTCGGCCAGCACCTGCTGCCGGCGCAAGCCATCCATGGCCGCCGGCAGGCAATAGCGGCTGGCGACCAGCACGCGCAGGCAATCCGGGCTCACGCCCAGCAGCCAGGCCAGCAGCGCGTGGATGGCGGGGTTGTCGATCAGGTGATAATCGTCGAGGAACAGCGCCAGCGGCGTGGCGCGCGCGGCCAGGTCCTCGCACACCGAGCACAGAATCGCCTTGAGCGCGTCGACATTGGCCTCGTTCACGTCGGCCAGCCGGCACTGGCCCAGGCCGGGCAGCGCACGCTGGAGCGCTTCGATCACATACTGCAGGAAGCGCGCCGTTTCGTTATCCTGCGCATCCAGGCTCACCCAGCAGCTGGCGCAGCCGTCGGCGTCGAGCGCGCGCGCCAGCTTGAGCAGCGAGGTGGTCTTGCCGAAGCCGGCCGGCGCGCTCAGGCACACCACGCGGCGTTCCAGGGCCGCCGCCAGCACCAGGTCGAGGCGCGCCAGCGCCACCAGTTCGCCCGCCACCTGCGGCCGCCGGAACTTGGTCTCGATGAAGCGCCCGTCCGCTCGCGGCGCGCGCGGCATCGTCGGGGCGGGATCGGGCGCGGCCATCGTGGTCAGAGCAGGTTCAGGCTGCGCGCCCGCGCCACCGCGCCGCTGCGGTTGCGCACGGCGAGCTTGGCGAAGATATTATGCAGGTGCCACTTGACCGTCCCTTCCGAGACGAACAGCAGCGCGGCCAGCTCGCGGTTGGCCAGTCCGCGTTCGGCCAGTTTGAGCACCTGCACCTCGCGCGGCGACAAGGCATGCGCCTCGGGCGCCGCGGCCGGCTCGGGCGCTTCGGGCGGCGCATGCTGCGCCGGTGCGCCGCAAGCGGCCAGCAGCTGCGCCAGGTAGTCCGGCGACACCAGCCGCACATCGCGCCGGCGCGCATGCGACTGCCACGCGCCGTGCCCGGCGACCATGGCGCGCACCGGCTCGCCCTCGTCGGCAATCGAGCGGCACAAGCCGCCCTCCTCGCCGATCAGCAGCGCTTCATGCAGCGCCGCTCCCGCTTCCTCGTGCTCGGCGCGCGCGGCATGGTAGCGCGCTTGCAGGCACAGGAGCTTGACCAGCATGCGCAGCCGGCCCTGCGAGCGCGCGCGCGCACTCAATTCCTGCATGCGCGCGGCGATGGCGCCGCCATCGGTGCCGCCCTGCGCCAGGCGCAGGCGGATGCGCGCGATGCCGACCGCGACTTCCTCGGCCTCGGCGCGCCCGTGCGCGGCCGGCCCGGCCACGGCATCGATGGCGTCCAGCGCGCACTCGTGGCTGGCGGCGAGCGCCACCTCGTCCTGGCGCAGCGCCAGCCGGATGCGCTCGGCCATCAGGCTGCGCGCCAGGCGCACCTGCTTGCAGTGCAGCGCGCTGGCGACGCCGTTGGCCAGCACCGCGTCGGCAGCGCCGGGCTGGCCCTGCACGCACAGCAGGCGCGCGCGGGTCAGATACGCGGCCATGTAGTCTTCCAGCAGGCCGAAGCCGTGCGGAATCACGCCGCCCTCGCCCTGCGCCAGCGCGACCGCATCGGTGGGAATCGTCAGCGCGCTGTCGAGCGCCGCGGCGGCCGCGTCGATCTTGTCGAGTTCATACGCCGCCTGCGCCAGGTGCACCCCGGTGTGCGAGGACACCATGGAGTCGGCGCCCAGGCGGTCGCGGTTGGCGACGTACAAGGCCGCCAGCACCCGTTCGGCCTCGCGCGCCTGTCCCTGTTCGAGCCGGATGATGCTGATGAAGCGCTCGGTCCACACCACGCCCGAATAAAAATCGGCGGCCGCGTAAAAGGTTTCGGCGCTCTGGCAGGATTGTTCGGCGACGGCGTAATCGTGCGCCACGAAGGCGCTGTAGCCGATCGCGATGTGCGCGCGCGCGATGTCGGACGGCTGCGCCGACGGCCCCCAGCGCACCAGCCACGCGCGGCTGCGGCTGGCCGCCAGCGCGGTCTTGTCCTGGAATGCGTACAGCAGGCACCACAGCATCTCCATGGTGCACAGGGTGGCGGCAGCGCCGGCCACCGGCGGGCCGCTCCCCAGGTCGTATTCCAGTTCGGCCAGCGCGCTTTCGGCCTGCTCGAAGCGGTTGTTCCAGATGCTCGACCGGATGAAGGTCAGGCGCAGCTGCACGCGCTGGGCCAGCAGCCGGTAAGGCACGGCCGACATCCAGCGCAGCAGCGTATCAAAACCGGCGCGGGCCCGAATGAGTTCATCGACGCAGGCCGCGATCAGGTCGACCGCGCGCGTGCTGTCGTCGCCGGCCAGGGCGTAGCGGATCGCTTCATCGTTCTCACCGGCCCGTTCGCACCAGTGGCTGGCGGCGCGGTAGTCGGCGCGCGCGGCCGCGCCGTCGGCGTCCAGGTAGCGCGTGCGCAGATACTCGCCCAACAGGTGGTGATAGCGGAACGACTCGCCGCGCCGGTCCAGCGGGATGAGGAACAGATTGTGGGCGGCGATCCAGTCGATCAGTTCGGGCGCGTCGCGCAGGCCCAGCGCGTCCTGGCACAGGCGGCCCGAAAAACGGTCGAACAGCGCGGTGCGCGACATGAACTGGTCGACCTGGGGCGGCAGGCGCGCCAGCACCGCTTCCATCAGGTAGGACGCGATATCGTGCGCGCTGCCCGAAAAATCGCGGATGAAGCGTTCGCGGTCGGCGGCGTTTTGCAGCGCGATCGCCGCCAGCTGCAATCCGGCCGCCCAGCCTTCGGTGCGCTCGTACAGCACGCCGCAGTCGGCGCCATCGAGCGCGCCGGCGCCCACCACGTCCATGAAGGCGCAGGTTTCCTCGCGCGTCAGGCTGAGGTCGGCCGCGCCCAGGTCGGCCACGCCGCCGCACAGGCGCAAGCGGCTCAGTTTCAGGGGGATCCGGCTGCGCGAGCCGATATACAAGGTCAGCTGGACCGGGCTGACCGCCAGCAGCCAGTCCATCAGCTCGTGCACGGCCGGATTGGCGATGACATGGTAGTCGTCGAAAAACAGGGCCACGTCGCAGCTCTGGTGGGTCAGGCGGTTGCACATGGCCAGCAGCTGGCCGCGCCCGCTGGCGTGCGCCGTGGCGCTCGCGCCGGCCGGATGGGCGGCTGCCAGCGCGGTCGTGAGGTGCTGCAGGAAGCGCTCGACATCGTTATCGGCTTCGTCCAGATTGATCCAGCAGCTGCCCACCGCACGCGCCGCCAGCGCCGCCATCTGATGCGCCATGGTGGTGCTCTTGCCGAAACCGGCCGGGGCGACCAGGCACACGATACGGGCGCCAGCAACCGCCGCGATGCGCTGGTGCAAACGCGGAACGGGAAGAAACCGGACGGGCAGCACCGGCGGATGGAATTTTGCGTCTGTTGGCATGAAAAGGGCGTGCAAAAACACAAGTCGGACGGCGCGTCTCGCCACAGCCAAAACGTGAACAATCACGTCTTGTTTTGTGACAATTGCATTACATATTAACCGAAAAGCATCTAATGAATAGCGTGGATTGTTACTTTTTCACTGCCCCGGCGTGCGTGGCACGCATGATTGCGCAGAAGAAAAATTCTTAACAAACACATACATTTTCACAGGGAATCGATTTGACCGATTGGCAAGAACGAACCTAACTTTCGATAGGTAGCCAGCCTCCCGCTTCATGCTTTGATGTGATGACCGGCGCCTTTCGTGCCCGATGCGTCGGCCAAGAGATAGCCGCCGAACCCACAATCATGACAAGGAGTATTTATGCGTATACATATACATGTTGGCGGGAAACAATTATATGAGAGCTGCATGGTGAACATCCGTGAGTTTCGGTCGGCTGCCACGAGCAACGAGCTGCTCGCCTTCAGCGGGCTGGACATCTCGGCGCTGAACCCGCACGGCGGCAGCGCCGACTTCCTGTGCGATGCCAGCCTGTCCAACATCGTACTGGTCGACAGCCGCGAATACCGTCTGCTCGACGCCCTGGCCCCGGCCCAGCGCATGGCGCGCGGCATGGCCGACCGCCGCCTGTGGCCCGCGCCCCTGATCCTGGCGGTCGACGCCCACCAGAGCCCGCCCAGCGCCACCGATGCGGGCATGCTGGCCGCCGACTGGGTGTTCGCGCCGGTCAGTCCGACCGACCTGCTGCGCCGCGCCGCGCTGCTGCTGCACCGCTTGCAAACGCCGCCCGACAGCGCGCCCGAGACGTCCACGCCTACGCCGCAGCCGGCCTACCCCGGCGGACCGGCGCTGTCGCTGCATGCGGCATCGTTGTCGGTGGGCTACCAGGGCCGCTCGATCCGCCTGAGCCGCACCGAATTCATGCTGATCGACCTGTTTCTCAGCCGCACGGGCGGCGTGGTTTCCTTCGGTGAACTATCCGAATTTTTCCAGACCCAGGGCAAGGCCGACACGCGCAGCAATATTCGCGTGGGGATCTTCGAGCTGCGCCTGAAACTCGAACAACTGAGCGGCTCCGCGCTGGGCCTGGTCAGCATTTACCGCCAGGGCTACGCCCTGCGCCACACCAGCGGCCGCGCCGCGCAGCAATACGGCGCCCCGTTCACAGGCGCGTCAGGCAGCGGCTGGCCTCGACAATCTCGCGCCGAAACGGGTTGTTGACACTACTGGCCTTCAGCTCGTACCTGAAGGCCAGCCCATCGATGTCGAAACTGAGCTGGAACCGGTCGGCCTGCGCGGTTTTTTCCAGGCGCCCCAGGTCGAGCATATGCAGCCAGGCCCATGATCCCTCGGTGTGCAGGCTGCTCCCTGCGGCCGCGCCGGCCAGCAGCCGTACCTGCTCGCTGCCTTTGCCGCCAAGCACCTGGAAGCGCATCGCGGCGCCCGCCGCGGCTGTCCCATGACTGAGTAGTTGGCCCTCGATATCGAGCACGGCCCTGGCCAGCGCCGGGTCGGCGTCCAGCGGGCGCAGCGAAAAGCGCATCGCCACCCGCGTGCCGCCGTCGGCAAACCAGGTATCGCGGATGCGCGCGGCGCGCTGGAATTCGTCCAGCACCGCCTGGCTGAGCCCGAGACGGCTGCTGGCGCCCGGGCGCAGGCGCCAGCGCCCCGACCCGGTCTCGACATGCGGCGCCAGATGCGTGCTGAAGAAACTGTCGACCAGGCCGCCGGCACCATAAAAATTGCCGAAGTCTTCGGCGCTGGCGTCGACGCTGGCGCCGCGCACCAGCGGGTAGCGTCCCGCGATCGCGCTGCGGCACAGCTGCGCCGGCCCGGCTTGCCATAAGGCGTTCAGGCGCGCGTGTTCGTTGTCGAGCGTCAGGCCGGCCGCGCTGGCATGCGCCGTCATCAGCAGGGCCGCCATGGGCGTGGGCAAGCCCTCCCCCTGTTGGCGCAGCCCGGCCAGCGCGGGGCCGGCCGGCATCGGCTGGCCGCTTTGCTGCGCCAGGCCGACCGCGGCCAGCTCGGCGGATGCCTGTTTCAAGGATTCCATCAGGCGGTCGAACTCGCTGACCTTGTCCGCGCCCGCCGCCAGCAGGCGCTGCAGGCGCGCGAAATGCAGGTCAACCGGGTGCGCCGGCGGCGTGGCGGCCAGGGGTGCCGGCGCGGCCGACAGCGCGGCCTGGACCCGCGTGCTGGTCATCCGCACCACCTGTTGCAGGGCAAAGCCGGCGGCGGGGCTGGCGATGCCGCGCCCGGCGCCCGCCAGGCGGGTCTGGGTGGCGGCCGCCTGCAACAGCTTGCGCAGCGGCGATTCGCTCCCCGCCAGCGCGTTGAGGCTGCGCACGGCGGCGTCGACGCTGTCCACCGGCGCCAGGGCGATATCGGCCAGCAGCGCATCCCACTGGGAGATGTAGTCGTCGGCATACAGGCGCAGCACGGCGGCCTTCAAGCCCGCGTCGCGTCGCTCCAATACCCAGCCGTCGGCCGCTTCGGCAGCCACGGCCTGGTCGAGCAGGCCCAGGAAGGCCGTGTTGCCGGCCACCGTGTACATCCCCCCGATGCCGCGCGTGAATGGCAAGCCGCTGCGGCGCACCAGCACCTGGCTCAAACCCGGACCGCCGAGCGCGGCCAAGTCCAGGTCGGGCAGCCCGGCCAGGGCCGGCGCCTGGCGCAGGCGCTGGTAGACGCGCTCGCTGAGCGGCAGCGCATCCAGCGACTGGCGGGTGGCGGCGATCAGTTGCGGGTCCAGTTGCACCGCCGCGCCGTCCAGCGTGCGCGCCGAGAACAAGGCGGCCAGATGGCGCGCAACCGGCGCGGCGCCGTCGAGATGGCGTTCGGCCCAGCCGCGCAGGGCCAGCGGATCGCGTTGCCGGGGCTGGCCCAGCATCAGATAGGCACGCAGCAAGTCGTAGCGGGCGTCGCTGTCCTGCGCGGCGCCCCGGCGCAGTTCGGTTTCCATGCGCTCCCGCACGCGCGGCAGCAAGGCGCTGCGCAGCAGGCGGCGGTAGGCCTGGTCCGCCGCCGCGCCCAGGCGCTCGCCCTGATACAAGCCGAGCCGCATCAGCGGCGGAATACCGGCACCGGAGTCCGGCATGGTGCTGACGGCATCGAGCAGCGCCAGCGGCGCCTGGAGCGTACGGTCGGCCGCAAGCACGGCAAGCGCCGCCTGCTGCGCCTGCACGGCCTGGCGCGCCGCCTGCTGTACATAGGTGCGGTTGCCGGTGAAGCTGCGCGCCAGGCCGGCCGTGCCCGCGAGCAGGATCAGGGCGCTGGCCGCCAGCGCGATGCGCCCGTGCAGCCGCCGACGGCGCGCGCGCGCGGCGCTGTGCGCCTTCAGGCCGCTCTCCTGGAACACCAGGTCGCGCAGCAGGCGCGTCAGGAAATAGCTGCGCGCACCCGGTCCGAAGCCGGCATCGGCCGGCGCCGCGCTGGCAAAATAGGCTCCGCGCAGCATCAGTTCGTCGCCAAACTCGCTGGGCTGGAAGGCCTCGTCCAGGAATGTGTGCAGCGCGTCGCCCAGGGCGGAAAATTGCTGCGGGAAGCCGAACAGCAGCGCGCGCCGCGTGTCGTCGCCTTCGCCCTGCATGCGCTCGATCAGACGCGTGCGGATCTGGTGTTCGAGGGCGCCGAAGCGCGCGCCGGCATCCGCGCCGGCCGTTTCCGCCCCGAGCGGGAAGCTCATGCCCCACACCTGGGTGCGGTCATGCTCGCCCAGCGCGTCGAACCAGGCGCCGAAACCGGGCAGCAGGTCGCACTTGCTGACCACCACATACAGCGGTACCACGACGCCGAGCTGGCGCTGCAATTCATCGACGCGCGCGCGGATCGCCTGCGCCTGCGTGCGCCTGGCCGCCGCGCCCTGGGCCAGCATGGCGGCCGCGCTCAGCACCACGATCACCCCGCCCAGCGGACACTGGCGGCGTTTCCGGCGCAGCAGATCGAGCACGCCGGCCCAGGCGGCGCCATCGTCCGTGCTGTAGTGGCCGGGGGTATCGAGCAGCAGCGCGGCGCCGTTGACCCGCCATTCGCAATGCGCGGTCGGCGCCAGGGTGCGCCCGGCGCGTGCCTGCGCCAGTGCCATGGTCAGGCCCGACTGCTCCAGCATGCTGGTTTTACCGCTGCCGGGGCCGCCCAGCAGCACGTACGATGGCAGCGGCGCCGCCCAGCGCGCGCGCCCCTTGCGTGCCAGGGCCAGGGCCGCGCGCAAGCGCTGTGCCAGCAGGCGCCGTTCGGCCTCGGCGGCCAATTGCCCGGGTTCCGGCGGACTCGCTTGCGCGCGCCGCGCCAGCGCCGCCCGGCCCCAGCGCACGCCCAGCCAGACCAGCCAGGCGGCCAGCAGCGCCACCATCGCCAGCGCCCGCGAGCGTGGCGATGCGAACGGCACGGCGCCATTGAATGCCAGCAGCGGCGCCTGGGTCCAGATCAGCACTGCCAGCAGCAACAGCGCGATGAGCGCCAGGCCAGCCGGCGAGACAAGAAAGCGCAGCAATCGTTTCATGGGGTTCCCTCCTGGTGCTCGCGCGACAGGATGATCACCACGCGCCGGTTGCGGGCGCGGCTGGCCGCGCTGTCGTTGGGCACCAGCGGCGCGCTATCGCCGCGCCCCTGGGCCGTGAAGCGCTCCGCCGACGCCGCGCGCGCCGCCAGCAGCGCCGCGACCGTGGCCGCGCGCGCGCCCGAGAGCGCGTGGTTCGACGGAAAGCGCGGCGAGGCGCTTTTCACGTCGTCGGTATGGCCGATCACCAGCACCCGTCCCGGCAAGGGTGCCAGCGCGCCGGCAATGCGCTCGAGCAGCGGCAGGAATGGCACGGCAACATCGGCGCTGCCCGAGGCGAACACGCCCTCCCCGTGCAACACGATGGTCGACTGGCCGGCGCCATCGGTGACGCTGATCAGGCCGCGTTCGACGTCGGGCGCCAGCAAGGCGGCCAGGCGCGGCGCGGCCGCGACCGTTGCAACAGGCGGCAGGGGCGCGCCATCGGGCACGTTCAGCGCGGCCAGACTGGCCGCGACCGGATCCGCGCTACGCTCGAGCGCCAGGCGGGCGCCAACGCCCAGTACCAGCAGCGTGGCCAGCATCGCCGTCAGCGTGAGCGCCAGCACGCCCGGACGCGCCGCAGGGCGCGCCACCGCCTGCGCCTGCCAATCGGGCGACAAGGCCATCTCGCCGGCGCCTCTTTGCTTGCGGATCAGGAGCTGCAAACGCTGGCGGATGGTGTCGAGCCGCGCCTGCCCGCCATCGATGACGCGGTAGCGCCCTTCCAGCCCCAGCGCCAGGCACAAATACATCAATTCCAGCAAGTCCAGGTTGGCGTCCGGGTCCTGGCACAGCTTCTGCAAGATCAGGAAGAACTTTTCGCCGCCAAACGCTTCGTTGTGAAAGTGCACCAGCAAGCTCTGGCTGGCCCAGACGCCATTCCCGCCCCACGCCGTGCCTGAGATCGTTTCATCGAGCAAGGTGCACAGGCAATATTGCGCTCCCGCCACGGTGGCCGGCGCGCTGCCGTGGCGGGCGGCGTCGGCGGCAAAGCGCTGCATCCCTTGCAGCAATTGCTGGCGCAGCGCCGGCAAGTCGACATGGGCCGTGCCGGCGCGCGCTTGCAGTGCGAACGCCAGCAGCGGCGTGGCCAGCCCGGCCAGGGCATTCGGCCAGCGCGGCGCATCGAACGCGCGCGGCCCCGGCGCGAACGCCAGCGGCGCCTGCTTCCCCGCCACGGCGGCCTTGGCCGGGCGCACGCGCCGGGGCGCGGCCTGGTCGACACGCAAGACGGTCTGTTCCCAGTCGGGCGGCGCTGCGCCCTCTCTATCGATTTGCAACACGGTATGCCTTTCTCAGGAGCGGATCGCCCAGAACGCCATCTGCAAGCCAGGAAAGTCGCCCGCCACATGCATGGCGAAGCCGGCCGAGCTGCTCAATTGCTGCCAGGAGTCAGCGCCGCGCTCCAGTTCGAAGTAGGTAAAGCCGGCATGGAAGGGCAACTGGCGCGGCGCCACCGCCAGCGGGCGCAGGCCGATGCCGGGCAGTTGCAGGTTGACCAGGTCGCGGATGCTTTCCACCGAGCCGATCTTGATCTGGCGCGGCAGCATCAGCCGCAGCGTCTCGGCCGGCATCTGGGCGTTGACCGCCAGCACGAAGGTGGCCGACTTGACCAGCTCGGGGTCGCGCAGCAAGGCCACGCGGATGCCGTACTGGCGCTCGTCGAGCGCCAGTGCCACCGCCTGCGTCTCGAGCACCAGCGACAGTGCCTGGCGCAGGTCTTCGATCAGCGGCGCGAAGCTGGCGTGCAGATCGTCGTGGCGGTAGGCCGGGTAGCGCGCCGCGCGCCGCGCGCCAGCCCCGAAACTGCGCAATTCGCCCGCCAGTTGCAGCGCGGCGCGGTAAAACGCTTCCGGGTGCAGCAGCGGCGTCGCCGCCAGGTGCGCGAACAGCGGATCGGCGCGGTTAATCACTTGCAGCATCAGGAAATCGGCAATCTCGGCAGCGCCCGCAGCACCCGGCTGGCCCAGGCGCTGGGCGAGCGCATCGCCGCGCTGGCGCAGCAGGCCGAGCAGCTCGTCGGCAAAGCCGCGCAAATAAGGCGCCACGCGCAGATCGAGCGATGGCGGCTGGTAATCGGGATCGAGCATCAGCTGTTTGTCGGGGCGGCGCTCGATCACACGCGCCACGCCGAGGCAGGCATGGGCGCTGGCCGCGTCCGACGCCAGCATCAGGCGCAGCCGCAGCTTGCCGACCTGGACCAGCGCGCTGCTGTCCAGGCCGGTGCTATCGCGCACGTCCTGCTCGGCCGTGGCATGGCGCGCGTAATTGTCGGCGCCGGCGCCGTTCATGGTGACTTCGTCGACGCCTGGGCGGCGCAGGGGCACGGCGAGCACCACCAGCAGGTCGCGCGCATCCTCGGGGATGTCTAGCGGCAGCGGCAATTCTTCGTCGCAGGGCAAGCTGAACACGGTTCCGTCCGGCATGACGGCGGCGCAGGAGCTCAGCGCAATGCGGCCGGATGCGAGCTGGGCCACGTCGATGGCCAGCCGCGAGAAGCCATGGCCGTACGGCCCCAGGGCGCGCACGCGGGCGTCGAGCTGGTGTTGCAGATAGCGGTCGTGCTGTTGCAGATGCTGCGGTTGCAGCAGCATGCCCTCGGACCAGACGACTTTACGGTTGCATGACATGGTTCAGGTTCCAGGGTGGTCGTGCGGAAGGGGCGCCGTTCAGCGCTCGCCCTGCATGTTGCGCAGGCGCGCGTCGTAGGCGGCGGCGAACGGCGCGCCGAACAGCTGCTCGAAGTCGTGGCGCGCGGCCAGCGCCAGGTTGTCGTGGGCGTGCACGGCGTGCGTCCACAGGCGCGCCTCGCACTGCGACGGCAGCAGCCGGGCGAGCGCGCCGGATGGCCCGGCGTCGGCGGCGATGCGCACCGGGTCGAGACGGGCGATCACGCCCGCCAGGGCGGCGCGCAGGCCGGCTTCGATCGCCGCCTCGTGGCAGCGCACGCCGTCGAAGGCGCTGGCGATGGCCTTGTCGGCGCCCATGGCGCCAATGTCGGGCGCGAACAGCAGGTGCGCCAGCGCGCTCTCGGCATCGGGACAGGCCAGCAAGGGATTGCGCGTGTCTTGCGGCGGCGCTTGCACCTCGTAGCGCGCATCGCGGCGGCTGGCGGCGCGTGCCTTGAGCACGGCCATCGCACCGGCGGTGGCCTGGCGCAGCATCACGCCGGCCAGGTGGGCCAGTTCGGTGGGCGGCTGCGCGCACGTGGCATCGGACAGGCCCATGCCGGTCAACAGGGCCTGGAGTACGGCCTGCGCGCCGCCATCGGCGGGGGGCGTCACATCGGCCAGCGGATCGTAGTCGTCCGGGATCAGCATGCGCGGCGCGCTGCACAAGCGCACCTGGTCCATCGGGATCGCATGCGAGGCGACATGGTCGAATTCGGCGGCGCCGCTGTCGGCGGTGCGCCAGCCATCGGTCAGCAGGCCAAGCGGGTCGTCGCCATCGGCCATTGAGGAGGCGCCGATCAAGTCCAGGATATTGGTGCTGGCTGCCGCCTGCTCGACGCCGGCCAGCATGGGCATGGCGAAGTTGGCCGGCGGCGCCAGTTCGACAGCGAGCACGTAGTCGCCGATGGCCAACTGGTCGCCATCATTGAACGGCGCGGATTCGCCGCTGGCGAGCGGGCGGCCGTTGATGGCGCTCGGGTTGCGGCCGACGTCGGTCAGGCTGTAGCGGCCGGACTCGACAACGATGCGGGCGTGCTCGCGCGAGATGGTCTGGCCGGGGTCGGGCAGCGCCACCGCGCAGCCGGGCGCGCGGCCCACGCTGGCGCCGGCGTGGCCGATGCAAAACGTGGCCGGCGGCACGGGAGGCTGGCCGTGGTGGCTGAGAATGCGCAAGGTCAGTGGCATCATGGGCGCCTCAATTGATCTTGACCAAAGCGCCTTCGATCGACATGATCGCGCCCGATTTGATGCTGGCCATGGCGCCCGACTTGACGGTCAGGTTGGCGTCGGCCTGCACCAGCACTTCCGGCGCCTTGATCGTGATCTTGCCCGGCTCGATCTTGATGCTGCTGGCGCCGACCTTCAGTTCGATCGAGGAATTGGCTTCGAGGACGATGCTTTTACCCGCCGACACGGTCTGGTCGCCGCCGATGTCGACCGCCTGCTTGCCGCCGACGTCGAGCTTCTGGTCGGCCTTGATGTTGACGCACTGGTCCTTGCCGATGTCGAGCCGCTGGTCGTTGCCGACCTTGCACTGCTGGTCGTGGCCGATCTCCAGTTGCTGGTCGTTGTGGATCGAAATCGACTGGTCGCCCTTGTCCTTCTTATCAAAGCCGACCTTGAGCGTGTCGTTGTTCTTGACCACGCGCAGATAGTCTTTTTCGGCCTGCACGAAAATCTCTTCGGCGTCCTTTTTGTCGTCCAGCCGGATCTCGTTGAAACCGCTGCCGTCGATGCTGTGCGACTTGATGGTCGAGCGGCTTTGCTGCTGCGGCAGGGTATAAGGCGGCATGGCGTCGCTGTTGTAGACGCAGCCGGTGACCAGCGGGCGGTCCGGATCGCCCTCCAGGAAGTCGACCACGACCTCCATGCCCACGCGCGGAATGAACATCGCGCCCCAGCCCTTGCCGGCCCACGCCTGCGATACGCGCACCCAGCATGAACTCTTGTCGTCGTCCTGGCCGTCGCGGTCCCAGTGGAACTGCACCTTGATGCGGCCGTATTTGTCGGTCCAGATTTCCTGGCCCGGCTTGCCGACCACGATGGCGGTCTGCGGCCCTTGCACGCGCGGCCTGGCGATGTGCGGCAGCGGGCGGTAGCCGTGATCGGCGCCGATGGCGGAAAAGCGGCACAGCGCGCGCAGCGGACGCGAGATGGCGGAGGAAGCGTAGTCGTCGCCTTCGATGGTGAAGTCGGTCGCGGTGACGAGGTAGGCGCGGTTCTGGTCCGCGCGCGGATGGCCGCTCAGACCGAACAAGCCGCCCGGGTACAGGCCGCGCGCATTGGTCGCCGCACTGACTTGCTCGCCCTGCCCGTGCACGCTTTCCATGCGCCCCAGCGCCAGTGCTTCGCCTTCCTGGGCGCTGGCGTGGGTGCCGGGATAGTCGAACAATTCGTACAGGGGCTGGGTGGAGGCGGCCGCGCGCGCCCGCACCAGCAGGCTGCCGCTGGCGCTGGCGGCGGCCTTTTCGAAGTCGTAGTCGTTGAGCACATAGGCGCCCGAAGCGATTTCGCCCGCGGCCGACCAGGTCTGCACGCTTTCGCGGTCGGCGGCGTTGGCGCCGCTCTCGCCGCAAAAGGCCAGCGCGCCATAGCCGGCGATGGTGCTATGCGCGGCATAGGAGTCGGCCAGTACCATCGTGTGATGGCCGCTGGCGTGGGTGAAGTAGAAGTAGATGCCGGCGTGTTCGAGCAGGCGGCAGACGAAATCGAAATCGGTTTCGCGGTATTGCACGCAGAACGGCAGCTTGGCGTACTCGCCGCTCAAGCCCCTGGACGACAGGTCGGCCAGGCCGCCATAGACGGCCGCGCCGCAGACTTCCTTGACGATCTCGATCACGCTGCGGTTCTGGAAAATGCGGCAGTTCGAGGAGCGCTTGAGAAGCCACAGCCAGGGGTGGACGGTGGCTTCGTAGACGGCGAACTTGTCGTTCCAGCCGCTCATGCCGAAGCGCGTGACGATGCCGTTCCAGTGGCGCGCCTTGCCGCCCGCGAGATTAAGGCGCACGGTGAGCGGCTTGCCCAGGACGTCGTCGATCCTGATGGCGTGATTGGTGCTGAACAGCTGCAAGCGGTATTCCGGCAGACGGCCCAGCCGCTCGGTTCCATTCATGCGATGGAACAGCAGCGTGTCGGCACCCAGCGGGGTGCTGACGGAAACGTCTCGGTTCTCTTGCGTGTCGAGCATGGGGTCCTTTGCGAAGTCGGTGCGCTCGCGCGTCTAGGGAATCATCGTCTTGATGGTCCCGGCGGTGGTGAAGGCGATCGCCCCGCCCCAGTTGCACAGGCACTTCGACAGGTTGTCGAGCGCCGGCATATTGCCCAGCAAGACCGTCGGTGCGCCCGTGACCCAGGGCGCGCTGGTGACGGGGATGCAGGGCATGGGCGTGAGCGCGCCCAGCGCGGCGGCGGTGGCGGCGGCCACCATCGGGTTGGCCATCGAATTGCACATGCCGAAAGGCGGAATGTTCACGATCGGGATGTGGTCCATGATGTTGGCCGCCGGCGGACCTTCGGCCAGCACCTTGTTCTTGGGGAGTACCACGAGGGTCGACGGCGCGACGCCGAAGGTGCAGGTCATCATCGCGCCCATGGAAACCTGGCTTGCCATCAGCTTCTTTCGATCAAATGGACGGTGCCGCGTTCGAGATCGAGCTCCGTCTTGAGGTACAGGTGTTCGGGAAAAGGCTGGCCCCACAGTTCGGCGCAGATATCGAACAGGATGGTGTTGCTGGCGTTGGCGGCGGAAGCGACCGCGCTGACCGACACCGAATTGCGCAGCAGGCGCGGCTCGAAATCCCAGATCGCCTGGCGGATGCCTTGTTCAAGACCGGCCAGATCGAGGCCGTCGACGCTGACGCCGGAAATATCGGGAATGCCGTAATTGAGAACGCTGTCGTGCACGTGGCGCGGCACGCCGCTTTGGGCGCGCGGGAACAGGCTGCTGGCGTTGAGCAGCCAGGTCAGGTCGCGCAGCACGGCGCGGCGCAGGCCGGCCATGCACAGCACGCGCTGCTCGCGCGGCTCGGATGCCTGGTCCGGCGCGAGGTCGGTCAGGCGGTCGAGCAGCGAGGGCTGCAAGCGCTCGCGGGGTGCCAGTTCAGGCATGGTTCGTTGCTCCCAACAGGTCAGATGCCATTTCAGCCGCACTCCCGGGTCCGGGTGGCCCGGGAGTGCGCTCTCCTTATGCTGCCGCTTTTCCGTTCGCGTCATTGCCGGCGATATTCCAGATCAATTCGCCTCTATTTTTAGTATCGCCTTTCTGATCCTGGACGAAGTACTCGACCTTGACTTCGCCAAAGTGCAGGGACACGTTTTCGGTCAGGCGGTCTTCGCCGCCGCTGCCGCCGGTCGAAATCGACGTGACCAGTACCCTCGACATGGTGATTTTCAGATAAGGCTTCTGGCCCTCGCCGGCCTTGCGCACCAGCAGCGTGCACACGGGGATGTGCGAGCCCTTGGTCAGCGCGATCATCAGCCCGGTCGATGCGGTATCGAGGTACTTGGTGAACGACAGGTCCTGCGCCGACGCCTTGCCGGAGCCGCCGCCGCCGCCGCCGTGGAAGGAACCGGAATTCTGCAGTCCCCAGCCCCACGCCAGGATGTCGACGTCGCCCAAGGGGCCCTGCACTGTGTCCTGGCATTCACCCTTGATGTTATCGCCCAGGTTCAGGAACATATCTACAGCCATTTTTCACTCCTTATGATGCCGGCGCTTGCCGGCGTTGTGCTACAAAAGGACCAGGCGCCATGCCCGGTTCACGCTCCCTGCCAAACCTTATGCGCCTGCCGCCGACGGCAGCTTGGAGACCAGCCGCAGCGACACGGTCAAGCCCTCCAGCTGATAGTGCGGACGCAGGAAAAACTTGGATGTGTAGTAGCCCGGATTGCCTTCGACTTCTTCCAGGATCACCTCGGCGTCGGACAACGGTTTTTGCGACTTGGTGCGCTCGCTGGAATTGGCCGGGTCGCCGTCGACATAGCGGTTGATCCAGTTGCTCAGCCAGCGCTCCATCTCGTCGCGGCCCTTGAATGAACCGATCTTGTCGCGCACGATGCACTTGAGGTAGTGCGCGAAGCGGCAGGTGGCGAACAGGTATGGCAGGCGCGCCGCCAGGTTGGCGTTGGCGGTCGCATTCGGATCGTCGTATTCGGCCGGCTTGTGCAGTGACTGGGCGCCGATGAAGGCGGCGAAGTCGGTGTTTTTCTTGTACACCAGCGGCATGAAGCCGTTGGCCGCCAGTTCGGCCTCGCGCCGGTCGGAAATGGCGATCTCGGTGGGGCACTGCATGGCCACGCCGCCGTCGTCGGTCGGGAAGGTATGCACCGGCAAGCCCTCGACCGCGCCGCCCGATTCGATGCCGCGAATGCGCGAGCACCAGCCGTACTCCTTGAAGCTGCGGTTGATATTGACCGCCATCGCATAGGCCGCGTTGGCCCAGGTGTAGTTCTTGCTGCCCGGGGCGCTGGTGTCTTCCTCGAAATCGAATTCCTCGACCGGGTCGGATTTGGCGCCGTACGGCTGGCGCGCCAGGAAGCGCGGCATCGCCAGGCCCACGTAGCGGGCATCCTCGGTTTCGCGGAACAGGCGCCAGGCGGCATGCTCCGGCGTCTGGAAAATCTTGGTGAGGTCGCGCGGATTGGCCAGCTCCTGCCACGATTCCATCAGCATCACCGATGGTGCGGCGGCGGCCAGGAACGGCGCGTGGGAGGCTGCGGCCACCTTGGCCATGGCGGCCAGCAGTTCGACGTCGGGCGGGCTGTTGTCGAAGTAGTAGTCGGCCACGATGGTGGCGAACGGCTCGCCGCCGAACTGGCCGTACTCTTCTTCGTACATTTTCTTGAAGATCGGACTCTGGTCCCAGGCCACGCCCTTGTACTTCTTGAGCGTTTTGCCCAAGTCGTTTTTCGACACGTTCATCACCCGGATCTTCAGGCTTTCATCGGTCTCGCTGTTGTTGACGAGGTGGTGCAGGCCGCGCCAGGCGCCTTCCAGTGCCTGGAACTGCGGCGCGTGCAGCACCGCGTTGATCTGGTCGCTCAGTTTCTTGTCGAGCGCCGCGATCAGGCTTTCGATGGTGCCCAGCACGTCGTCCGATACCAGGGCGGTGCCGGCCAGCGCTTGCGCGGCCAGGGTGCGCACCGCATTGTCGACCGCTTCTTTCGCCCGGTCGGACTGGGGCTTGAATTCCTTTTGCAGCAGGGCGCCAAAGTCGCTCATGTCGAGCGTTGCGCCGCCCTGCTGCGCTGGTGCGCTTGTTTCTACGTCTGTCTCTGCCATGGTGGTCGCTCCGTTGTCTGTTTATTCTTGCGGCTTGGGCGCCGCGCTCAATGCCTGCATCAGGGCCGGTTCTTGCAGCAGCCGGGCGATCAATTCCTCGGCGCCGGTCTTGCCGTCCATGTAAGTCAACAGGTTCGACAACTGGGCGCGCGCTTCCAGCAGCGCCTTGAGCGGCTCGACGTTGCGGGCGATGGCCGCCGGCGAGAAATCGTCGAGCGAGGAAAACGTCATGTCGATTGCCATGTTCCCTTCGCCGGTCAGGGTGTTGGGCACCTGCAGCACCACGCGCGGCTTCATGGATTTGAGGCGCTCGTCGAAATTGTCGATGTCGACTTCAAGGAACTGGCGCTCGGCCACTGGCGCGAGCGGCTCGGCGGGCTGGCCCGACAGGTCCGACATCACGCCCATGACAAAGGGCAGGCGCACCGTCTTTTCGCTGCCGTACACCTCCACGTCGTATTCGATCTGCACACGCGGCGCGCGATTACGCCCGATGAATTTTTGGCTACTCTGACTACCCACGGTCCACTCCTTGATGATTAGATAAACACTGCAACGTTCAGCGTCCCGCCGCGTCTTCGCACGAACCGCTGACGACCAACAACTGCCTTACGCCATCGGGCGCGAGGTCCTGCATCGCCTCCAGAAAATTCATCGGCACCAGCCGCTTGACGCGGTCGAGCAGCAGCGGCACCGGACTCGATGGCTCGAACTGCGTGTAGTAGGCGCAGATCCGTTCGAGCATGCGCAGCACGTCGGCGCGGCTGGCGATGGCGCCGTCGGGCGCAGCTGGCGTCACCGCACCGGATGGCCCGGGCACGGCTTGCTGCAGCAGCGCCGTACGCCGCGCCAGTTCGGCGTCGAGAAAATCGAGGCCGCGTTTGAGGGGCCGGGTCAAGGGGGCCAGATTGAGCGCGTTGACCGCGCCCAGCTTGTGCATCAACAGCGCTTCGACCGCCAGCGCCTTGCCGTGCGCCTGGCGCAAGGCGTCTGCCGCCAGTTCCAGCGGCGCGGGCGCCAGTTCGGCGATGGCGCGCTCCAGGGTCGGCATGGTGTGCCTGTCGGTGCCGGGGCGCGGTGCGAGGTCGCCATTGGCGACGTCAAGTTCGCGCACCGTCAGCGCGCCAACACCGGGCAGGGTCACGAGCAGCATCTCCTTGACTGCACCGGCCACCGCGTCGCCGTCGGCCAGCATGGCCAGGGAATTGACGCGCAAGGTCGGGTCCATGTCGTCGGACGGATCGAGCTGGGGATGGACGTCGTCCCAGTGTTCGGTCAGCAGCTTGTCGATCAGGGTGACGCCGTCGGCCAGGCCGCGCAGGCCGTGCAAGGCGATCGATGCGCGCAGCAGCGGGCAGGCGATGCGCAGATCGCGGCTGCGTTCGAGCAAGGCGGTGGCGAGCGATTCGACCGCCTTCCACTCCGGCTCCACGGCCGCCACGATGGTCTTGCCGTACTGGACCTCGGGCTTGTCGCGCATGAGTTCTTCGAGTGCGAGGAAGTCGGCGTCGTATTCCAGGTTGGGGCCGCAGGACGTGCGTTCGCCAAGCTCGCCGGCGGTGGCGCCGGCTGGCGTTGGGTGGGTCGCGATGTTGTCGGATTCGGCCATGGATGGTAATCAAGCACAGTGTTCGGATGAGTGGTCGGCACCGTGATGCGTGCCGTCGATGAATCCAAGATATCCGCAGCGGCGACGTCCTCCAACGACTATTAGGACCGTTAGGAATCGTTAGGAATCAATAAAAATCCAAACGGATCGGCAAACGGCGGCAACGCCCGTAAGGCGGCGCGAGGGGAACGATGGATAGGGAAAGGCGGCTGGCGGAACGAGGCGCTCCGCCGCTCCGGGAGGCAGTGTCGATTCAGCGGGCGAACAGCATTTTCACTTGCGTCGCGACATCGTCAAGATCGGTGTCGATAAAACCGCTTGTCTTGGACTTTGCCTTTGTGGATACTTCATCCAGCAGGCTTGATGGAATGGTTGACTTGATGACGCTGGTATCGCCCTTGTCTTCCCGTATTTGGTCAATCGCTTTGCCGACGGGCGACGGAAGCTCGGCCACCGCTACAGACCTGAAATGATGTGCCCGAAACAAGTCGACTCGCTCGCGGGTAATTTCCGGCGCACGCTTTGAATCGATAAAAACGACTTTCTGCCCCAGCAGTCCGAGCGCGTCCATGCCTCCGCTCTTCATGCCGACATGCACCACGTCGCAATCGTACATGGCAGTCATATAATCAAAAAATCCATTTTGCTGCATGCGGCCGTTGATCCCTCTCAGCTTGCTCCAGAACCCACCCATGTCGAATACTTTGGATAGCGACCGGGTGCCGTTTGAAAAACCCGTCCCCACCAGCAAGACCGCATTGAGACCGGGAACAGCGTCCAGCAGGTATCGGCACAACTGGTCGTTCCCCTCCACGGTCGAGTTGTACTGCGGGTTGGCGCCAGTCAGGCTGACGGTTCTGTCCCATATGCACACAAATTTTGACGTTCCCGAAAACGCTTCCTTGTCAAAACCGGACGATGGGCTGAAGAAACTGGCCGCGAAGGCCTGGCAGGCTTTTCCATAGGCCTTGAAAAGCCCGTCGTCGCCGCCCCGGATCAGCCCAGCCCAAGCGGGCGTAAACGTATCACCCGGTTGCATCCTTTTGACAAAACCCGATGCATGCTCGGTCGCGTCCATTGGCCCAAACACCTTCGGCACGCCGAGAACCTGTTCCCATTTGGTCTTCGCTTCTTTGCCCATGTGCTCGAACATCACGACACTGACATGCTTTTTGTTTGCACGGCAGTAGCTGCCTAAGGCAAACCACAGGTCGCTGATGATGTCCTTCCCCACCGCTTCCTCGGCTGAAATGACCAGCGTCACATTGTCGTGACCCTCGCTCAGCGAAGCAATGATGGCGGCGTAAAAGTGGGGGAAATCGCCGGTCTGCCACGCAAAATTGCAGTAAGTCCGGTATGCCGATTCGATCCTGCTTGCCTCGACAACAAACCTGGCGGCCCAGGCCGCATATGCCGCCTCGGGCTTCGTGCTTCGACAGTCCAGCGTAAATATATATGGCGAGTGCATGGAGGCTCCAAAATGGTTATGCGGGCTTAACGATGCAATATCGCCGATGTGCAGAGCGCGTGACAACGAGTATTAGAACCGTTAAGAACAATTAGGATCGTTAGCGATTGTTCCGCTGCCAGCCACCATACAATCGATCACGCCAACCGCAGCGCGACGTGCCAGGCACCGCATCACCAACACAACCCGGGAGCACCCATCATGAACCCCGCCTTCCTGCGCTACTACAGCCAGGAGCTGCACCACCTGCGCGAGATGAGCGGCGAGTTCGCCCGCGACTATCCCAAGATCGCCGGGCGCCTGGGCCTCGATGCCTTCGAATGCGCCGATCCCTACGTGGAGCGCCTGCTGGAAGGCTTCAGCTTCATGGCTGCGCGCGTGCAGATGAAGATCGACGCCGAATTCCCGCGCTTCACCCAGCACCTGGCCGAGCTGGTGTACCCGCAGCTGCTGGCCCCCACGCCATCGATGGCGGTGGTGCAGATGCAGCCCGACCTGTCGCACCCTGCCCTGGCCGCCGGCGTGACGGTGGCGCGCGGCACCCCCATGCGCAGCGTGCTTGGCAAGGGCGACGCCACCGCCTGCGAATACCGCAGTGCCCATGCGCTGACCCTGTGGCCGATCGAACTGGTGGCCGCGAATTTTTTCACGCACAGCGGCATGCCCGAGGTGGCTCTGCCGGCCGGCGTCAAGGCCGGCATCCGCCTGCGCCTGCGCACCACGGGCGGCATCGCTTTCAAGGACCTGGCGCTCGACACCCTGGCGCTGCATCTGCGCGGCAGCGACGCCATGCCGGCCCGCATTCACGAAGCGATGCTGGCCGGGATCGAGGGCATCCTCGTGCTGCCCACTACCCGCCCGGCGCGCTGGCACAAACTGTTGCCCAAAAGTGCGTTACGCCCGCTGGGAATGGAAGAAGACGAGGCGCTGCTGCCGGGCAGCGGCCGCAGTTTCGACGGCTTTCGCCTGCTGCGCGAGTATTTCGCCTTCCCGCAGCGCTATCACTTCGTCGAGATCGGCCAGCTGCAAGGCACGCTGCGCTCCTGCGACGACACTGAAATCGAAATCATCGTGCTGCTCAACCGGACCGACGCCCACCTTGAGCAAGCGCTCGACGCCAGCCACTTCGCGCTCAATTGCACGCCGGCCGCCAACCTGTTCCCACGCCGCGCCGACCGCATCAACCTGGCCGACGACAAGTTCGAATACCACGTGCTGGTCGACCGCACCCGCCCGCTCGACTACGAAGTGCACCACATCGAGCGCGTCACCGGGTACGGCAGCGGTGTCGGCGCCGGGCAGGCCTTCCTGCCCTTCTACTGCGCCAAGGATGGCGGCGGCGAGGGCCGCGCATACTTCCAGATCCGGCGCGAAAGGCGTACCCTGTCGCAGCGCCAACAGCAGCATGGGCCACGTTCCAGCTACATCGGCAGCGAAACGTACATCGCGATTGTCGATGCGGCCGAGGCGCCCTACCGCGCCGACCTGCGCCAGCTCGGACTGACCTTGTGGTGCACCAACCGCGACCTGCCGCTGTCGATGCCGCTGGGGCTCGGGAAAACCGACCTGGTGGCCGATACCGATGCGCCGCTGACGGCGGCGCGTGTGGTGGCCGGGCCAAGCCGGCCGTTTCCCTCGTTCGCCGAAGGCAGCACCACCTGGCGCCTGATGAACCACCTGTCGCTGAACTACCTGTCGCTGGTCGACAGCGATCCCGAACATGGCGCCGTCGCCTTGCGCGAACTGCTGTCGCTGTACTGCCAGCCGGGCGACCTGCAAGGCCAGCGCCAGATCGAGGGCCTGCGTTCGGCGAGCACGGCCACCGTCACGCGGCGCCTGTCCGCGCCCGGCCCCATCGCCTTCGGCCGCGGCCTGCAAATCACGGTGACGCTGGACGACGCCGCATTCGAGGGCAGCGGCGCCTTCCTGCTCGGCGCGGTGCTGAACCGCTTTTTTGCCCAGTATGTGTCGATCAATTCGTTCACCGAAACGGTCATTCGCACCGTGGCGCGCGGGGAGATCATGCGCTGGCCCGCCAGCAGCGGCGTATGCGCGATCCTGTAGCGCTCGACGCCCGGTTGCAGGCGGGCGTACGCGGGATGGAGTTCTTCCAGATCCTGCGCCTGATCGAAAACGCCCATCCACACAAGCCGCGCATCGGCGCCTCGCTGCGCGCCGGCGACGACGCGGTGCGCTTCGGCCAGGACCCGGTGCTGACATTCCAGGCGAGCGCCGTCGGCGCCTACGTTCCGGCGGGTGCGCGCGTGCTGCCTCGCCTGTCCGTCAATTTCTTTGGCATGTTCGGTCCCGGCGGCGCCCTGCCCCTGCACCTGACCGAGCACGCGCGCGAGCGCGCGCGCAATGCTGGCGATACCACCCTGGCGGCGTTTGCCGACCTGTTTCATCACCGGATGCTCGCCCTGTTCTACCGCGCCCGCGCCTGCGCCGAACCGGTGGTCGGTTTCGACCGGCCGCAGAGCGACCGCTTTGCCGATTATGTCGGCAGCTTGTGCGGCATCGGTTCACCCGCCATGAAGGGGCGCGACAGCATCGACGACGCCGCCAAGCTGCACGCGGCCGGCCTGCTGGCCAATCGCGCGCGTCCGGCGGCCGGCCTGGTGACGCTGTTGCACGACTATTTCGGCCTGCCGGTCCGGATCGAGCAGTTCGTCGGCCACTGGATGCCGCTGCCGGACGACAGCCAGACCCGCATCGGCGCGCCCGAACGCGGCAACCGCCTGGGGCAGTCGACAGTGCTCGGGCGCCAGGTGTGGGATTGCCAGCACAAATTCCGCATCGTATTCGGTCCCCTGTCGCTGCACGATTACCAACGCATGCTCCCGGGCGGCGACAGCATGCGGCGCCTGTCCGACTGGGTCAGGCTGTACGCCGGCACGGTGCCCGACTGGGACGTGCGCCTGATCCTCGCCAGGGACGAGGTGCCGGGCCTGCGCCTGGGTGCGGCCACGCGCCTGGGCTGGACCAGCTATGTCACCAGCGCCACGCCCCTGCATGATCCTGATCAACTGCTTATCAACCCCCAGCCCCGCGCGGGCTGACTCCGACGAAGGAAAATTCATGGCCGACATCAGCCGCGTTGCCTTGTTTGGCAAGCTCAATTCCCTGTGCTACCGGGCGATCGAGAGCAGTACCGTGTTCTGCAAATTGCGCGGCAACCCCTACGTGGAACTGGTCCACTGGCTGCATCAGCTGCTGCAGCAGGACTGCGACCTGCGCCGCATCGTGGAACACGACGATCTCGATGCGGCGGCCCTGGCACGCGACGTGACGGCGGCGCTGGACCGGCTGCCGCGCGGCGCCACGTCGGTGACGGACCTGTCGTCCCGGCTCGACGAGGCGGTGGAACGGGCCTGGGTCTACGGCACGCTGCTGTTCGGCGACACGCACATCCGCTCCGGCCACCTGCTCATCGGCATGCTCAAGACCGCCAACCTGCGCCACGCGCTGCTGGCCATCTCCAGCCAGTTCGACAAGCTGCGCGCCGACGACCTGGCCGATGCCTTCGCAAGCCTGCTGGCGCAGTCGCCGGAGGCGCACCTCACCACCAGCAATGGCGTGGACGTGGCGCCGGGCGTGGCCAGCGGCGCCATCGCGCCCGGCCCCTTGGGCAAGCACGAAGCGCTGAAAAAATTCACCGTCGACCTGACCGCGCAGGCGCGCGACGGCAAGATGGACCCGATCGTCGGGCGCGACAACGAGATCCGCCAACTGGTCGACATCCTCATGCGGCGGCGCCAGAACAATCCCATCCTGGTCGGCGAGGCCGGTGTCGGCAAGACCGCCGTGGTGGAAGGCTTCGCCCAGCGCATCGCGCGCGGCGACGTGCCGCCGGCGCTGAAGGATGTGCAGTTGTTGATGCTCGACATCGGCCTGTTGCAGGCCGGCGCCAGCATGAAGGGCGAATTCGAGCAGCGCCTGCGCGCCGTCATCGACGAGGTCCAGGGCAGCGCCAAACCGGTCATCCTGTTCATCGACGAGACGCACACGCTGGTCGGCGCGGGCGGCGCGGCCGGCACCGGCGACGCCGCCAACCTGCTCAAACCCGCCCTGGCGCGCGGCACCCTGCGCACCATCGGCGCGACCACCTTTGCCGAGTACAAGAAGCATATCGAAAAGGACCCGGCCCTGACGCGGCGCTTCCAGATGGTGCAGGTCGACCAGCCGGACGAGGCGCGCGCGCTGCTGATGATGCGCGGCGTGGCCGCAACCATGGAAGCGCACCACCGGGTGCAGATCCTGGACGAGGCGCTCGAGGCGGCGGTCAAGCTGTCGCACCGCTACATTCCGGCGCGCCAGCTGCCCGACAAGTGCGTCAGCCTGCTCGACACGGCCTGCGCGCGCGTGGCGGTGAGCCTGCACGCAACGCCGGCGGCGGTGGACGACAGCCGCCGCCGCATCGAAGCGCTGGAGACGGAACTGGCCATCGTGGGCCGCGAGCGCGCCATCGGCATCGACACTGGCATGCGCGCCAACTGCGCCAACGACCTGCTCGGCCTCGAACGGGATCGGCTGGCGGCGCTGGAGGCACGCTGGGGCGCCGAACGCGCGCTGGTCGACCGGCTGCTGGCCCTGCGCGCCACCTTGCGCGACGGCGCCGCGCAACCATCCGGAGAGAATGAACGCGATGCGATGACGGCGCAGCTCAAGGCGCTGCAACAGGAGCTCACGACCGTGCAGGGCGAGCAGCCGCTGATCTTGCCGACGGTGGACTACCAGGCCGTCGCCGCTGTGGTGGGCGACTGGACCGGCATTCCAGTCGGGCGGATGGCAAAAAACGACGTCGAGACGACGCTGGGCATCGCGGCCGTGCTGGCGCGCCGGGTGATCGGGCAGGATCATGCGATGGACATGATCGCGCGGCGCATCCAGACTTCGCGCGCCGGGCTGGATAACCCGAACAAGCCGATTGGCGTGTTCATGCTGGCCGGGACCTCGGGCGTGGGCAAGACCGAAACCGCGCTGGCCCTGGCCGAGGCCCTGTACGGCGGCGAGCACAATCTCATCTCGATCAACATGAGCGAGTTCCAGGAGGCGCATACCGCGTCCACGCTCAAGGGCGCGCCGCCGGGCTATGTGGGCTACGGCGAAGGCGGCGTGCTGACCGAGGCGGTGCGGCGCAAGCCCTACTCCGTGGTACTGCTCGACGAAATCGAGAAAGCCCACCCCGATGTGCACGAAATGTTCTTCCAGGTGTTCGACAAGGGTTATATGGAAGACGGCGAAGGCCGCGTCATCGATTTCAGGAATACGCTGATCATCCTGACCACCAATGCCGGCACCGACGTGATCGCGCAGCTTTGCCGCGACGGCGCCGCCAGGCCCACCCCGGATGCGATGGCGGCGGCGCTGCGCGGCCCGCTGCTGCACGTGTTCCCGCCGGCGCTGCTGGGCAGGCTGGTGAGCATTCCCTATTATCCGCTGGCGCCGGCCATGCTGGAGCAGATCATCCGCTTGCAGCTGGACCGCATCAAGGCGCGGGTCGAGCAGCGTTACGGGATCCGGTTCGGGTACAGCGATGCGGTGGTCGAGCTGGTGACGCTGCGCTGTACCGAGAGCGAGTCGGGCGGCCGCATGATCGATGCGATCCTGACCAACTCGATGCTGCCCGATATCAGCCGCCAGTTCCTCACCCGGACCATGGAAGGCAGCGCGCTGGCCGACATCGAGGTCGGGGTTGCGCATGGGGAGTTCGTGTACATCCAGGCGTAGGCGCCCAGGGCTCGCGGTGGCGGCGATGAAGCGCGCCTGAGCAAAGCTCTCGACGTACCTCCAACACAGGAGGGAGCAGGCATCGATGCCATGCCACGCTCCCGCACTGGGCGCCCGTCATTCCAGCTTGGAGTCTTGGCCACAGGCGTATTTCGGATACGGCGCTGGAGCGAGGAAAGTATCGATGGCGGATGTCATTCTGGCCTTGAGTTGTTCACTGCCAGCATCGTGCATATCGTTGTGGCGGGAGCCTTCGATGCGGACCACGCAGGTACCGTAGCGGCTCCGCTCTTCCTCGTTCGGCAGGACAGCGGGATCCGCAGTGGTGTCGCTGGCACGAATTGTCAGGACGTGGATACCAGCTGAACGGGGCAACGCGACCCGCCGGCTGTCCAGGCTGATCAAGCCGGAAACCCGGTTCGGGTAGTCAGCGGCGAACTGAGCCGAACTGTCTCCACCAAGGGAGTGCCCGACGAGGAGCAGGTGTCGCCAATCGAACTGGGGATACCGTAGCGCGATGTCGTCGATCACGGTGGAGATCGACTGCGAGGCCACCCGGGCCAATGCTTGTACTTGCTTCGCCACTGGGGCGTTCGGGTCCATTTTCACGCCGCCGGCACTGTCTTGCAGGGCGACAACCAAGTAACCCTTGCCGTTAAGATAGTTGGTGACGAAGGAGTAATCCGAACCAGAAAATCCATATCCCGGGCTAAGGATTGCTACTGGGCATGGTATCGCATTCGTACAGGCTTGGACATTGGCTGGAACGTGAATGTCCACGGGGATGGCAGCCATGGCCATAGGCATGCCAAACAGCAAGGGTATGAGGGAGTACAGAGGGCGCATGAAATTCTTTCTTGATAGGTGGCGGCAATGCTGAATCTGGCGTTGCTGGTGATTTTCTGATGAAAAGGAAACGGGAGAAGCTGGAACCCGCACTCGCCAACAGCCTCGTGCCGGCAGGGCCCGCAGTGTCGATAACAGGGCCCGGTGGCGTCCAGGGTGGCGCTATCGGCATGGCCATCGCTCACGGCGCGCAAGGCCCGGACAAAATCGTCGAGCTGGCTGGGCAGCGCCGTGAGGTAAAGCGTTACCTCACTTGCCACTTCGTTGACGGGGAACGCGACGAACCGCGATTGCGCATGCACCGTGATGAGCAGGTCCGCATGTTGATCGAAGTGAAAGCGCGCATGGAACGCGCCTGCGGCATAGGCAGGGCCGACGACGCCGAAACGCAGGTCATACACTCCGCCGTACACGTCGTCCTTGAAACCATCCAGTGCGCGCACGGCATCGCGCAAGCGCTGATGGCCGACATACACCTCGTGACGGAAACGGGACGTGCCGTCGCAGATCGATATCGTCAATTGCGACATGTCGTCATCCGACCAGTTTTTGACAAACTCGATTTTCGCATCCAGGGCGCCGGCCCTTTCGACTGAGGATAGATAACATGCAAAAAGGCCCGCTGCATGGCGGGCCTGACTACCTGGCCACGCCCTGTTGCCGTCTACCAGACGGCAACAGGGCGTGGCACCAGCATACGTTATCAGAAATCGAACGCGGCCGACAAACGCACGGCGCGCGGTGCGCCCAGGTTCACGCGCCCCGTTCCCCACGCGCTTTCAAAGTACTCCTTGTCGGCCACATTGGTCACGTAGGCACGCAGCACCACAGGCATTGCGCCAAAGCGCGTCGCGTAACGCGCGCCCAGGTCCAGCGTCGTCCACGAATCGAGCTTCAGGGAATTGTCCGACGCCAGCCACTGCGAACCTGTGTAGTTCACGCGCGAACTCAGTTCCAGCCCCGGTACCGCCGCCACCGCGTAATCGACGCCGATGTTGGCCGTCAGGCGCGGAATACCAAATTGCGCCTTGCCCTGGTTGATGCCCTTGGCGGTCTTGGTCTGCTCGGCCTTGGTGTACGCGACGCCACCGAGCAAGGTGATGTCCTTGCCGGCCTTGCCGAACACATTCCACTCCACGCCACGGTTGCGCTGCTCGCCGTCGGTCGTCATGCGGTTGTTCGTTTCGATCAGCGCCGGTTTGCTGATCTGGAACAGGCTCAAGGTCTGGGTGAGCGTATTCATCGCCCATTTCACGCCAGCTTCGGCCTGTTTGGACTTGTACGGCTTGAACGTTTCACCTTCGTTGGCATACGGCGCCTTGACGGTGGTGCCGGCGCTCAGGCCTTCGACGTAGTTGGCGTACAGGGACACATTCTCGCCCCACGGCTTGACCACCACGCCGGCCAGCGGCGTGACGGCGGTTTCCTCGTAGTTGCTCAGCTTCTGGTGCACCTTCTGGGCGCGTGCGCCGATGGTGAGCTGCAGCTTGCCGTCAGCGAACCACATCGAATCAGCCGCGCTGACCGCCGTCATTACATCGTCGTTGAACTGGGTGTAGGTCGATGCGTCCTTCCCGGCCGGCATGGTGATCGGGGTCGGGTTGTAGATGTTGCTGACGATCGGCGCGGTGCCGTTGCCGCGGCTGCCGCCTTCGTAATTCATGACATTGGCTGCCACGGTCACCTTGTGCGCGATGGCGCCGGTGGCGAACTGGCCGCGCACGCCCGTCTCGAAGGTGGTGGTTTCGTACTCGCCCCACGAGTTGTAGGCCGTGCCGGTGGCCTTGCCGCTGTCGCCGCCCGACACCGGCAGCACCGGACGGGTGCCGAAGATGAAGCCGTCGTACGCGTGCTTGGCGGTACCGGCCGAGGCGAACGCGCTCCAGCCAGCGCCGAGTTCGACCTGGCCGCGCACGATCAAGCCCTGGGTTTCGGTGTTGCCGTACACATCTTCGCCGTAAAAGAAGTTGGTCGAGCCATGCGGCGCTTTCGGCACGCTGGTCCAGCCGGTGATGATCGGCTGCATCGGCGCGCCCTTGCGCACCTTGTTGGTCAGCGAATAGGCGTCCATGTCGACGTTCCAGCCCTTGCCCTGGTAGTCCACGGCCACATGGCCGATCTCGCGCTTCTTGGTCTGGTGGTCGAGCCAGGTTTTGCCGCCGGACAGCACGCCGTTGACGCGCACGCCCAGGGCCTGGTCCGCGCCGAAGCGGCGCGCCACGTCGGCATGCACGCCGACGTTCGATTTGCTCGACACCGAGGTCGTCACGCGCGTCAGCGGGGTGGCGCCGGCGCGCTTGGGCACCAGGTTGACCGCGCCGCCCACGTCGCCCGCTGGCGGCAGGCCCATCATCATCGCGCCGGGACCCTTGAGCACTTCGACGCGCTCGAACAGTTCGGTCGGGGTGTTTTGCTCAGGCGCCAGGCCGTACGCGCCATTGATCGCCATCGAACCCGCACTCACGCCAAAACCGCGAATGTTAAAGTTCTCGACGATGTGGCCTTCGTTGGTGGTGGTGCGTACCGACGGGTCGTTCTTGAGCACGGCGGCGATGGTCTGGGCCTGCTGGTCGGCAATGGTCTGGGAGGTGTAGGCGGTGATGTTGAACGGGGTGTCCATCACGCTCACGTTGCCGAGTACGCCGAGACGGGCGCCCTTGGCCACTTTGCCGCCGGGCGCGGCCGCTGGAAGGCTGTCGGCTGTTTCAGCAGCGGCCTTGACAGTGATTTCCTTCATGGTTTCGACAGGCGCCTGGGCCATGGCCGGCAGGGCCATGGTGGCGATCATGGTCATACAGGCCATGGGAATTGCACGGAAAGCACACACAGGGACAACTCGCATTACATTTGCTCCATTTGGTTAGAAGGTATTTGGCTTGAATTCGTTTGCGGGGACAGCGCCAGCGGTGCCGGCTCGCGCCAGACGCTGTGCAGCTCGCCGGAGCGGCCGCGCCGGCGCACGCGCGCCGCCATCCACAGCAGCAGCACGCCGCCGAGCAGCGACAGGGCGTCGATGAACAGGTAATCGCTGACGTACGGCTTGCCGATCGGCAGGCCGGGGAACACGGCCGCCAGCAGGCTGGTGACGGGCACCAGCAGGGTCGCCAGCGCGGCGGCGAAGGTCAGCCGGTAGCCGGCCCAGGCCGCGCCCTTCACCAGCGCCGCCAGCAGGCCGATGGCGAGCGCGGTATTGAAGACGGACAGGCCGATGCCGGACAGACCGACGCCCAGGCTGGCTTGCCAGCGCAGCGCCACCAGGCCCAGCGGCAGGCCGATGACGGCGCCCAGGCACAGCCCGACCGTCAGCGCGGCCACCCAGCGCACGTGGCGCGGCTGTGCGAGCGGAACGGCCAGCTGGCGGTTCTTTTTCAGCCGCGATTCGATCCACAGCAGGTTGCCGGTGTAGAACAGGATCGCGCCCAGCACGCCCAGCACGGCATACGCCAGGCGCACCGGCACTCCGCCAAAACTGCCGAAGTGCAGTGAGAAGATGGCCGACAGGCTCGCTTCCCAATTGGTTTGCTGGTGCGGCAGCAGGCTGATGCCCTTGTTCATCTGACCGGTGACGGGATTGAAGTTCATGAAACCGGCGCGCGGGGCGCGCATGTGGCCGCTCCAGTCTTCGCCGCCCATGTTCACTTGCGGTTTCGGGCTGTTCAGGCCGCGGTAGGTCAGTTCGGTCGGCGTGAAGCTGGCGGAGCGCGCCTGCGCACTGGCCAGCAGGGTCGATGGCGGCACCCAGTTCGCGCTGGCGCCGGGCGCAGCCTTGCCCTTGGCGCCCGGCGCCGCTCCGGCTGGCTTGCCGATGGCGTGAATGGTGGCGTCCTGGGTGTCATAGACCCAGTCGTGCAGGCAGAAGCCGGCCGTGGTCAGGGCAATGACCAGGTGGAACGGCAGGCTGGTGATGCCGATCAGGTTGTGCGCGTCGAGCCAGAAGCGCTTGACGTTGGCGGTAATCCTCAGCAGCAGCAAATCCTTGACCAGCGAGGGCAGCAGGATGACCACGCCGGAAATGAGCGCCAGCGCGTACAGCAGCGCCACGACGCCGATGATCGGCTCGGCCACGGCGCCGGCCAGCGGCAGGCCGCCGTTGCGGTGCACCTCGTCGACAAAGTGGCCGGCCGGCGCGGTTTGCGCGGCGCTGGTGTGCAGCCGGCCGCCATCGTCGAGCGTCACCTGCCAGCTGGCGCCCTGCTGGTCGGCATAGCGCATGCGGCCGAAACCCGGACGCTCGCGGTCGAGCTCCAGCACCGCGCTGCCGATGGCGTCGCCGCGCGTGGCGAAAAATGCCCGGGCCAGCGCATCGATTGGCGAACTGGCGCCCTGTTGCGCGCTCGGGATGGCCTCGGCCCAGCGCCCGATCTCCGGCTTGAACATGGTGAACGCGCCGGCGTAAAAGGCGATGAACAGCATCACGCCGCTGGCGATGCCGACCCAGGTATGCACCACTTTATAGGTGCGCACGATTTCCGGCTTCATGCGGCACTCCCACCGGCCAGCGCCATGAGGTAGAAGGCGCCGGCGGCCAGCGCGTTGGCCAGTGCCAGCCAGGTCCAGCAGGCGCGCTTGCTGGGCACCAGGAAGACCAGGGCGATCACGCCGACCCACAGCGGATACACCACCCACATGGCCAGTTGCCCGGCCACCGGGCCGGCGTCCAGCCACTGCATCAGCCGGTGCAGCACGCCGCTCAGGGCGATCGCCAGCGGGTATCCCAAGACCAGCGCCAGCACGCCGTTATGCAGCAGGACCTGGTCGCGTTGTGTGGTGTCCTTAGCCATGCGCCCTCCCCGCGCGGGCCTTGCGCAGCGCGCGCAGCACGCCGACGGCCGGCAAGGCAATCATCCAGACGATCAGCACCGTCAGGATGGCCGTGAAGGTGCTCGCCTGCGCGCCGAGGATGGCGACCGCCAGCGGCAGCGGCGCCGCTCCCAGCGCGCAGCCCAGCATGGCCGGCAAGCGTGGTTCGGCCCGGGACGTGCTGAAATTGCAGCACACGGCGGACAACAGTGTCAGGATCAGGGCAAAGGCGAACGGCATACTGGCTTTCAACTCGCCCGTGGGACTGGGGAGACGGCCGCATCTTACCTCAAATGTAAATGATTCTCAATACGGAGATTGAGTAAAATATATCTTTTAGGCGAAATTGAGTTCCGTGCGGGAATTTTGTTGTAGATATCGATTCCCATGCCAGGCTGAGAGCGAGGCCAAGCGCCGCCTTTGCGTCCCCGCAGTGGCTGATCTGGCAGGCCGTGCATCGGGCGATCCTTCGCACTATTGCAAAATGCCGGCGATGTGCTTCACCGACCGGGTGGCACATGGACATCGAATTCCTATTCCGGCGACATGCGGGGGTACGCGCGCCGTGCGTGCTCGATACCCCTCAGGAAGAACGTGTGGGCAGGTTAGCCCGCCTGACCGCCGCAGCCATTACCGTGCTGATCGAGCTGGTGTCGCTGGTCGACGAAGAAGGCTAGCAGGTTCAAATCGCGCGTCGGGCTGGACGTGGCCGAAACGCCGCGTTCCATCTCCTTTTGCACCCACGCGACGTCCACCGCCTCGTTAGCCAAGGGGATCACATGAATCCGCTTGAAGCTGATCACTTCGATGCGCCGGGCAAGTCCAGGTCACGATGAAATCATGCACACACAGCGGTAGCGGACATGGCAGCCGAAGTCAACTTCAACTGACAATGGCATTGAGCCCCGAAATGGCGCGGGTGACACTGGCCGTCGAACCATTGCTCAGTTCAGTACTGTTTACCTGAGCCAACTGGTGTCGACCAGGGAACGGCTGAGCGGGGCCAGGCCTGGCGCCAATGTCAGCATCGGTGCCTGCGCCGTGGCTTCAACTTGCACGACGATATTTTGATGGATCACCGCGTTGCTGCCGTTCGACGTTTCCACCGCGCTTGCCGCCGAACGTGGCAGGCGGTTTGATCGCCAGCGCACGCCAGCGCTGATCAGCGTGCCGACTGGCAGCGATCGGCGGCGTCGGTAACGATGCGTATCGTCCGCCTGCCACCGTTGCCGGTGAACCGGGCGACTGCATGCTGCCAGGTCAGGGCGCTGCTCCTGGTGTTGTCGAAGCGCGCGACCAAGGTGTTGTCGAGGTAGACCGCAATGCGGGTGGCGTACGCATCGTAGCCAATGTCCTTCCCGGTGATCATTTCAACAAGATATTTCAGCGGCGGATAGACGCTGCCGTCAGGGCAGATCAAGCGATTTCAGCAATAAGCGCTCCCACTGTCCGTCCGGCGTCGTTCGTTTGAACACAGAGCGCTGTGTATAGGCATACTGAACACCGTCGCCGCCGTCCACCACGCCACGAATTTCGTGAAGGTAACGTCCGGATTCATCGCTCGGGCTGCCCACTCCCTCATGCGGCGCGCTCCAGGTGACACCGCCATTGTCGCTGCTGATCAAATTTCCCTGCTCAGTGGCAAACAGCACCGTTCCCACGATACCGACCAGCTGGTATCCGGGGCTGGGCGATATTGCCTGAGGAAAGGAAATTGGGGCCCAGCTCTTTCCGCCGTCTTGGCTGACATGACTGTGGCCATTATATTTATCCCCCAGCACATTAACGTAGAATTCACCCCCTGGTCCGCCGAACAGCCGACGGACCTGTCTTGTCCCTAGCGGCTCAACCAGCTGCCAATTGTCCGCAGCGGGTCCGGCGCGAAACAATCCGCGCTCGGTCCCCACGAACAATTGCCCGGAAAGTGCGTGAAAGGCGCTGCATAGGATCGCTTTTTCAGGAAACGTCCCGTGCGCATACCAGCTCAGGCCCTTGTTCGCGCTGACATAAATCCTCTTGGAAAAACAGAAATAGTACTTGTTGCCGATGGCGCCGTAAGTGCCGCTCGGCACGGCGATACGGTCGCGCCGCGGATCGAACGGCCCATCCCCGCGCAGCGTCGTATGCAGCTCCTCATTCGCCCCGACAATACGCCATGAACCAAACCGGAAGCCTTCGTCCTCCCAATGCAGTCCCCCATCGCGGCTGCGGTAAGCGTGCGGGGTTAAGGTCGTCATCTGCACATCCGTTAGGAAATATCGAAAACGATGTCACCTCATTGATGAAGGGGCGCGGGGGGACCATGGCTATGGCCGGGGGGGACATGAGCAGGCCGGACACGCGCATCAGCCAGGCCGATAGCGGCACCTTGTTTCGTTTTATGAGCGTCATGGCCACAAATGTTACACGGCTTGATGCACATCAAGTGGCAATTCGAGTGGCAGGGCGTAAATTCGATGCGCTGACCTGTCCACTTTCCAAGGAGCTGACAATGTACAAAACCATCCTGGTCCATGTCGACGCAAGTCCCCGCCTGGGCGCGCGCGTGGAAGCCGCCGCGCGCCTCGCCATCGCGAACGACGCCCATCTGACGGGTGTTGCGCCGACCGGACTGTCGGCGTTCATGTTTCCGCTCAGCGCGATGGATGCGGGCATGCCCCCGATCGCCTTCCCGGTCGCGGAAATCCGTGCCGAGGCCGAGCGTTCGCTGGACCTGTTCGACAGCGTCGCGCGCCGGGCGGGGGTGAACGCGCCGGAGCGGCTGCTGGTCGACGAGGAAGTCGGGGCCGGCCTGTGCCTGCAAGCCAGGTACGCCGACCTGCTGGTGGTCAGCCCGCCGGCGGCGGGCGATCCGCGTCCGTTCGCGCGCCACGATGTCACCGAGTACGTCCTGCTCCACTGTGCCCGGCCGGTGCTGGTGCTGCCGGCCGCCGGCGCCATCGGCGCGATCGGCCAACGCGTGACCGTGGCATGGAACGGCAGCGCCGAGGCGGTGCGTGCCATCACCAGCGCGCTGCCCCTGCTGCGCGCTGCCGCGCAAGTGGACCTGGTCGTCGTCGCCGGCAGCGACCGCCCGGATCGGTACGGCGAGGAGCCGGGCGCCGACATCGCGCTGTTCCTGGCGCGGCACGGGGTCAAGGTCGACGTGAATGTGGTCCGTGGCGGCGACGACGATGGCGAGTCGCTGTTGTCGTTCGCTGCCGCCAAAGGTGCCGACCTGATCGTCATGGGCGCCTTCGGCCACTCCCGTTTCCGCGAATTCGTGCTCGGCGGCACGACCCGCACGGCGCTGCGCTCGTCACCGATACCGCTGTGGATGGCGCATTGACCATGGCGCCATGAACCAGGCCGAATTGAAGAGCGCCCTGCTGTACTTCATGGACAGCTGCGTCGACGACGAGGTCAGGCGCAGCGCCACGGCCTGGCTCGACCTCGACCCGGTGCCGGTGAAAGCCATCCTCGCCAGGATCACGCCGCACATGCGCCGCATGGACGAGGCCGACATCGGCTTGTGGCAAACGATCATGCATTTCCACATGTAGGGTCGCCCCCGTGGTGGCATGCGCGCATCATGGGACCAGCAGCCAGAACGGCAGCCAGGCCGCCAGCAATACCAGCAACAGGCTGGCATTGACGCGCACCGCAAACTGGCGGCCGCCGGCCAGGGCGCCGGCCGCCTTGCTGATCATATTGGCGGTGACCGCGAGCAGCACGGCCAGCAGGGCGGCACGCGGCGTGACGTTGCCGCCGCCCAGCAGCGACAGGGCCGAGCCGGCGGCGGCGTGCAGGTCGAAAAAACCGGCCAGCGCGGTGCCGCTGAGCAGCGCGCCACTGCCGAACTGCGCATTGAGCCAGGCCAGTGCCGATGTCGCCGCGCTGAGCAGCACCGCGAACAGCGCTGCCTGGCGGATGTCGAACACCCGGCCAGGGGCCGGCGTGGCGGGCGCGCCGCCCTTCTGCCCCGCCAGGCTCAGCGCGCCTACCGCCAGCGCCGCGCACAGCGCGCTTCCCAGCACCGGCGCCAGCTGGCGCAGATGGGCCGGCGCGACGGTGATGGCGACGACCCACAGCAGCGTGAAGGTGGCGACATTCGACAGCAAGGCCGCCGCCACGCAGGCCTGGCGCAAGTCCGGCTCCTTGCGGCAGCGCACGCCCATGGCGGTGATGGTCGCCACGCTGGAGACAAAGCCGCCCGCGAAGCCCGACATGGCCAGTCCCAGGCGCGGCCCGGCCAGGCGCAGGCCGATGTGCGCGGCGGCCTGGATGCCCATGATCAGGATCACCAGCGACCACAGGGTTTTCGGGTTCACGCCCAGCAGCCACGCGCTGCCGGCGTCGGGCAGCAAGGGCCAGACCACCAGCGCCGCGCCGGCGAAAAACAGGGCATCGCGCACTTCGGGCCCGGTCAGGGTGGTGCGCGCGAAGTGATGCAGCGGGCCGCGCAGGTGCAGCAGCAGCGCGACCACGACGGCGGCGCCGGCCGCCACGCGCGGATTGTCGATCGCCGCGACCCCCAGCAGGAAGCTCAGGAACAGCGCCAGTTCGGTGGTCACGCCGGGGTCGTCCGAACGCTCGCGCCAGTAAGCGGCCACGCTCAGGGCCACCACCAGCAGCCCGGCCACCAGCACCAGGGCGCCGCCCAGCGCTTGCGCCAGCGCGCCGCTGAAGGAAGCCAGCGCGAAGCTGCGCACGCCGGCATAGGCGCGCGCCGGCCCGCTGCCCTTGCGCCGTTCGCGGTCGATCCCGATCAGCAAGCCGCAGCCGGTGGCGACCGCCATCCCGGTCAGCGCCGCCATCGTCAGCGCCATGGGCGGGACCGGCTGCGCCGGACGGACGCGCCCCGCGCCGGCCGGGCGCCGGCACCCTGCAAGTGCCGGCGATTGCTTGGTTTCATGGGCTACTCCTTGTCGTGAACGCCACCTGCCGGGGCGGTGCCCATGATACCCGGCGCCACCCTTTTGCGCGAGCGGCATGCCGGCGCCGCCATCGCCCGTGCACGTCTTCGCTTGTACAGTTGCATAGTAATTTGATGTGCATCAAGCAGCCGGGCTGACTTTGGGCGCGCCCGCCAGTACAGTGACTGTCATCGTGCGCCCGGCACGCCGATCCTTTTCCTGGAGCCTCTCTTGCAGCACCTCACCGACGACGACATCAAGCAGTTCGACGCGCAACTGCGCGGCCAGCGCGAGGCCGTGCTGGCCGCCATCCGCCAGCGCCTGCACCAGGGCGGCGACCCGGACCAGCTGGCGCTGGCCAATCATTTCGCGGACGTGCGCGAGCAGGCCGAGGCGGACTTGCTGGGCGACACCGACATCGGGCAGTTGCAGCTCGAACTGGCCGACCTCGAAGCCCTCGACTACGCGCTCGGGCGCATCGCCGGCGACGCCTACGGCGGCTGCGCAGGGTGCGGCGAGCCCATCGCGCTACCCCGGCTGCGTGCGCAGCCGGCGGCGCGCATGTGCCTGGCCTGCCAGGAAGCGCTCGAAAAGCAGGGCCCGCCCGTGCCGCACTGACAGCGGCTGCTGTCAAGGTTTTCGGGCCACGTCCTGAGGCACATCATTTATCGCATGGCCGCGCGGCGCCTGCGGTCGATGCCGATCCATCCACGCCATCAGGGACAAGCATGTCAATCACGGTTCATGTCAAGCACAGCGCGCGCGGCGGAGACCCGGCGTGAGCCCTGAGCATGCGGACGCGGCCGCGCTTCCCGTGTTTCGCATCCGCCGCCTGTGCAAAACCTACGGCGCCGGCGAGCTGGCGGTGCGCGCCTTGCGCGATGTCGACCTGGACATCGGGCACGGCGAATTCATCGTCTTGCTGGGCGCTTCCGGCAGCGGCAAATCGACCCTGCTCAACATCCTCGGCGGACTCGATAGCGCCAGCTCGGGCCAGGTCCTGTTCGGTGAGCAAGACCTCAGCGCCGCCGGCGAGGCCGGCCTGACCGAGTACCGGCGCCGCCATGTCGGCTTCGTGTTCCAGTTCTACAACCTGATTCCCAGCCTGACGGTGCGCGAAAACGTGGCCCTGGTGACCGATATCGCCAGCGCCCCGATGCCGGTCGACGAGGCGGTCGGCATGGTCGGCCTGGCGGCCCGCAGCGACCACTTCCCATCCCAGCTCTCCGGCGGCGAGCAGCAGCGCGTGGCCATCGCGCGCGCCATCGTCAAGCGCCCCGCCGTGCTGCTGTGCGATGAACCGACCGGCGCGCTCGACTACGCCACCGGCAAGCTGGTGCTCGACGTCATCGAACGCATCAACCGCGAACTGGGCACCACCACGGTCGTGATCACCCACAATGCCGCGATCGCCGCCATGGCCGACCGCGTCGTCAAGCTGGGCGACGGCACCATCCAGAGCGTGGACAGCAATACCCATAAGCTCAGCCCGGCGCAACTGGCATGGTAGCGCGGCCCATGGCGCGATTCGCATGCGCGTCCTGAACCGCAAGCTGCTGCGCGACCTGCGCCGCATGTGGAGCCAGGCGCTGACCATCGCGCTGGTGGTGGCCAGCGGGATCGGCGGTTTCATCACCAGCCTGTCCGCGGTCGATTCGCTGGAACTGGCGCGCGACCGCTTCTACGCCTCCGCCCGCTTCGCCAACCTGTTCGCCGGCGTCAAGAACGCGCCCCTGTCGCTGGCGGCGCGCCTGCGCGAGGCGCCGGGCGTGGCCGATGTCCAGACCAGCATCGAACAGGTGGTGCGGATCGAGCTGGCCGGCGTCACCGAACCGCTGATCGGCCAACTGATCGGGGTCGAGCGGCGCCATCCGCCGCGCATGAACCTGGTCTCGCTGGCGGCCGGGCGCGCCCTGCGCGCGGCCGGCCCGGTGCGCGCCGACGCCGAGATCGAAGCGCTGGTGTCGGAAGCGTTCGCCCAGGCGCGCGCACTGCGCCCCGGCTCGCGCTTGCGCGCACTGATCAACGGCAAGCAGCGCAGCTTGCTGGTGGTCGGGATCGCGCACAGCCCGGAATTCATTTTCGCCGGCCTGTGGGGCATGCCCGACGCGCGCGGCTTCGGCGTGTTCTGGGTCGAGCGCGAGGTGCTGGCGGCGGCCTACGACATGGAGGGCGGGTTCAACCGCGCCGCCTTCACGCTGGCGCCGGGTGCGCCGGCACCGCCCGCCATGGCCGCCATCGGCGCCATGCTCCAGGCCTACGGCGGGCGCGACGTCATCGCCCGCAGCGAACAGGTGTCGCACGCGATGCTGGGCAACGAAATCGCGCAGCAGCGCGTGATGGGTACGATCTTGCCCGCCATCTTTCTCGGCGTGGCCGCCTTCCTGCTCAATGTGGTGGTAGCGCGCATGGTCTCGACCCAGCGCGAACAGATCGCCACCCTCAAGGCGCTCGGCTACGGCAACGCGGCCATCAGCGCGCACTACCTCAAGTTCGTGCTGCTGATCGTCGGCGCCGGACTGCTGCTGGGCATCGCGGTAGGCAAGCAACTCGGCTACCTGCTGACCCGCCTGTACGCCGAGTCCTTCCATTTCCCCACCTTCGAGCACCGCCTGGCGCCCGCCTTGCTGTTGCTGAGCGCGGCGATCAGCATCGCCACCGCTTGCGCCGGCACCTTGCACGCGATCGCGGCCAGCGCCCGCCTGGCCCCGGCCGAGGCGATGCGCGCGCCGGCGCCGGCCCACTTTCGCCGCACCCTGCTCGAACGGCTCGGCATCAGGGCGGGCGGCCCGGCCTTGCGCATGACCTTGCGCAATATGGAGCGGCGCCCCATGCGCAGCCTGATGGCCTGCGCCGGGGTGGCCGCCGCCGTGGCCATCATCATCATGGGCAATTTCTTCCGCGACGCCATCGCCGTGGTGATCGACAACCAGTTCACCCTGGGGCTGCGCGGCGACATCGTCATGTGGACCGCCGAACCGGTCGACGACAGCGTCCGGCTCGCGCTGCGGCGCCTGCCCGGCGTGCGCCATGTCGAGTCGCTGCGCTATGCCAGCGTCAGCATCGGCAACGCCCAGCGCCGCGAACGCACCATCCTGCGCGGCTACGCCGGGCGCCCGGAACTGTACCGCGTGGTCGACATGGCGCAGCGCGAAACCCTGCTCGAGGGGCGCGGGCTGGTGCTCACCGACCGCCTGGCCGACAAGCTCGGCCTGAAAGCGGGCGACCCGGTCCGGATCGAGGTGCTCGAAGGGCGCCCGCGCACCCTGCTGGTGCCGCTCCAGGCCACGGTCGATGAAATGTTCGGCTTGAATGCCTACATGGAACGCCGCGCCCTGAACCGCCTGCTCTCCGAAGGCGACCTGAGCACGGGTTTCGTGATGTCGGTCGAGCCGGGCGCGGAAGCCCGGGTACTGGAAGCGAGCAAGGCGCTGCCGCGCATCGCGGGCGCCTGGAGCAAGAACACCATGCTCGCCAACATGGAAGAGATCACCGCGCGCAACGTGCGCATCATGAGCACGATCCTGACCACCTTCGCCGTCATCATCGCGGTCGGCGTGGTGTACAACAATGCCCGCATCGCCTTGTCCGAGCGCGCCTGGGAGCTGGCCAGCCTGCGCGTGCTCGGCTTTACCCGGGCCGAAGTGTCGGCCATGCTGCTCGGCGAAATGGCGATCGTGATCGGGCTCGCCCTGCCGCTCGGCATGCTGCTGGGACGGGGCCTGGTGGGATTGATTGCCGAACTGATGAAGTCCGACCAGCTGCATTTTCCGCTCGTCATCCAGGCCAGCACCTATGCATGGGCTGCGCTGGCCGTGCTCGCCACGGGCGTGGCCAGCGCGCTGGTGGTGCGGCGCCATATCGACCGCCTCAATCTGGTCGAAGTCCTTAAAACCCGGGAGTAATATGCTTGCACGACGCTGGATCTATACAGGAGCATCGGCGGCCGCCCTGGCCGCCGTGCTGGCATGGGCCTTCGCCCCGCGCCCGATCGCGGTGGAAACCGCGCTGGTTGCCAGCGGCCACTTCGAGAGCGCGGTCGAAGACGATGGCAAGACCCGCCTGGTCGAGCACTACCTGGTGTCGGCGCCGCTGGCCGGCCAGCTGGCGCGGATCGCCCTGCGCGAAGGCGACCAGGTGGCCGCCGGCGCCGTGGTGGCGCAGCTACGCCCGGCGCGGGCGCCCCTGCTCGACGAGCGCACGCGCCGCCAGCAGCAAGCCCGGCTGGCTGCGGCGCAAGCCCAGGTCGCGGCGGCCGGCGCCGCGCTCGAGCGCGCCGGGATCGCCCTGCGCCAGGCGCAGCACGATTTTATGCGCGCCGAGCAGCTGGGAATGGCCGGCTTCGTGGCTGCAAGCCGGCTCGACAGAGAGCGGCTGGCGGCGCAGGCGGCGCAACAGGAACGCGACGGCGCGGCCGCGCAGCGCCAGATCGCCCTGCACGAAGCCGAGCAGGCGCGCGCGGCGCTGGACGGCGGCACCGGCCAGGGCGGCGACGCCATGTTCGCGGTGCGCGCCCCGGTCGGCGGGCGCGTGCTGCGCGTGATCCAGGCCAGCGAGGCGGTGGTCGCGCTGGGCGCGCCGCTGCTCGAACTGGGCGACCCGGACCGGCTCGAGGTGGTGGCCGAACTGCTCACCGCCGACGCCATCCTGGCCCGTCCCGGCACCCCGGTGCGCATCGACCGCTGGGGCGGCATGCCGCTGGACGGCCGGGTGCGGCGCGTGGAGCCGGCCGCCTTCACCAAAATCTCGGCGCTCGGGGTCGAGGAACAGCGGGTGCGGGTCTTGATCGACCTGCCCGGCGCGGATGCGCGCGGCGCCGGCCTGGGAGTGGCCTACCGGGTCAATGTGCGCATCATCACGTCCAGCCTGGACCAGGTGCGCAAGGTGCCGGTCAGCGCCGTGTTTCCGCTGCCGGGAAAAAGCGGCGCCGACAATACCGGGATGGGCGTGTACCTGGTGCGCGACGGCCGCGCGCACCTGGCGCCGCTGCGCCTGGGCGGGCGCAACGATGCCGAGGCTTGGGTGCGCGACGGCCTGGCCGAGGGCGCGCAAGTGATCGTCTA
The DNA here is from genome assembly GCF_030348125.1 of Massilia sp. DJPM01. Lineage (NCBI taxonomy): Bacteria > Pseudomonadati > Pseudomonadota > Betaproteobacteria > Burkholderiales > Oxalobacteraceae > Massilia > Massilia sp. DJPM01. Next base: position 97,605 of record NZ_JAQOZV010000001.1, read on the forward strand.
CCCGCCGGCCCAGCTGCGCGACGGCGACCGGGTCCAGGTGCGCGAGGTATCCCAGGCGCGCTAGGCGCCCGGCCCGCTCCAGCGCCAGTCGAGAATTTCCGGCAGGTCGATGCCGTATTGCTCGATATGGCGCCGGTGCGCGTCGAGCCTGGCGGCCACGAACTGGCGCGCCGCCGCGCGCGCGGGCGCCAGCGCCGCCACCCGCTCGACGATGGCGGCGAACAGGTGGAAGCGGTCGATCCCGTTGAGCACCGTCATGTCGAACGGGGTCGTGGTCGTGCCCTCCTCGCGGAAGCCGTGCACGTGCAGGTTGGCATGGTTGCTGCGGCGGTAGGTGAGCCGGTGGATCAGCGCCGGATAGCCGTGATAGGCGAACACGACCGGCTTGTCGACGGTGAACAGGGCATCGAACTCCGGGTCCGGCAAGCCGTGCGGATGCGCATGCGGCGGCTGCAAGGTCATCAGGTCGACCACATTGATCACGCGCAGCCTGAGGGCCGGGAAGTGCTGGTACAGCAGTTGCGCGGCCGCCAGCGCTTCGAGCGTGGGAACGTCGCCGGCGCAGGCCAGCACCGCGTCCGGCTCCTGCGCGCCGGCGCTGCCGGCCCACTCCCACACCCCGATGCCGCGCCGGCAATGGGCGGCGGCGGCATCCATGTCGAGCCATTGCTCGGCCGGATGCTTGCCGGCCACGATCACATTGATCAGGTTGCGGCTGCGCAGGCAATGATCGGTCACGGCCAGCAAGGTGTTGGCATCGGGCGGCAGGTAGACCCGCACGATCTCGGCTTTCTTGTTGAGCACATGGTCGATGAAGCCGGGATCCTGGTGGCTGGCGCCGTTATGGTCCTGGCGCCAGACGTGCGAAGAGAGCAGGTAGTTGAGCGACGCGACCGGGCGGCGCCAGGCGATGCCATTGGCCGCCTTGAGCCACTTGGCGTGCTGGTTGACCATCGAGTCGACGATGTGGATGAAGGCTTCGTAGCAGGAAAACATGCCGTGCCGCCCGCTCAGCAGATAGCCTTCGAGCCAGCCCTGGCACTGGTGTTCGCTCAGCATTTCCATCACGCGCCCATCGGCGGCGATGTGCTCGTCGCCCGGCAGGATCTCGGCCACCGAACAGCGCTGGCTCACTTCCAGCACCGCATCCCAGCGGTTGGAGGTGGTCTCGTCGGGGCTGAAGAGGCGGAAATTGTGCATGTTCGCGCGCATCACCTCGCGCAGGTACTGGCCCTGCACCCGGGTCGACTCGGCGCGCAGCGCGCCAGGCGCGGCGAGGCTGAGGGCAAATTGCCCCGGATCGGGCAGCACCAGGTCGCGCAGCAGCGCGCCGCCGTTGGCGCACGGGTTGGCGCTCATGCGGCGCGTGCCGGCCGGCGCCAGCGCGCGCAGCGCCGCGCACGGCGCACCGGCCGCGTCGAACAGCTCGGCCGGCGCATAGCTTCGCAGCCATTGTTCAAGCAAGTCCAGATGCCCGGCGCGCTCCATATTGGCGATCGGTACCTGGTGCGCACGCCAGGTGCCCTCGTTCGGCTTGCCGTCGACCTCGCGCGGGCCGGTCCAGCCCTTGGGCGAGCGCAATATGATCATCGGCCAGCGCGGCCGTCCGCCAAAACCGGCGCTGCGCGCTTCCTGCTGGATAGCCCGGATGCGCGCCAGCACGGTGTCGAGCGTGTCGGCCATCAGGCGGTGCATGGCGGGCGCATCGTCGCCCTCGACGAAGAACGGCTCGTAGCCGTAACCGCTCATGAGCGCGGCCAGTTCCGCGCGCGGGATGCGCGCCAGCACGGTCGGGCCGGCGATCTTGTAGCCGTTCAGGTGCAGGATCGGCAGCACCGCCCCGTCATGCACCGGATTGAGGAATTTGTTGGAGTGCCAGCTGGTCGCCAGCGGCCCGGTTTCGGCCTCGCCGTCGCCGACCACGCAGGCGACGATCAGGTCCGGATTGTCGAAGGCGGCGCCGTAGGCGTGCGCCAGCGAGTATCCCAGTTCGCCGCCCTCGTGGATCGAGCCCGGCGTTTCCGGCGCCACATGGCTGGGAATCCCGCCCGGGAAGGAAAACTGCTTGAACAGGCGCCGCATGCCGTCCGCATCGCGGCTGATGGCCGGATAGACTTCGCTGTAAGTGCCCTCCAGCCAGGCGTTGGCCACCAGGCCGGGGCCGCCGTGGCCGGGGCCGGCGACATACAGCACCGACACGTCGTGCGCCAGGATGGCACGGTTCAGGTGCGCGTAGATGAAGTTCAGGCCGGGCGTGGTGCCCCAGTGCCCGAGCAGGCGCGGCTTGAGGTGGGCCGGCGCCAGCGCTTCGCGCAGCAGGGGATTGTCGAGCAGGTAGATCTGTCCGGCCGAGAGGTAATTGGCGGCCCGCCACCAGGCGTGCACGCCGTCGAGGGTGGCCGCGCTGGCCGCGCCAGCCTCACGCATGGCCGTCCTCCCCGCGCGCGCCCAGCCAGGCGCGCGCCTCGGCGGCCAGCATCGCTTCCTCGTCGGTGCGCATGACGCGCACCGCGACCCTGGCCGACGGGTCCGAGATCAGCGCCGCGCCGGCTTCGTTGGCGCCCGCATCGAGCAGCACGCCCAGGTGCCCCAGGCCGGCGCACACGCGCGCGCGCACCTCGGCCGCACGCTCGCCGATCCCGCCCGCGAACACCAGGGTGTCCACGCCATCGATGGCGGCGGCCATCGCGCCGATGGTCTTGCGCGCCTGGTAGCAGAACATGGCGACCGCCTCGGCGGCCCGGCTGTCGTGCGCCTCGCTGGCGAGCAGCACCCGCAGGTCGGCGCTGGTGCCGGAAATGCCGAGCAGGCCGGACTGGTGATTGACCATGTGATTGAAGCTCGCCGGGCTCATCTGCTCGGTGCGGGCCAGGTGCCAGCCCAGCCCGGGGTCGAGGTCACCCGAGCGTTTTCCCATCATCATGCCACCGGCCGGGGTCAGGCCCATGCTGGTATCGCGGCTCAGTCCATTCTCGATGGCGCTCACGCTCGAGCCGCCGCCAAGATGGGCGATCAGCACCTTGCCGGCCGCCGCCCGGGGCCCGGCCACGCGTGCCAGTTCGCCCATCAGCCAGGCGCAGGACAGGCCATGAAAGCCGTGGCGCTTCACGCCGAGCGCCTGGTAGCGGCGCGGAATCGGCAGCGTCGCGGCCTGCGGCGCCATGCTGGCGTGAAAGGCGCTGTCGGAGCAGGCCAGGTGCGCGCTGCCCGGATAATGGCGGCGCAATACCTCCATCAGGCGCAGTTCCTGCGGCAGATGGCCGGGTTCGCCCGGCGCGGCCGCATACAGCTCGGCCAGCATGGGCGCATCGATCGCCCGCGTCGCCGTCGGGCCGGGGCCGCCGCAAACCACCCGGTGGGCGATCGCCGCCAGCGCCGCCGGCGGCAGGCGCGCGGCCAGCCATTCGACCAGCACGTTGGAGGCGGTGACATGTTCGGGTATGGGGAAATGGCGCGTGAAGGTGTCGGCGCCGGCGCCCTGCACGGCAAAGGCGCTGTGCTTGCCGCCGATGTCGCTGAGCGCGCCCCGGAAAACCGCCTCGCTTGCCGGACTCGATGGGAACAGGGCGAACTTGATGCTGGACGAGCCGGCATTGATTGCCAGCAAATTGGCCTTATCGGGGGAAAACATGGCGCTCCTCGGGTTGATCGATGCGGCGGCGTGGCGGGTGCGCCGCGCCGGCAAGTCCCATCATAGGGCGGAAGGTTTTCCCGATTCCTTGATACAAATCAAAAACCTCCGGGTACGCCCCACGCTCACGGGGCGTGGCGGGCAGCCTCAGGCCAGCGTTACCTCGTCCAGATAGCCCGGCACCTCGCACGGCCAGCCGAGCTCTTCCACGATGCGGCGGCGCAGGGCCTCGGCCGCGGCGCTCTCGCCGTGGGTGATGAAGGTACGCCGCGGCGCATGCCGGATATGCGACATCCAGCCGATCAGTTCATCGCCGTCGGCATGCGCCGACAGATTGGCGATCTGCGCGACCCGCGCGCGCAAGGGAACTTGCTGCCCGTGGATCTTGATCGACGCGCAACCGGCCAGCATCAGCGCGCCGCGCGTGCCGCCGGCCTGGAAGCCGGCAAACAGGATCGTGTTGCGCGGATCGGGGGCGAATGCCTTCAGATGGTGCAGCACGCGCCCGCCGGTGGCCATGCCGCTGGCCGCCACGATGACCATCGGCACCTGGCGCTCGTTGAGGGCGATCGATTCCTCCACGCTGTTGACGATGGTGGCGGCGTGGCGCATCGCGAAGCATTGCTCGTGGCTGAGGCGGTGGCTGTGCAAGTGCTTCTGGTACAGCGCGGTCGCGTCGGCGGCCATCGGGCTGTTCAGGTAGACCGGCAGATGGGCCGGGATCGCGCCCTGCTCCTTCAGGCGGTGCAGGTCGTACAGCAGCGACTGCGCGCGCCCGACCGCGAACGCGGGGATGATGGTCACGCCGCCGCGGGCGGCGCTGTCGCGGATGGTCTGGCCGAGCAGCAGCAGCGGATCCGCCGGGTCGTGCCGCCTGTCGCCGTAGGTCGACTCGACCACCAGATAATCCGCCTCGGCGATGGCCGCCGGCGCCACCATGAGCGGGTCGTTGGGACGGCCGAGGTCGCCCGAAAACACGATGCTTTTCCCGGCGCAGCGCACCGTGACGATGGCCGCGCCCAGGATATGGCCGGCCAGCGCCAATTGCCCTTGCAGCTCGCCGGCGATGGCAAACGGCGTGTCGAACGGCACCGGCGCGAACTGGCGCAGGGCGCGCACCGCGTCGGCCTCCGAATACAGGGGCAAGGCTGGCGCATGTTTGGAAAAACCGTGACGGTTGGCGTAGCTGGCTTCTTCTTCCTGCAGGTGCCCGCTGTCGGGCAAGAGGATCTTGCACAGGTCGAAGGTGGCCGGACTGCAAAAAATCTTGCCGGTGAACCCATTTTTCACCAGCAGCGGCAGGTAGCCGCTGTGGTCCAGGTGCGCATGGGTGAGCACCACGGCGTCGATACCGGCCGGATCGACCGGAAACGGGTGCCGGTTGCGCAAGCGCAGTTCTTTGTGCCCCTGGAACAGGCCGCAGTCGACCAGGATGGCATGGCCGCCGGCGCTGAGCAGGTATTTTGAACCGGTCACGGTGCCAGTCGCGCCAAGGAATTTCAGTTTCATCAAAAACCTTTCCAGAGTGAATACCGGAATATCAATGAGTTACCGACCAAATACCTTGACGCAAATCAAAACCGGCCGGATTCACGCTGGCGGGCGTGGGAATTACACGCCGCTTAGTTCAGCAGGATCGCCTTGCGGTACGGCGCCATCGGCGGACGCGGGAATTGCACGCCCGCGTAGGCGCTGCGGAAACAGCTGGCCTTGGCGTTCTCGACATCGGTCATGGTCTTGGTGACCTTGCCTTCCGCATCGAGCACCAGCACGATCGTGACCGGGTACTTCGACTTGCCGTGGCAATTGCCTTTCTGGTCGAGCTTGCGCTCGTTATTGAAGGCGATCGATTCGTTCTCGTATTTGGTGGCTTTGGCGTTCGGGAACTGGGCATCGAACTTGGCCATTTCGGCGGAAAAGTCCGGATTCTTCGGCGACGGCGCTTCGACCGCATTCGGGTCGGCCGGCTTGGTTCCCGTGGTTTCGCAAGCAGCCATCAGCACCGCGGCGCACAGCATTGAAATTTTGATTAAGTGTTTACGCAAGTTATTCTCCGGTGGTCGTCCTGGAACCAACAGGGCTGGAAGCAGCCGCATGTTGTCGAATCGCCATTGTACGGGGAAGTAAGCTTTCTTTCATTTTGGTTCCCGCACGGAAACTAATTCACCTGGACGCGGCCCTTCGCCTCCTGCGCCGCCGCCAGCCGCGCGCGCATGGCCGCCGTGGTATGCACCGTGCCTTGCGCGTCGATCAGCATCACCTGGTCCAGGCCCATGCGGGCGGCCATTGCTTCCCAGCCGGCCGGGCCGGTGATGAACAGGGGTTTCGAGTTGCCGTCCGAGCGCAAACCGGCATCCGCGCCACCCGAGGTCACGATCGTGACCGACGCCACCAGGTCGATCGGATAACCGCTGCGCGGGTCGATGATGTGCGGGCGGCGCTTGCCATCCTTGAGGAAATAGCGCTGATAGTCGCCGCTGGTGCCCATCGCTTCATTGTCGCCCAGGTTCACCTGCGCCACGGCGCCGGGGGCGCGCGGGTCCTGGATACCGACCCGCCACGGGCGCGGCCCCGGCTGGCCGATGGCCAGCACATTGCCGCCCACGTTGACCAGCGCCGCCTTGACCCCGCCCTGGCGCAGGATCAGGGCCGCGCGGTCGAGCGCGTAGCCTTTGGCGTAGCCGCCCAGGTCGATCATGACCGCCTTGTTGCTGCTCGAAATCGTGTTGCCCTGGTAGCGCAGGTGCGCCAGGCGCGGGCGCGCGTCGAGCCAGCGCCGGATGTCCTGCGCCGCCGGCGCCTGGGGCACGATGTCGCTGCTCTGGAAACCCCACAGCCGGATCAGGCGCCCGATGGCCGGGTTGAACAGGTTGCCGGAGCGCTCCGCCACCAGGGTCGCCGATTGCAGCAGCGCGACCATCTCGGCGTCGGCGGTGAACGGCTCGCCGCGCGCGATGGCATCATTAAGCGAGGTGAGCATGCTCGGCTGCCAGGCATGGTATTTGTGGTGCAGCCGGTCGAATTCGTTCAGGACCGCTCCGCTGAGCTCGTCGGCGCGTTGCGCCGAGCCGCCGTAAATGCTGATCTCGACCGCGGTGCCGAACACGTGCCCGCGCATGTGATGGACCGTGCCGGCGCGCTGGCAGCCGGCCAGCGCCAGCAGGCACAGCACCGCCGCGATCAGTGTTGCATGTAAGGCGCGCATGGCGTTCTCCCTTGACAGGGCGGCAGCACCGCCCTTCCCTTATCAGCGCGCCTTGCTGACCATGAAGTCGACCACCGACTTCATTTCCTCATCCTTGAGGGCGGCATTGCCGCCGCGCGGCGGCATCATGTTGAAGCCTTTCGTGGCGTGCTCGTACAGCACGTCCATACCCTTGGCGATGCGCGCCGTCCAGGATGGCTTGTCGCCCAGTTTCGGCGCGCCCAGCACGGCGGCGCCGTGGCAGGAAACACAGGAGGCTGCATAGATTTTTTCGCCGGCGGCCAGTTCGGCCGGGCTGGCGGCGGCAGGGGCTGCGGCGGAAGCAGCCGGCGCGGCGGCCGCGACAGGTGCGGGAACGGGAACGGGAGCAGGCGCCGCAGCAGGCGCGTCCGCGCTTGGGCCGGCTGCAGGGGCGGCAGGGGCTGGTGCCTTGTCGCCGCAGGCCGCCAGGGCCGCAACGATCAACAGGGACAGCAAGGTGGTGCTTTTCATGATGTATTTCCAGTCGTTATAAAAGGGACGATCAATGGCGCATATCGCCGGCGGCGTGGCCGGTGTCGAGCATCGCTACCGTGATCTGGCCGTAGGGCAGCACCTTGCCGCCCTCGGCTTTGGCAAAGGCGTCGGCCTGCGCGGCATCCGAGAAGGCGCCGAAGGTCGGCCCCATCGAGCCCTGCTTCTTGCTGCCAACCACGTACAGCGCATCCTTGGCGGCGATCCAGTGCCCGCTCGGCTTGTCCCAGGAGGTCTTGCCCATGTCCTGCACGAACACGCCGGCGATGCGCCGCTTGTGCTCGGGCGCGAGCATCACCGTGAACAGTTCCATCAGGTCGCAGTAATAGTCGGCCTTGCCTTCGGCATACTGGATCTGCGCCTTGGGGCCGGGGAAATCGAGCAGCACCATGCCATCGAGCGCGCAGGCGGTGTCAGGTGCCGGTTCCCGGGCGCTGGCGGTGGTGGCTTGCTGGCTGCAGGCGGCCAGCAAGCCGGCGGCGGCGAAGGCCGCCAGCAGGCGGTTTATCTTGAAGGACATTTGAAACTCCAGTTGGCAAGCAAGAAGGGAATGACCACCCAGCCGGCCATGATGGCCAGCAGGACCGCCGGATCGGTCAGGCCGCCCGGCATCACCGTGGCCAGGCCGTACATGGTCTGGGCCTGCTCCGAGCTGAAGATATTGAGCAGCCGGAACACATCGGCGGGATTGAGCATCAGCAGTGCCGCGAAGGTGTTGCTGTCCAGCCGGCCCTGGCTCAGCACCAGCGCCCCCATCAGCAGCAAGTCGAAAATCAGCACGAAGAAGAACCACAGGCCGATCGCCACGCCGCTGGCGCGCACGCGGTCGAGCGCGCGCACCGACACCAGCATCGAGATGCTCAGGAACGCCATGCCCATCAGGATGGCGCTGCCGACGAAGCCGGCGTAGTGGTAGCCATCGCGCACGGTCAATTCGGACGCCAGCGGCAGCAGACCGGCGCCGAAGCCGAGCACGGTGGAACTGGCGAGCGCGGCGGCCAGTCCGCAATATTTTCCCAACAAAATCTCGAAGCGGGTGATCGGCATCGACAGCATCAATTCCAGCGAGCCGCGTTCGCGCTCGCCGACGATGGCGTCGTAGCCGAGAATGAGTGCGATCAGCGGCACCAGGTAGATCACCAGGCTGACCAGGCTGGCCACCGTCACGTCGATGCTGCGAAAGCCGACCTCGCCCTGCTGCGAAGCGCCAAAGTAAGCGATCGCCAGCGCGAACAGGGCGAAAATGAGCGCCACCGCCAGCACCCAGCGATTGCGGATGCGGTCGCGAAATTCCTTGGCGGCGATGACGCGCACCTGGCCCCACTCAATGCGCGCGCCCATGCGTGCCTCCATAGCCCAAAAACAGGTCTTCGAGCGAGGGTTCGCGGATGCTCACATCAAGCAGCATCGGCGCCAGCGTGGCCAGCACCGGCGCCTTGAGCGCGGCCGCGCAGGCGATGAGGGCGCGGTCGCCATCGACGATCGTGGTCACCCCCGCCAGATGGGCCAGCGCCGGCCCGGCCTTGGCGCCGCCGCCGGGCAACAGCTGCGCGTCGATATGCGAGGGCAGCACCTGGCGCGCGCGCAGCTCGGCCAGGGTGCCCAGCGCGGCGACCCGGCCCGCATCGAGGATCACGAGACGGTCGACCCGGTCCTGGATTTCGGCCAGGATGTGCGAGGTGATCACGATGGTGGCGCCGCGCCCCTGCGCCTCGCGCAGGATGGTGTAGAAATCGGCGATACCTTCCGGATCGAGTCCGTTGGTCGGTTCGTCGAGAAAGATCAGTGCCGGGTCGCCCAGCAGCACTTGCGCGAATCCCAGGCGCTGGCGCATGCCTTTCGAGTAAGTGTGCAGGCGCCGCGTGGCGGCATCGGCCAGCCCGACCCGGCGCAGCATGCGGCCGCATTCGGCGCGCGCCACCTGCTTGAGGTCGGCGAACAGTTGCAGCACTTCCAGGCCGGAAAGGTTGTCGTAGCTCACGAAGCTTTCCGGCAGATAGCCGATGCGGCGCCGCACCTGGCGAAACGCGGCGCTGGCGGTGGCCACCCCGCCCACCCGCACCGCGCCGGCACTGGCCGGCAGCAGGCCGAGCATCAGCTTGAACAAGGTGCTCTTGCCGGCACCGTTATGCCCGATCAGGCCGAACATCTCGCCCTGCGCGATGTTCAGCGATACATTGCGGATCGCCTCGACCGGGCCGAAGGATTTGCTCACCGCGTCAAGTTCAATGGACATGTTTGTCATTCCAGCGATGCCAGTCAGGATTGTTGGGCCGCATGCGCGGATAGCGGTCGACCACGCTGGGCGCGCGCAGCACGGGAAACTGGCGCGCCACGAAGCGCAAGGTGCTCACCGAGGGGCTGGTCAGCAGCAGCTTGACCAGCGGGTATTGCCAGTTGAGGCGGTCGACCAGGTCGCTGGCCTCGTAGGCCACGTCGCCGGCGCCATCGCCGCCCTGGTCCCAGCCGTTGTAGCCGCTCCAGTAGTTGCCGCGCGTGCGGCCCCACTGGACGTCGCGCGCGGCCACGAACTTGACGGCTTCCTCGTTGCCGATGAAGTCGTTGCCATCGACCGCGTTGTTGGAGGAACCGGCCGACAGATGCACGCCGGTGCGGTTGTTGATGACGATGTTATTGCGCAGCACATTGAACTCGGCGTCGTAGATGAAGAAGCCGCGCCCATTGGCCGCCACCACATTGTTTTCGATCAGCGAATCCTGGATGGTGCGCAGCATGATGCCGTGATCCTCGTTACCCCAGGCCACGTTGTTGCGCACCACCAGGTTGCGCACTTCCATCAGCGCCAGCCCGCCCCGGTTCTGGTAGGACTCGTTGTTTTCCCACGTGCTGTGGTTGGTGTTCATGTAGTGGGTGCCGTAGCGCAGGTGGTGGATCTTGTTGCCGCGAAACAGGGCGTGGCGCGAGAGGTCCACGTAGATGCCGTCGCGCGCATAGCTGATGTTGTTGTCGATGACATCCACGTGGGCGCTGTTGAAGACCTGGATGCCGTTGCCGCGCGCCGCCGATTGCAGGTCGCGCTTGCCGCTGATGGTGTTGCCGGCCAGGGTGGCATGGTCCACTTTTTCCAGCCACACGCCGAACAGGGTGTAGCTCAGCACGCAGTTGCGCAGCACAAAACGGTCGGAGCCGGGCACCACGTACACGCCCGCGTTCTGGCGGTCGAGGTCGGCGCCGCTGTCGCGGATGATGAGGCCATCGATGGTGACGTCGCTGGCTGTCACCCGGATCACGTCGCCGCTGTTGCCGCCGCTGATGGTGGGCCGCTCCTGGCCGCGCAGGGTGAGCGGCTTGTCGATCAGCAGCCGTTCCTTGTAGAGCCCGCGCGCGACCAGGATCGTGTCGCCGGCGGATGCGGCGCGCACGGCGGCGCCGATCGACTCGCCCGCGCGCACTTGCAGCACGGCGGCGTGTGCGGCGCCGGCGCACAGGGCCAGCAGCGCGCCCAGGGCGATGGCGCGCGCGCTCACGGCGGCTCCCCCGCCGATGGCGCCGTCTTGGCCTTGAGCGCGCCGCGCACCGAATCGAGGGAAATGAAATAGCCTCCCGCATTGATTGGCGTGAGCGCATCGCCATTCTTTTCGCGCAGCTTGCGCTCCTTGACCAGCGGCGGGCAAGCGTGATCATCGTAGTACAGGATCATGCAGTCCAGGCACAGCATGCATTCCATCTGGTCGATGCGGCCTGCACTGTCGATCGCATGCGAGCCGCAGCCGGCCGCGCAGGCGTGGCAAGTCTGGCATTCGGCCTTGCGCTTGAGCCCGAACAGGCGGAACTTGCCGGGAATGGCCAGTCCGGCGCCCAGCGGGCACAGGTATTTGCAATACGGCCGCTCGCTCAGGAACGACCAGCCCAGGATGGCGCCGATGAAGGCCCAGAACGGCCACGTACGGTTCCATACGCCGACGATGAAGGTGGTTTTGAACGGTTCGACCTCGGCCAGCCGCTCGGCCATTTCCATGGAGTAGAACGACACTGCCAGCAGTACGGCGAAAATGGCGTATTTGATCCACTTGAGCTTATCGTGCAGCGGTTTAGGCAACAGCTTCTGGAAGCGTGCCAGCCCGACCGCCTTGCCGATGCTCAGCGCCAGTTGTTGCAGCGAGCCGAACGGGCACAGCCAGCCGCAGAAGACGCCCCTGCCCCATACCAGCACGCTGACGATGATGAACCACCAGAACAGGAAAATGAAGGGATCGGACAGGAACAATTCCCATTTCCACTGGTGCAGCAGAGAATGGAACCAGGTCAGCACCTGGGTGATGCTGGGCTGGGCCTTGAGGTAAAAGCCGAGGAACACCACGCTGACCAGCCACAGCACATGGCGCGGACGCGAAATCCATGGCTTGTGCTTGCGTTTGGAGGCGCGCACCAGCTTGTCGCGCTGCGAATACATGACTGCCGTGAAGGCCAGCACCAGCAGGAACAGCACGATCTGGACCGGCTTGCCCTTCCAGATGGCGCGCCAGCTCGCCTCGGGCCGGACGATGTGCGGACGCCCGCCTTCCAGGTAGCGCGCCGGCAGCCAGTACGGCGCATTGAAGTGGACGAAGGTCTTGGCGCCGCTCTGGGCGTCCGCCTTGTTGGCCAGGAAAGTGAGCTGCCACGGCCAGGCGGGATTGAAATTGGCCGAGCGCACGATGAACACGGCCGACTCGGTAAACGCCGGTGCGCCGGGCGCGTGCAAGCCGTACAGGTTCAGGTAATCGGTATCGCGGAAGGTGAAACTTTGCGGGTCCTGGCGCACCTGGATGCGGTCGTAGATGCCGCCGCGCACAAAGCCCGAGCCCTTGAACGAGGCTTCGCCATTGGCGATGATGAAGATGGCCTGCTCGTCCGGCTTGAGGTCGGCCATCAGGCGCCGGTAAACCGGTTCGCCCAGCAGGCTGATGCCGACCGTGGGCACGTTCAGGTGGCCGAAATACATGTCGATGTAGGCCGCGTCGCCGGCCAGGCCGACGTCCTTGCGCTGCAGGGGGAAATGCACCACGCTGCCCTCGTCCAGCAATTGCTGCCAGCTGAGGCGATCGTCAAGCGGGGTGTAGCGCGGCGCCGGCCGCACTTCGCCCTTGAAAATGCCGACCTGGCGCCCGATTTCGTAGGCGCTGCGCGACATGACCTGGTTTTCGGCGATCACGGTGACGGTGGCGCCGCTGATCGCGTCCAGCCCGACGGTGCCGCTGGCCTCGTCGCCGTGGCCGATTTCGAGCTTGGCGTCGCCGGACTTGCCGGTGTACTGGGCGATGAATTTGAGTAAAGTCGATTCAGCTATCCCTGCCAATAAAATCGGCTCGGAATGCTTGAGCACGCGCACACCGGTGATGATGCCCTGCGTATCCATGCCGATCAGGGTGACGATGGGTTTGCCTGAGTAAGCGGGAATGTCGACCACATCGGTCGACAGGAAGACATAGCCGATGACGCGCTCGGACTTGTCCGCTCCCACCGCGAGGGCCTCGACATAGCTCGGCCGGCCCTTGCGCACGGAGAACTTCTGCGCCTGCGGCATGACATCGCGGCAAGGCGCCTCGGCGCACAGGTCGGGGCCATGCAGCAGTTGCTGCGACAGCTCGGCCGAGTAGACCGAGGCGCGCGCCGGCCCTGCCGCCAGCAACGATGCCAGGAACAACGGGGCAAACAGGCGCAGGAGGAAAGCCAGGGCGCGCATCGACAGTCCGGCTTACGCTTCGATCAACAGGCGGCTGCGCATTTCCAGGTGCAGCGCGTGGCAGAAGTGGGTGCAGTAGATCCAGTAGGCACCGGGCCGGTCCGCCTTGAAAGTCACCGATTTGGTTTCCTGCGGGTTGACGATGAAGTTGATGTTGTACGTCGGAATGGCGCAACCGTGGGTCAGGTCTTCCACCTTGTCGTAGTTGGTCAGCGTCAAGGTCACCTCGTCGCCCACCTTGATCTTAATGATCGGCATGCTGAACGCGGGCGCCTGCGACATCAGGCGCACGTGCACCTTGTTGCCTTTGCGCTCGATACCGGCGGTTTCCGGCGTGACCGCGTTCGGGAAGTCGGTCATGGTGTGAATCTGGCGCGTCTTGACCACGTCGCGGCGCACGATGATGCCGTCGTGCGGTTCCGGATACGCGGTATGGTCGGCCATCAGACTCATCTTGGCGCCGCTGATATCGATCAGCTGTTCGGTTTCGCAGTGCAGCGGGCCGACCGGCAGGAAGCGGTCTTTCGAGAACTTGTTACCCGAGTTGAAATACTTGCCGTCGGCTTCCTTGGTTTCGCCCATCGACGCGTAGCCGTGGCCCGGCTGGTAATGCACGTCGATACGGTCGAGCACCACCTTGGCCGCCTTGTCGCCCTTGAACTGGGCAATCGACGCATCCACGTTCCATTTCACGACCTGGCTATCGAGGAACAGCGAGGTGAAGGCATTGCCCTTGCCGTCGAACGCGGTGTGCAATGGGCCCAGGCCGAGTTCCGGTTCGGCTACCACGCAGTCGCGCGGCAGCTTGACTTCGCCACCGAACCAGCCGAGCACCTTGCTCAGTTCGATCACGGTCGCGGTCGGCGACAGCTTGCCGGCGCAGACGAAATATTTGCCGTCCGGGCTGGCGTTGACGCCGTGCGGGTTTTTACCGACCGGCACATAGCAAGTCAGCGCGGTGGCGGGGTCGGCGTTGGCGGCCTTGCGTCCGTCCAGCACCGGCACCTTGGAACTGCCCAGGGTGGTGGCCTTGCCATCCTTGATGGCTTGCTCGATGCGGGCTACGTTGAAGAACACGCAAGCGTCGCGCTCGGCCGACATCATGCCGGCCAGGTCGGCGCCGCCCTCGGTGTTGTACTGGGTGGCGGCGGCCAGCTTGCCGTCGTAGGACGACGCGACCAGCTCCATGTTGCCGTCCACGCGGCACTGCCAGCGCACTTCCATGCTGGCGGCGTCGACGCAGGTAAACAGGCAGCCCCACTTGGTCGGATCGTCCAGGTCGCGCCCGTCGTTCGGCAGCGGCATGTGGAATTCGGTGCCGCAGAACACGCGCGTGGTGTAATTGATGGCGGCGTCGACCGGGTCGCGCTTGTCCGGGAAAATGCCGTGGAAGCCCATTACATTGGGCAGGCTGGTGATCTTGTCGCACTCCATCGTATCCATGCGGATGCGGGCCAGGCGCGCGTTGATCTTGTCGTTGACGAACAGCCAGCGGCTATCGTAGGTGCCGTCCTTGTAGCTGCCGTGCACGTGGTGGGTGTCGCCGGTGGTGTATTGCAGGCTGCCATCGGCCTTGGTGCCGATGATCGCCTTCGATTCATTGGTGATGCCCCAGCCGACCATGCAATCGGTATTGAAGACAGGAATGCGTTTCAGGGTGCGGCCGGACGGCAGGCCGAGCACGCGCACTTCACCGCCGTGGCCGGCGCTGATGAAGGCGTAATAGGTATCGAGCTGGCCGGGTTTGATGTGCTCGCCGGTATCGGCGGCCTTGGCGGGCGCGGCGGCCTTGCCTGGCGCGGCCTCTTCCTTGCATCCGGCCAGTCCGATGGTAGCGCCTGCGGTCACCAGGCCCGCCAGGGCGCTCTTGCCAAGGAAATCGCGGCGGCTGCCTGGGGTGGCGCTACTGGACGTTGCTGGAATCTTCTTCTTCATGATGTCACTCTCCGGTTCTGGGCAAGGGGGAACGCTCCCCCATATCGCTGATTCGCGTCGACCTTCGGGAAACGTATGCCGACTGGATAAGTGTAAAGATCGGGCTAGACAGTGCCTATGCGCATGACGGTTGTGCGGGGTGGGGAGAAGACGTAGGCGGGCTACGCCTTTGTGACTATGGCGTGTGAGGATAGGAAAGCGTAGGGGGTAAAAAAAGGCCCGCCGGTGGCGCCGGCGGGCTTCTGGGAGTGGCGGGGGCTTACATCCTGACTGTCAGCGCCTTGCCCTCATAATTGACTTCCTTATCGGCCAGATCGAAGTTATCGGAACTCGATACGCCGGCCTTGATGAAACGGACCTTGAACTGGCGCTTGGCCACCATGCCCTTGTACTGGCCGGTGCGCTCGCCGATGGTCACCGTTTTGGTTTTGTCGTCGTAACTGAGCGGAATGCGCGTAAATTCGCCCCGGGTGTAGGCGTTGGTGACGCCGTCGTCTTCATACAGGCTGAATTTGCCGTCGGCACCGGTGTAGATCGTGAGCGTGAGCGGCGCGTCCGGTTTTTCATCCACGTACTGGGTCACGGGACCCATCGGCAGGATCGCGCCAGCCTTGACCAGCAGCGGCATGCGCGCGGCCGGGGCTTTCATCGTCACCGTCTTGCCGCCCTGGTGCAGCGCGCCCGTGTAGAAGTCGTACCACGCACGATGATGTTGCGGGTCCAGGTCGGATACGCTTCGCCATCCTTGCCATCCTTGATCCACTTCTTGAAATCCACTTCCGGGTCGCCACCGGGCGCGAGCGGCATTTCGGCGCCGATCAGCAGCGCGGTACCGGTGATGCGCGCCGGCCGGCCCTGGGCATCGTTGATGCCCACCAGGGTCGTGTTCGACGGCAGGTTGATCGAGCCGCCGTATTTCTGGTCCGAATAACTGGTGTATTCCTTGAACACCGTGTTGTTCTGGCTCCAGCGCAAGTCGATATGGCCGACCACGCGGATGATCTTCGGTTCGTTGCCGGCCTGGTTGATGGCGTTCACCAGTTGCTGGCCGTTGAAGACGGTGTAGACGCGGTCGGCCCTGGCCGCGCTGCCGCCGCTGACCACCACCTTGCCCTTGCGCGACCAGGTATGCCAGCCGGTCGCCGGCGCGCTCTGGCGCTCGAAGGTGAGCACGCCGCCGGTCGGGTCGACCTGGGCGAACTGCCACGCCGGCAGCTTGGGCGCGGCCATGTAGCTGGCGGGATCGTGCAGCCCACCCACCAGCACCGGGGCCGAGTAATTGCGCACGCCGTAAGGAAGCGTTTGCAGCGGTGTGCTGGCGCCGACGAAGGTGCTGGCGTCGATGGTGGCCGCTTGCGCGGTCGATGCCAGCATGACGCTGACGGCGAGTAAGGTTTTTTTCATGGTTGTCTCCTATGAAGCAAATATAGAATGGCGCGCGTTCTTTTGCTGAACGCTCCGTTGCGCCGCGCATGACGATCCCTACCCGCGCGCCGGCGCCTTGCCTGCGGCAATGCCGGATCGGCGTGAACAACGGCGCGGCAAGCCGCAACGCATCACGGGCGATGGGGTCCAACGGGTTGGGTAGGGAACAGCTTTCAGCATCCAACAGCGATGACTGAGACAGGTACCTCGCGTGCCTGTCGCCGTTGCGAGGAAGGCGGGGAGCCGGGTTCGCGCAGGTCAGAATCGGCGCCGGCAGCCCCTGGCGGGGTCGTCACGGCAGCGACGCGTCCATACTACGCTGGATAAGATGATTAAACAATCAGCAAGTTGTATGATGTGTGGTTTTCGGGCAGCGGATCGCTGCCCTCGCCCGGCGAAAAGCCGGCCCCGACTCTTTGAAAAGCCGCCACCACGGCTGCTACGCGCCATGCCTTATCTCCCGCTTCGCCTTGTCTGCTACTTCACGCTGGGGTGGCTGATCGCCAGCACATTCAGCGGCGTGTTCGGCGCGGCCTTGCCTGTCGTGTTGATTTTGTGGTGCGCGGGCGGGTGCTTTCATTTTGCGAGGGATATCATCGAGATCATCCCGGCGCTCAGGCGCGCCGCGCGCCGTTCGGCATCCGAAAAATGGAACGGCCGCTATTACGCGTACTACGGGGCGCAGATCCGCTTGTGCCTGGTGGAAGACATGGTCTGGATCATCGAGGAAGATGTCCGGACGATCCTGTCACCCGCCGTCACCGAGCGCGAACAACGTCTTCTGGGCGCCGATTACGCAACCATTCCCGGCACCGCGCTGCATGGCTATAGCGAGCAGGGCTTGTTGCGGCTGCTCAAAGTCCGGCTGATGCGACGGGGTGGAGAAGCGGACATGAAGAAATTCATCGTCTGGCTTCAGAATGAAGCGCTGCCTAACGTCAAACGCGTTCCGACGTCATCCGCGATTTGAGTCATGCCTGCGTGCGGCCTCGCGCAAGGGCTCCGGTCTTCCGAGAGGCCGATACGATGAATTACCCTGCATTCTTCTTGCTCCCGATTCTTCGGTAGGCAGCCGCTCGCGTCGATGATCGGCAAGCGCTACGCCTTGATTGCCAGGCGCACGACCTCCTTCAGCTTGTTCCGCGTACGCGCCATGGTCAACGCCGGCATCAGGCCGGCCTGCGTGATCAACCACGTCTTGAGGCCGGCCTGCATCACCTTGTACTCGAGCGGCACCTTCGCCTCGGGCCACGAACGGCATTTTTCACAATATCCATGCTTTCTTTCGCTCGATGCCGGGCCGTTTGCTGTTTCATGTCCAAATCATAAAACAATTTATCTGAAGAAATATAACTTTAAAAAGGAAATAATGATTTCCTTTTTTATACGGTTTATTTACTTCCCCGGATATCCCTTGCGTCATACCCCTGTAATTTTTGAACATTAGAATCATTCCCGTTCATTACCGGCTGCGCGATTGCAGCCTGTATCAGAGCGCTCAACGATGTAATAACTTATTTGCTTGTCCGTGAAATAGCGCGTTAGCCAAGAGGCCACCATTGCAATCAACATCCAGCTGTATTGGCTCACTGATTACCGTCATCGCTGCAATGGTGCTTAGTGCATGCGCGTCGAGTGCCACGACCAAGGCCGCGCCCTATCGCATCGACTTCCAGGCGGCCCGTGACGTGAATGGCGATAGCCGCCAGCGCCCTTCCCCAGTCCAGGTCAAGGTATATGCGCTGCGCTCGCCGGCCAGCTTCCAGTCGGCCGATTTCTTTGCGCTGCAAAGCCAGGCCGAAACGGTGCTGGGCAAGGATCTGGTGGAAATCGAACAGATCGTGCTGGCGCCAGGTGAAAGCCGGTCAATCAAAAAACCGGGCAATCCTGAGGTCACCGCCATTGGCATCGTCGCTGAATACCGGTTATTGGAAAAAAATAAGTGGCGCGAAATAATAACCCTGCCAGATCCGAAACAATTGAATGCCTTTAAGTTCTGGCAAACCTTGCCCGATCAGTTTCTCTTGCAGGTCGGTATTAACAAGGGCGGTATCGCATTGATTCAAAAAACCAAATGAAACCATATTCACCCAATCCGAATATCGCCAGCAGCATGCATCAGCGCATAGTCTGGACCGAAGGCATGTTTCTGCGCCCGCACCATTTCCAGCAGATGGAGCGCTACCTCGAGAACTTCGTGCAATCGCGCGTGCTGCCTATGCAGGGTTTTCACTGGGGATGGTCACGCCTGGTGCTGGACCGGGACGCGCTTGCACTGGGAAAACTGGCAATCGGCAGCGGCGCCGGGGTCATGCCTGATGGAACGCCGTTTGCCTTTGAAGCGGACAATGCCCCTGCCATGCTGGACGTGCCGGCGCAGCTCAAGGACCAGGACATCGTGCTGGCCTTGCCCTTGTGGCGTGCCAACCGGCCCGATTTTTCCTGGTCTGACGAGGCCCCGGACCAGGACGCCGCCGCCAACACCGGCTGGACCCGGCATGACATCGGCGAGTTCGAGATTGAAGACGCCAACACCGATGCCTTCGGCCCGGCCGTGCTGCAATTTGGCCGCTTGAACCTGCGCCTGATGCCCGCGTCCGCGCTCAATGCGGACTGGCAGTCAGTGGGCGTGGTGCGCGTGAACGAACGGCGCAACGATGGCCAGGTGCTGCTCGATGACAGCTACATCCCGCCGATGCTCGCAGCCACTGCCCATCCGGTGCTGGAACGGTTTGTCTCGCAACTGCATGGTCTGCTACAACAGCGCGGTGACGCCTTGGCCGAGCGCCTGTCGCAGCCTGGCAGCAGCGGCGTGGCTGAATTTGCCGACTTTCTGCTACTTGAAGTGATCAACCGCTACACCGGCGTCACTTGGCATGCGGGTCAAAGCAGCCGCTTGCATCCGGAGATGCTCTACAAGGACATGCTGAAACTGGCTTGCGACCTGGCCACCTATACCTCCGACAAGCGCCGCCCGACTGTCTATCCGCCCTATCTGCACGACGATCTGCAAGCCACTTTTACGCCACTGATGCTGGAACTGCGCCGTGCGCTATCGATCGTCCTTGAGCAGCACGCCATCGCCATCCCGCTGCAAGAACGCGGCAATGGCATTCGCGTCGCGCAGATTCCTTCGCTGGAATTGATCCAGGACGCCGGGTTTGTATTGGCAGTCAATGCCGATATGCCGTCCGACCTGCTGCGCACGCGCTTCCCGGCGCAACTGAAAATGGGCGCCGTCGAGCGCATCCGTGACCTGGTGCTCCTGCAGCTTCCCGGTATCGGCGTGCGCCTGTTGCCAGTGGCGCCGCGCTATCTGCCCTACCACGCCGGCTTCACGTATTTTGAGCTCGACAAGACCGGCGAGTTCTGGAAACAGCTGGAAAAATCCGGCGGCCTGGCGCTGCACGTGGCCGGTGACTTCCCCGGCCTCTCCATGGAATTCTGGGCCATTCGTCAATGAACACCACCAACACCCTCGGTTTCGATCCGCTCGGCCAGTTGGGCCGGCGCGACGAGCATTTTGTCGCGCCCAATCCTGGCGGCGCGTCCACCACGCCCGGCGCCGGAGCCAATGCCGCCGCTGCGCCCCCTCCCGGCCAACGTATCCACAGCGGCAGCAACCCGCTGGTGGCGCTGGCCAATCCGCTGCTCAATCTCATTCCACAGATTCGCACGACCGTGCATCACGCCGACCCGGCCATGCTGCGCGAGCAGCTGCTGTCCGAATTGCGCCAGTTCGAAACCCGTGCCCGGGAAGCGGGCATTGCGAACGAAACCATTATCGGTGCACGCTACTGCCTCTGCACCACGCTCGATGAAGCCGCCACGCTGACGCCTTGGGGCGGCGGTGGCGTGTGGTCGGCCAGCAGTCTGCTGGTAACGTTTCATAACGAAACCTGGGGCGGAGAAAAGTTTTTCCAGTTGCTGTCGCGCCTGGCGCCCTATCCGGCCCAGCACATTGATCTGCTTGAACTTCAATATTTCTGCCTGATGCTTGGCTTCGAAGGACGCTACCGGGTACTTGACCAGGGCCGCTCGCAGCTTGACCTGCTCAAGCAGCGCCTGCTGCAACTGATCCGCACCCAGCGCGGCGAGCACGCCAGCGCCCTGTCACCGCATTGGCATGATCCGGTCATGGCGGCGCGTGCGCAGCGCAGCGTGCCGCTGTGGGCAGTCGCCAGTGTGGTGGCGCTGGCCTGTATCGGCTTGTTCATTGGCCTGCAGTGGTCGCTGTCGTCGCGCTCCGATGAAGTCTATGCCGCGATCGACCAACTGCGCGTCCCGCGCGTGCTCGCCAGCGCCGACAAGCCCTCCCCGGCACCGCAAACGCGCCGCCTGGCGCAGTTCCTGGAAACGGAAATCGCCGAAAAGCTGGTCAGTGTGCTGGACCTGAGCGACCGCAGCACGATCATCATCCGCGGCGACAGCTTGTTTGAGTCAGGGGCCGCTACTGTCAGCGGCAGCCCGGCGCACACAGCCTTGCTGGAGCGAATCGGCAAGGCGCTCAATGCCGTCCCTGGCGCCGTGCTGGTGGTCGGCTACACGGACGATGTGCCAACCCGCGGCTTGCGCTTTGCGTCCAACTGGGAGTTGTCGGTGGCGCGCGCCGGGAGCGTCATGAACGTGCTGCAACGGCTGCTCGATCAACAAGGCCGCCTGCGCGCAGAAGGTCGCGGCGCTGCCGAACCGGCCGTGCCGAACGACAGCCCAGCCAACCGGGCGCGCAACCGTCGCGTCGAAATTACCTTAATGGTGCCGCCGGCGGCACCGGCCACCGGGTCCGCACCATGAATCTTGTTATGAACCTGTTCGGCAGCGTGGCCGGTGTCGTCTTCGGTCGCCATCTGTGGATATTTTTTGGCCTGCTTGCCTTGTGCTGCATGGTCTGGCTGCTCGGGCCGATCATCGCCATCGGCCAGATGCGCCCGCTGGAGAGCGAACTGGCGCGTTGGTGCGTGATCGGCCTGGTGTTTGCCATCTGGCTGCTGCGCGCGCTGTACCGCAACTGGCGCGCGGCCCGTCTGAACTCCCAGCTGCTGCGGCAAATCCGCACGCCCACCGCACGCGCCAATGCCGCACCAAGCGCCGCCAACCCGCACCTGGATGAACTCAGCCAGCGCTTCCAGGACGCGTCCGAAAAGCTGCGCACGGCCAGGTTTGCCACCGACGCTGGCCAGGGCAAGCTGGCTTTCCTGCAACGGTTTTCGGGCCAGTATCTGTATCAGCTACCGTGGTACGTCTTCATCGGCGCGCCCGGCTCCGGCAAGACCACGGCGCTGGTCAATGCCGGCCTGGAATTCCCGCTGGCAGAACAATTCGGCAAAGCCGCCATTCGCGGCATCGGCGGCACCCGCAACTGCGACTGGTGGTTCACCAATGAAGCGGTGCTGATCGACACGGCCGGCCGCTACACCATGCAAGAGAGTCATCGTGAACACGACCAGGGCGAATGGCAGGGTTTTGTCGACCTCCTCAAGAAATTCCGGCCGCGCCAGCCACTGAACGGCGCCATTCTCACCATCAGCATCGCCGATCTGCTCGGCAGCAGCGAGCAGGAACGCGCGCTGCATGCGCTCACCTTGCGCAAGCGCCTGCACGAACTGCGCGATCAGCTCGGCATTCAATTCCCGGTCTACGTCCTGATCACCAAGGTCGATCTGCTGGCCGGTTTTACCGAATATTTTGCCCAACTGAGCAAGGAACAGCGCAGCCAGGTATGGGGCCTGACCTTCAAGCTGGACGCCGTGCGCGATAGCAGCTTCGATGTGCCCGGCGCCTTTTCAGCACAGTATAAGCAACTGCTGGAACGCCTGTATGCCAGCCTGCCCGAGCAACTGCTGGCCGAGCACGACCCGCGCCAGCGCGAACTGGCCTACCTGCTGCCGCAGGAATTTGCCGGGCTGGAGGGCATCCTGAGCGAGTTCCTGGCGCACGTCTTCGTGTCGTCCAAATTCGAGTCGAACGCCTTGCTGCGCGGCGTGTACTTTACCAGCGGCACCCAGGAAGGCACCGTGTTCGACCGGGTCCTGGGCGGTATCAAGAACTTCTTGCAGATCAATACCGGCCAGCGTTCGCCGCAGATCGGCGAACCCGGCCGCAGCTTCTTTCTGCGCAGCTTATTGCAAGACATCATTTTCAAGGAAGCCGGCCTGGCCGGCATCAATGACCGCTGGCAGAAGAAGCAATCCTGGCTGCGCGCAGCCGGCTATGCCGCCACCGCCGTGCTGGCGATCGCGATCTCGCTCGCATGGCTGAACAGCTACCGCGCCAACCAGGCTTACGTCAACGATGTCGCAGCGCGCCTGCCAGCGCTTGAAAAACGCCTCGGGAGAGTAAAGCTGAGCGACCGTGAACAGATCACCAGCGTCATGCCGATGCTCGACGCCTTGCACGCCGTGCCCGTCAGCACTGTGCTCGACGTGGAACATCCAGCGCTGGCTTACCAGCTGGGCATGTACCAGGGCGGCAAGCTCCAAGCTGCGTCCACCCGCGCTTATGAACGGGCGCTGGACGACATGTTCCTGCCGCAACTGGCGCGCCGCCTGGAAGACAGCCTGCGTCAGGCCCCGAGCGGCGACGTGGAACTGAGCTACAACGCGCTCAAGGCGTATCTGATGCTGTTCGACCCGGCGCATTACGACGCCGATTTCCTTCAAGCGTGGTTGTCGCTGGACCTGGAACGTCAATTGGGCAACGCCCTGTCAACCATCCAGCGCGACGAACTGCGCGCCCATCTGAAACGCTTGCTTGTGCAACGGATCGTTGCGTCGCCGTTTGCGATCGACGAGCCACTGGTGGCGCAAACGCGTGAACGGCTGCTCACGCATACCCTCGCACAACGCGCCTACGGCTCCATGAAGCGTATGCTTCAAGGCAACAAGCAACTGCCAACCTTCAATGTTGGCACCGTGGTCGGTCCGCAGGCACCGCTGGTGTTTCGCCGCGCCAGTGGCGCCAGCCTGAATCAGGGCGTGGCCGGCTTGTACAGCTATCGCGGCTACTGGGAACTGTTCGCGCCCGGGCTGGACGCGCGCGTCGCCAAGCTTGCGGAAGAAGAGAAATGGGTCCTGGCCCAGCCAAAAAGCGCGCCGGCGCGTGGCGATAACCTGGCCGCGTGGAGCGCCGAGGTACGCCGCCTGTACCTGACCGACTATATTCGCGTGTGGGAAGACTATCTGGGCGACCTGCGCCTGAAGACCGGCGGCACCCTGGCCCAGAACATCCAGGTCGCGCGCATCCTGTCGTCCCTTGACTCGCCGCTGGTGCGCGTCATGAACGCCGCAGCCAGGGAAACCACGCTGGTGCGCCTTGATGAGATCAACGGCGCCACCATCGTCGACAAGGCCAGAGACAAACTCGACAGCACGCGCTCGTCCCTGAGCCAGATCTTTGGCCAGAACGACCTGGCCAACGGCAAGCCGGAGGCGGCCGCCGCGGAACGGGTGGAAATGCTGGTCGATACGCGCTTCGCCGCGCTGCGCGAATTTACGACAGCGCGCGCAAAAGGCGGCAAGGCGCCCATCGAAGGCATTGTCGAGACCCTCGGCGAGCTGTATGCCCAGTTGACCGCCACTGAAACCGCCCTGCGCGACGGCGTCACGCCGCCACCGAATCAGGTGCTCAGCAAGATCCTGGCCGAAGCCGGCCGCCTGCCGACGCCGTTTCGCGGCATGCTGGGCGAACTGGCCAATTCGTCCGGCAACAACGTTACCCAAGTGCTGCAACAGCAGCTTGGCAAGAATGTGGCCGCCAACGTGGGCCACTACTGCCAGCAAAGCGTGGCTGGCCGCTACCCGTTCGTGCGCGGCTCCTCGCGTGACATGGCGCTTGGCGACTTTGCCCAGATTTTTGCGCCCGGCGCCCTGATGGACGAGTTTTTCCAGAAGAACCTGGCGAGCCAGGTTGATACGGCGGTACGGCCATGGCGCTTCAAGGGCGAACAGAAGGCCCGTGCCGGCTACCTCGATTCCTTTGAGCAGGCAGTCGTCATCCGTGATGTGTATTTCGCCGGCGGCGCCCGTACCCCCACCATCCGGCTCGAGATCAAGCCGGTCCGGATGGACGCTTCCATCGCCCAGTTTGTCATCGACATCGACGGCCAGGCAGTGCGCTACGCCCACGGCCCGCAAGTGTCGACGCCGATTCAATGGCCCGGCCCGGCAGGGCGCAACCAGGTGCGCGTGCAGCTTACCGGCAGCAACGGCAGCAGTGCTTCCCTGATGACCGAAGGCGCCTGGGCGCTGCACCGCATGTTCGACCGCGCCAGCCTGGCGCCCCAGCGCGACGCGGAAAAAATGCTGGCGACCTTCGAGGTCAACGGCGCCAAAGCCGTGTTCGAAGTGACCGCCAGCAGTGCCCGCAACCCGTTCCGCCTGGCCCAACTGGCCAGCTTTTCCTGCCCGGGAGGGGTGTGATGAACGGCCCATTCAACACCCTCGTCCACGGCGCCGCAAGCGCGCCGGTCGGCTGGTTCGGCAAGATTCCGTCGGCTGGCGACTTCGTCCGGCAGCAACTGCCTTACGCCCTGCTGGGCGACTGGGAGCACTGGCTGCAAAACGGGCTAGCGGCCTTGCAGCAAGCCGGCCCAGGCATGCTGGCCACGCACTATGCCGTGGCGCCGCTGTGGAATTTCCTGCTCCCGGCGGGACTCGGCCACGACTCGGTTCAGCTCGGCGTCCTGGCGCCCAGTTGCGACCGGGTTGGCCGCTACTACCCGGTCGCGGCGCTGTGGCCGGTGCCGATCGGCGCCTTCCATAACGGCATGCTGGAGCGCTGCGACGAATTTTACGGCGCGCTCGGCCAGGCGCTGCTGGAGGCGATCCGCCACGGCCACGCCATCGACCGCCTGGGCGCCGCCCTGGCGCAGGTCAACACAGCGCCGATGAGCACACGCGCCGCCGTGGAGCGGGACGCGTTCTGGCGCCAGGCGCAGGCCGGCACCCGTCAACACGCCAAGTCCAGCCCCGACCTGGCGCTGTATTTCGACGCCGCCAGCGCCACCAGCTTCTGGTGGACCAACCAGGGCGACGGCTCGCCCCTGAAGACCTGCACCCACACCGGACAGCTGAACAATGCCCTGTTCGCCCGCCTGTTTGGTCCCCAACAAGGATCCGTATGACCGATTTTTCCAACGCCAGCGTCCTGATCGAACCGGCGGCAGCGTCGGGCGCCGACACGCGCCCGCTGCCCAACGGCCACCGCATGGAAGAATTCGAAATCACCGGCGTGCTCGGTGTCGGCGGCTTTGGCATCGTGTACCGCGCTTTCGACCATGCGCTCGCTCGCGTGGTGGCGATCAAGGAATACATGCCGGCCATGCTGGCGGCGCGCCAGGGCGACCTGAGCATCGCGCTGCGCGGCGAACGTTTCGCCGCCACCTTCAAAAGCGGCCAGGCAGGCTTCATCAATGAAGCGCGCCTGCTGGCCAGGTTCGACCATCCGGGCCTGATCAAGGTGCTGCGCTTCTGGGAAGCCCATGGCACCGCCTATATGGCCACGCCCTGCTACGAAGGCCTGACCCTCAAGCAGCGCCTGGCGGGCGGGCGCGCCCTCAGCGAAGCGGACATCATGCGCATGCTGGCCGCCCTGCTGGGCGCGCTTGAAACCTTGCACCGCGCCCAGTGCTTCCACCGTGACATCGCCCTCGACAACATCATGATGCAGCCGGACGGCACCCCGGTCCTGCTCGATTTCGGCTCGGCCCGCAAGCTGATCGGCGACCTGGTCGACGATGCCAGCATCATGCTCAAACCCGGCTATTCGCCGATCGAACAATACACCGACGACCCGGCCTTTCCCCAGGGACCGTGGACCGACATGTATGCGCTCGGCGCGGTCATTCACATCCTGGTGTCGGGCCAGCTGCCGCCAGCGGCGGTCGTGCGCAGCATTTCAGACAACTACCAGCCGCTTGAAGGCAGCACCCAGCGCTACAGCGCCACCCTGCTGCGCGCCGCCGATGCGGCCCTGCGCCAGCGCATTGAAGAGCGGCCGCAATCGGTCGGTGCGTTTGCGGCCCTGCTGGGCCTGACGTCGGCAACGCCGGGACATTACAGCGCTGTCGATCCGGTGGCGCCGGTGGCGAGCGTTGCGGTGCCAGCGGCAACAGAAGCCGCGCTTCCAGCCAGCCCGGCGCCCCCGCCAGGCGCGCCGCGCGACGCCCTTGTCAGGTCCGCGTCGGCCACGCCCCATGCGTCGTCCGGCGAGCGCGCCGCGCCGACACCTAAAGCACGCTGGTGGGTGCTCGGCGCGAGCGCATTGGCTGTGGCCCTTGTTGCAGTGCTGTGGCTGGTGAACCTTGCGCCGGCCCCTGTGACGGCAAGCGCGCAGCTGCCGCAATCCACAGCAGGCATGAACGCTGCGGCACCGTCACGGATGCCCGCAACGCCAGTCGCGACGGCACCGCCACTGACGCCCGCAACGCCAGTCGTGACGACCTCATCAGAGCCGGTAGCGCCTGCGACCGAGGTCAACAGCAGCGAGGTATCGGTGTCCCCGCCGCTGCCGGCACAGACAAGCGAACCCGAAGCCCTTCCTCCGGCTGTCGTTGATGCCGATCCCGCGCCCAAGCTTCCTGCCGCGCCAGTGCTCAAGCCAGTGCGGGTTGCGCTGCGTATCAGCCCATGGGGCGAAGTGTATGTGAACGGTAAAAAACGCGGCGTCAGCCCGCCCATGAAGTCACTCCAGCTGATGCCCGGTGACTACAAGATCGACGTGCGCAATGGAGCGCTGACGCCGCACCGCCTGCAACTGAAGGTGACCGCCGGCGCAGCCGCGCCCGATGTTGTCCACGCTTTCAAATCGGGCCAGCCATGAACCTCCTCGAGGCTCCCTGCGCCGAGTCAGCCCTGCTCGGCACCTTGCTCGCGCCGGTCGATGAGGCATCGCCTTGTGGCCCCAACCTGGAATATGCCGCCCCCTTCCTGGCGCTGATGCACGCCGCGCAGCCGCGCGCCGAGCAGCAATACGGCGACACCATCATCGCGGCCGAAGCGCCGGACTGGCGTGAGGTCGCGCGTCAGGGTGAGCAGCTGATTTTGCAAAGCAAGGACCTGCGCATCGCTGCCCTGCTGGCGCAAGCCTGGACCAACCTGCAAGGCATGCAGGGCTACGCCCAGGGCTTGCGCCTGGTGGCAGGGCTGCTGAGCCGCTACTGGACCGATCTCTACCCGCGCCTGAAGGAAGACGGCGAGGACGACGAGGACATCGACCCATTCCCGCGCACCAACGCGCTGGCGCCGCTGTTCGAGCCACTGAGCGTGCTGCGTGACTTGCGCGCAGTGCCGCTGCTCGGTCCCGGTGCCCTCGCATTGCGCGAGATTGAATCGGTACTCAATCACAGCGCCCCGGAGCATGTGAACTACCCGGGTGGACCGGACCGCCTGCGCATGGAACTGACGCGCGCCCGCCACGACCATCATCCCGCCCTGCTGGCCGTGGGCGAAGCGCAGTGGGCGCTCGACACGATGGTCGCGCTGCTGCAGGAGCACCTGGGCGCGGAATGGCTGCCGGAACACCAGCACGTCGGCAAGCTGCTGCGACGCCTCGCCGAAACAAGCGGCAGCGGCCATGCTGCTGTCGAGATCGCGCCTGAGCAGGCAGTTGGCCAGCCTGCCGCGCCGTCAGCGCCGGGCACGCGCGCTCCGGACTGGCGCACGCAGGAGCCGGGCAGCCGCGACGACGTGCGCCTGATGCTCGAAAAAATCTGCTTTTATCTGGAAAAGCACGAACCGAGTCACCCGGCGCCGCTGTTGCTGCGGCGCGCGCAACGGCTGATGCAGATGAATTTTTACGACATCATGCGCGACCTCGCGCCGGACAGCGTCAGCCAGATCGACCTGCTGATGGGCACCCAGCCATGACACCGTCCCCCTCTCTTTTAGCGCATGTGCACACCGTTTTCGTTCAATTGACAGCTTTCACAAGGAGTTATTTCCATGGCTAACCCACGGGCCGCAAGCAGCGGCCAGAAATTCATCGCACGTAACCGTGCACCGCGCGTGCAAATTGAATACGACGTCGAAGTGTATGGCGCCGAACGCAAGGTGCAACTGCCGTTCGTCATGGGCGTCATGGCCGATCTGGCCGGCAAGCAGCTGAACCCGCTCCCGGACTTGGCCGAACGCAAATTCCTGGAAATCGACATCGACAATTTCGATGAACGCATGAAGTCGCTGCAACCGCGCACCGCTTTCCAGGTACCCAACACGCTGACCGGCGAAGGCATGCTGCAAGTCGACCTGACCTTCAACAGCATGGACGCCTTCTCGCCGGCCAATGTGGCGCGCAATGTGGATGCGCTGGCGCAGCTGCTTGACGCCCGCACCCAGCTGTCCAACCTGCTCGCCTACATGGACGGCAAGAGCGGCGCCGAGGAACTGATCAGCAGCGTGCTGAACAACCCGGCCCTGCTCGGCAGCCTGGCCGCCCGCCCAGCCAATGACAGTGTGGCCGGCCCCGCGGCCGTGCAGGGAGACGCACATGAATGATTTTTCCGCCCTGCTGGAAGCGGGCGCCCTGCCCGCCCAAAGCACCAGCGCCGAAAGCGACTTTGCGCTGCTGCTACAAAAGCAATTCAAGCCAAAGAGCGAGCACGCCAACCAGGCGGTGCAAAACGCCGTGCGCACCCTGGCCCAGCAAGCGCTGGCGCACACGGTGACGATGTCGTCGGACGCTTACAGCTCGATCCAGGCCATCATCGCCGAGATCGACCTGAAGCTGTCGGAGCAGATCAATCAGATTTTGCACCACGCCGACTTCCAGCAGCTGGAAGGCGCATGGCTCGGCCTGCATCACCTGGTCAGCAACACCGAAACCGACGAACTGCTGAAGATCCGCGTGTTGCCAATCTCGAAAAAAGAACTGGCACGCAACCTGAAACGCTATAAGGGCGTGGGCTGGGACCAGAGCCCGCTCTTCAAGAAAGTCTACGAAGAAGAATACGGCCAGTTCGGCGGCGAGCCTTTCGGCAGCATGATCGGCGATTTCCACTTTGACCACAGCCCGCAAGACGTTGAAACGCTGGCGGAACTGGCGCGCATCTCGGCGGCCGCGCACTGCCCGTTCATTTCCGCCGCCGCCCCGAGCTTGCTGCAGATGGAATCCTGGCAGGAACTGGCCAACCCGCGCGACCTGACCAAGATTTTCCAGAACACGGAATACGCCGCCTGGCGCAGCCTGCGCGAATCGGAAGACGCGCGCTACATCGGCCTGACCATGCCGCGCTTCCTCGGCCGCCTGCCCTACGGCGCCCGCACCAATCCGGTCGATGAATTCAGTTTTGAAGAAGATACCGACAGCGCATCGCACGAGCGTTATACCTGGGCCAATTCGGCCTACGCCATGGGCGTCAACATCAATCGCTCGTTCAAGCAATTCGGCTGGTGCACCTCGATTCGCGGCGTTGAATCCGGCGGCGCGGTCGACAACCTGCCGTGCCACACCTTCCCGACCGACGACGGCGGCGTGGACATGAAGTGCCCGACCGAAATCGCCATCAGCGACCGGCGTGAAGCGGAACTGGCCAAGAACGGCTTCATGCCGCTGGTGCACCGCAAGAACTCGGACTTTGCCGCGTTTATCGGCGCCCAATCGCTGCAGCAACCGGCCGAGTATTTCGACGCCGACGCCTCGGCCAACGCGCGCCTGTCGGCCCGCTTGCCTTACCTGTTCGCCTGCTGCCGTTTCGCGCACTACCTGAAATGCATCGTGCGCGACAAGATCGGCTCGTTCAAGGACCGCGATGAAATGACCAGTTGGCTCAACAGCTGGATCATGCACTACGTCGATGGCGATCCGGCCAACTCGTCGCAGGAAACCAAGGCGCGCAAGCCGCTGGCCGCCGCCGAAGTCCACGTGGAAGAACTGGCCGATAACCCGGGCTACTACGCCGCCAAGTTTTTCCTGCGTCCCCATTACCAGCTGGAAGGCCTGACCGTCTCCCTGCGTCTGGTATCGAAATTGCCGTCGCTGAAGAAAGTGGATGGCTAAGCAAGCACCAACCCTGCAAGTCTTTTCTCAATTTAGGAGTTTTACATGGCAGCAATGATGTTTATGAAAGTAACTGGCGTCACCGGCGAAGCAAGCGATGACAAGCACAAAGAATGGACCGATATCAAATCGTTCTCATGGGGTGCCAGCCAGCCAGGCGGCATGGTCGTCGGTGGCGGCGCGGGCCGCGCCAGCTTCAATGACCTGCAAGTGGTCGCCTACATGGACAAGGCCACCCCGGCCTTGATCAAGAACTGCGCAAGCGGTTTGCGTCTCGGCAGCGTGATTGTCCACGTGTGCAAATCGACAGGCTCGAAAAAAGAGTTTTGCGTCGTCACGCTGGAAGATGTGCTGGTGACGTCGGCCCAGATCATCGGCGTCGATCCACAAGACACGCTTGAGCGTCTGGTCATGAACTATGGCTTCCAGGCTGCAAAAGTGCGTCAGGCTTATACCGACAAGCAAGGCAACGGCGCAAGCAGCCCAATGGGCTGGAACATCACCGACAACATCGAAATGTAATGTGCGGGGTTCATCGAGTCGAGGCTCGATGAACCTCTTCTCAAAGGTGGAACATGAATCAAAGCGCGATCGCTGAAGTAGCCAGTCTGGATGAAGAATATGCGCAGCTCAAGGAGCGCATCCGGCGCAAACCGGAAGACCCGGACCTGCGGGCGCAGCTGTTCCAGGTGCTGGCATTGCGCGGTGACTGGCTGCGTGCGCAGGCGGCGCTGACAATGACGCTGGAACTCAATCCCAACGCCGATTCGCTGGCGGGGACTTACCTGCGGCCGCTGGCTTGCGAACTGGTGCGCGCGCAGGTGTTCGCCGGCGCCCGCCGGCCCGATGTCTGCGAAGCCGATGCGGCAGTCGAATGCCTGGCCGATGCCTTGCAACTCGACGCAGGTGGCAGCGATGCGCAGGCTGGCGCAGTGCGCGCCGCCGCCATGGCCGAGCTGCCGGCGCGCAGCGGACACGTGCGGCTGCACGGCAGCGACACACTCATCCCGTTCGCCTGGCTGGCCGATGGCGACAGCCGCTTTGGCCCGGTGCTCGAACTGTTCGCAGGCGAGCGCTATCTCTGGCTGCCACTGGCCCAGGTACAGCGCATTCGCCTGGTGCCGGCGACCAGCCGCTGTGCGCTGGTCTGGTCCCATGGCGCCATCGATCTCGTGACCGGCAAGAAGATCCACGCTGCTTTGCCGGTACGCTACCCCTTGCCTGCCAAAGCTGCCGACCAAAAGATCCTGACCGCCGCCTATACCGAATGGCAGGCGCTGGCGGGAGCCGACCAGTACACGGGCATCGGCCAACGCATGCTGGTGACCGACCAGGGTGAATACGCCCTGCTCGATATCGCCGAGATTGTTTTCGAACTTGACGACGCGCAGGTGGGCAATGCTTAAATCAGGCAATCACGTCCCGCGCGCCCTCCACGGGCGCCACGACGACGCCGAACGCCTGCGCCTGGGCGCGCGCGACCGCCTGCGCCCGGCCCTGCTGGAACGCCTGACCGACCACGACCGGCTGCAAGCCATCGAAATGGAGCCGCCCGGCACCTCCAGTGCGGCCCTGCGCAGCGCCGTGATGCGCGACCTGGTCTGGCTGCTCAATTGCACGGCCATGGCTGCCGACCTCGATCTCGATGCTTACCCGCAGGTGCAGCGCTCGGTGCTCAATTACGGCATCCTTCCGCTGTCGGGCAAGCATTTGTCCGAGCTCGATAGCCAGGAACTGGCCTGCAGCCTGCGCCGCGCGATTCTCGCATTCGAGCCGCGCCTGCTGCCGGACACGCTCCAGGTGCACTGCGTGTCCGACCCGGACAGCCTGTCGCTGCACAACGAACTGGCGTTCGAGATCCGCGCCCAGTTATGGTCGCAACCGTATCCGGTGGAATTTCTGGTGCGTTCCGACGTGGACATTGAAACCGGCCACACCAAACTGCACAACCTGGTGGCCGACTGATGGATGCACGGCTGCTGGACTACTACAACCGCGAACTGGGCTACCTGCGCGAGATGGGCGCGGAATTCGCGGAACAATTTCCCAAGGTCGCTGGCCGCCTGGGCATGCACGGCATTGAAGTCGCCGATCCCTACGTTGAGCGCTTGCTGGAAGGCTTCAGCTTTTTGACGGCGCGCGTGCAGCTCAAAATGGACGCGCAATTTCCACGCTTTACCGAGCAACTGCTGACGTCGATCTACCCTGGCTATCTGGCGCCGACCCCGTCAATGGCGGTGGTGCAGCTGCAGCCGGACCTGACCGTGGGCAGCCTGGCGTCGGGCTTCACCTTGCCGGCCAAGACCTCGCTGCGCGCCGGCCTGGCGCGCGGTGAGCAAACCGCCTGCGAATTTCGCACCGGCCACGCCGTCACCCTGTGGCCACTGACCCTGGAGCAGGTGCGCTTCGGCCCTGCCCCGGGCGATGTGCCGGCACGCTTGCGCCACCGGGCCAAGGCCGCGCTGCGCATCAACCTGCAATTTGGCGGCGGCCAGCGCTGCGAAGTGTCGCCGCTCGACAAGCTGACCTTCCATGTGGCCGGCCCCGAGCAGCGCGCCTTGCGCTTGCTGGAACTGGTGGCAGGTCACACCGTCGCCGTGCTGTGCCGGCAAGCCGACAGCGGCAATGGGGCCAGCCGGCCATGGGGCGAGGTGCTCGACGCCAGCGCCGTGCGCCATGAAGGCTTCGATATGGAGCAGGCCCTCCTGCCGAGCGACCAACGCCACTTCCAGGGCTACCGGATCTTGCAGGAGTATTTTGCCTACCCTGCCCGCCTGCTGTTTTTCAGTATCGCCGGCTTGCAGCGCGCCTTGCGTGGCGTGACCGGCACCTACTTTGAAATAACGATCCTGCTTGACCAGGATGACGCAACGCTTGAGCGCCTGGTTGGCACGGGCGACCTGGCCATGCACTGCACGCCGGTGGTGAATTTGTTTGCGAAACGTGCGGACCGGGTCGTGGTCACGCCAAAGGTCAATGAATACCATCTGGTGGTCGACCGCAGCAAGGCACTCGACTTTGAAGTCCACAGCGTGACGTCCATGCTTGGTCATGGCAGCGGCGACGAACGCCAGTTTCGGCCATTTCATGCATCGTTCGCACGCGACCCGCGCGACCATGGCGCCTACTACTGCCTGCGGCGCGAAACACGCCTGCTGTCGCAGCGCGCCCGCCAGCATGGGGCGCGCACCTCGTATAACGGCAGTGAAGTCTATATTTCGCTGGTCGACCAGCGCGAGGCGCCGTTTGCCGACACGCTGCGCCAACTGTCGGTCGATACGCTGTGCACCAACCGCGACCTGCCCTTGCTGCTCAGTACCGGCGGCGACAGCGACTTTACGCTCAACGTGTCCGCCCCGGTGGGTGCGATTACGACCGTGCGCGCGCCTTCGCGTCCGCGGGCGCCACTGGCCGATGGCAAGCTGGCCTGGCAGCTGATCAGCCACCTTGGCCTGAATCACCAGGGCCTGTTCGAGCAAGATGGCGAGCAAGGCGCGGCGATCCTGCGTGAATTGCTGGGCCTGTATCTGGACGACAGCCAGGCTGGATTGCAGCGCCAGGTCGAAGGCGTGCGTTCGGTGGTGCACCAGCCGCTGTTCCGCCGCCTGCCCCAGCCTGGCCCGCCTGTTCATGGCCGTGGCGTGAAGATCGCCGTGACCATCGATGAGCAGGCCTTCTCCGGCGACAGTCCGTATTTGTTCGGCGCGGTGCTGGAACAGTTTTTCGCGCGCTACGTGTCGATCAATCTGTTCGCCGAGCTGGAGCTCCATAGCGGTAAGCGAGGCCGGGTCGCCAGCTGGCCGGCCCGCCTGGGCAACAGGCCGCTGTTATGAACGCGGCCTGGAACAGTCAAGCGCCGTGGCAGCAGCTGCGCGAGGCGCCGTACGAGCACGATCTGTTCGCGCTGCTGCGCTGGATCGACGCGCGCGCGGGTGCCGCGCAGCTGCTGGGCCGGACCGGTCACCCGGCCGAGGAACCGGTGCGCCTGGCGCAAAAGGCGTCGCTCGCCTTTGCGCCCGCCTCGGTCGCTGGCCTGAGCGAGCCGGAAGGCCGCGCGGCGCAACTGAGCATTTACGGCTTCGGCTTGTTTGGACCGAACGGCCCGCTGCCACTGCATCTGACCGAATACGCGCGTGAACGCGAGCGCATGGCGGCCGATCCGACGCTGGTCGCCTTTGCCGACCTGTTTCATCATCGCCTCATTACGCTGTTTTACCGGGCCTGGGCCGATAGCCAGGTGACCGCCAACCTGGATCGTCCGGGCGAGGCGCGCTTTGATGCCCATCTGGCCAGCCTGCTGGGTATGGGACTGCCGGCGCAAAAACGCCCTGGCGCCATCGGTCTGCATGCGCGCTACTGCCAGGCCGGCCATCTGGGCCGGCAAAGCCGCAATCCGGAAGGCTTGCGGGCCATCTTGCACAGCTATTTTGAGATCCCGGTCAACGTCATCGAGCATGTGACGCATTGGGTCAGGCTGGCCGATGCGGACCGCCTGGCGCTCGGAAACGCGGGCATGGGCTTGGGTCAAGGCAGCACGCTTGGCGTGGCCGTGCGCGATGCCCAGTCGCGCTTTCGGCTGGTACTTGGGCCGCTGACCCTGGACGATTACAAGCGCTTTTTGCCGGGCGGCGAACATGTGGCCGCGCTGGTGGAATGGGTGCACGAATTTGTCGGCATGGACTTGAGCTGGGATGTCCAGCTGCTGCTGGCGGACGACCAGAAGCCCGTGGCGGCCCTGGGCCAGATGCAGCCGCTCGGCCTGTCGACGTGGCTGGGGAAACGGCCTGCCGACACACCGCGCATAACGGGTGCTCACCTGCCACGCGCAACAAGCGCCCACCTCATCATCGATTACAGCGCGCGCGCGGCCAGCAAGCGTGCCGCGCCGCGCGCCAACGCTCACCTTCAACGAGGAACACTTCATGTCTGAAATTAGCCGCCTGGCCCTGTTCGGCAAGCTCAATCCCACGCTGTACGCGGCAATCGAAAACGGCACCGCGTTCTGTCGCCTGCGCGGCAATCCGTACGTCGAGCTGGTGCACTGGATCCATCAGCTGTGGCAGGCGCCCGACGGCGATCTGCAGCACGTCGCCAGCCACTTCAATCTGGACCGGGACCAGTTGACACGCGACTTGCTGGCAGCGCTGGATCGATTGCCGCGTGGCGCTGGCGCGGTGAGCGACCTGTCCGGCCATATCGACGACGCCGTCGAACGCGCGTGGGTCTACGCCAGCCTGACGTTCAACGCCGAGAAGATTCGTGGCGCGCATTTGTTGCTTGGTTTGCTCAAGACCAGCAGCCTGCGCCATGTGCTGACCGGTATCTCGCGTCAGTTCGAGCGGGTCTTGCCGGACATCCTATCCGGCAGCCTTGAGCAGATCGTGGCTGGCTCGCCGGAGCAAGCGAGCGGCAGCGCCGCAGCCGGCATTCCCGACGGCTTGCCTCCGGCCGGCAGCGGCAAGGCCATCCATATCTACACGGTCGACCTGACCGCACGCGCCCGTGCTGGCGAGATTGACCCGGTCACCGGGCGCGATGAAGAAATTCGCCAGATGGTCGACGTGCTGCTGCGGCGCCGCCAAAACAATCCGCTGCTGGCCGGTGAAGCCGGGGTCGGCAAGACCGCCGTGGTGGAAGGCCTCGCGCAGCGCAT
This sequence comes from Massilia sp. DJPM01, assembly GCF_030348125.1. Lineage (NCBI taxonomy): Bacteria > Pseudomonadati > Pseudomonadota > Betaproteobacteria > Burkholderiales > Oxalobacteraceae > Massilia > Massilia sp. DJPM01. Next base: position 133,645 of record NZ_JAQOZV010000001.1, read on the forward strand.
TGCCAACGGCGACGTGCCGCCGCCGCTGCGCGACGTTGACCTGCTGCTGCTTGACATCGGCCTGCTGCAAGCTGGCGCCAGCGTCAAGGGCGAATTTGAAAAACGCCTGCGCGAATTGATCACCGAGGTGCAGGCCAGCGATCGTCCGGTCATCTTGTTCATCGATGAGATTCACACCCTGATCGGCGCTGGCGGCGCGGCAGGCACCGGCGACGCCGCCAATCTGTTAAAACCGATGCTGGCGCGCGGCGAACTGCGCACCATTGGCGCCACCACCTGGGCCGAATACAAGAAATATATCGAAAAAGACGCCGCCCTGACCCGCCGTTTCCAGGTCGTGCAGATCGCCGAACCGGACGAGGCGCGCGCCGTCACCATGATGCGCGGCCTGGCCGACAAGCTGGCCACCCACCACCGCGTGCTGCTGCTCGACGATGCCATCGTGGCGTCGGTGGCGCTGTCGCACCGCTACATTCCGGCGCGCCAGTTACCGGACAAGGCGGTCAGCCTGCTCGACACCGCCTGCGCCCGCGTGGCAGTGAGCCAGCACAGCCAGCCGCCCATGCTGGAAGACTGCCAGCGCCGCATCGACGCCATGCTGGTTGAACAGGACATCGTGACCAATGAATGCAATGTCGGCGCGGGCGACGCCAGCCGCCTTGAACCGCTGGCCCGGCGCATCGCCGCCGAGCGGCATGAGTTCGACACCATCAGCGCGCGCTGGCACGCCGAGAAGCTGATGGCGGAGCAAATATTTACCTTGCGCGTAGCGTTGCAGGCAGCCGCTCCGGGCGAGCGTGCCGCGCGCCTGACCGAATTGCAAGTGGTACTGGTGCAGCTTGAACTGCACCAGGAGGAACAGGCGCTGATCCACACTGCGGTGGACGCCCATGCGGTGGCCGCGGTGGTTGCGGACTGGACCGGCATCCCGGTCGGACGGATGGTCGGCGACGCCGTCGAAGCGGTGCTGGAGCTGGCCAACACCTTGGGCCAGCGCGTGATCGGCCAGCAGCATGCGCTGGAAGCGATTGCGCGCCGCGTGCAGACCGCGCGCGCGCGCCTGGATGATCCGAACAAGCCGGTGGGCGTGTTCCTGCTGGCCGGTCCTTCCGGCGTCGGCAAGACCGAAACCGCGCTGGCCTTGGCCGAAACCCTGTACGGCGGCGAGCAGAATCTCATCACCATCAATATGAGTGAATTCCAGGAAGCCCATACCGTCAGCACCTTGAAAGGCGCGCCGCCAGGTTACGTTGGCTACGGCGAAGGCGGTGTGCTGACCGAGGCGGTGCGGCGGCGTCCGTACAGCGTGGTCCTGCTCGATGAAATCGAAAAAGCCCATCCGGATGTGCATGAAATTTTCTTCCAGGTGTTCGACAAGGGCTGGATGGAAGACGGCGAAGGCCGCTACATCGACTTCAAGAACACCGTCATCATCCTGACCTCGAATGTCGGCAGCGATCTGTTGATGCGCCTGTGCCAGGACCCGGACCTGATGCCGGACGTGGACGCGCTGGCCGGCGCGCTGCGCGAGCCGCTGCTGAAAGTGTTCCCGGCCGCCCTGCTCGGTCGTCTGTCAGTGGTGCCGTACTTCCCTCTGTCGGACAGCATGCTCGCGCGTATCGTCGCGCTGCAATTTGACCGCATCCGCAGCCGCCTGCTGGCCAACCACAATATTGTGTTCACCTATGAAGACGGCGCCGTGGCCCTGCTCGGTCAACGCTGCACCCAGCTTGAATCCGGCGGGCGCATGGTCGACGCGGTATTGACGCAGACGGTGCTGCCGCACATTAGCCGCGAAATCCTGCTGCGCTTGTCGGCGCCCGAAAAACTGACGGGTGTGACGATTGGTGCGCAGGGAGGCGAGTTCACGTATCGCTTCGAGCATGCGCACGCCGCGCCGGCCACCCCGGGCGCGCGGGCCGACGACCTGGACGTCGAACTGTCGGCACTCCCACACTGACCTTGCCTCACCTATGACGAAAGATTTTTGATGAACCGTATCCTTAACGCTCGCCCTCCGGTATCCATGTTGAGAACCGCTGTTTTCAAAGCTGGCGCATCGGTGCTGGCGATCAGTGCCCCGCTCTGGCTGAGCGCGTGCGCCAGCACTGACAGCGCGCCGGTTGCCGCTCCCGAGCCGGCGGCCAGGCCTGCCGCAGTGATATTGAACGCCATGGAACAGCGCGCGCAGGTTGTCATTGCGGAAGCTAACAAGCAATTTACGGCCGGTGACTTCAAGGCAGTCATCGTTAACCTGAACACCAGCAAGGCCATCGATTTTTCAAGCACCGCAACCCAAGTCCAGGCGCACAAGCTGCTGGCGTTCAGCTACTGCATCACAAAGAAGACCGCGCCTTGCAATGCCGAAGCAGAGCGCGTGATGCTGCTCGATCCGGGCTTTCAGTTGCCCGAAGCCGAGCGTTCGCATCCGATGTGGGGGCCGGCGTTTGATGCCGCCCGCAAAAAAGTCACGCTTCCAGCCAAGCCATAATCAGGAACACGCATGCGATTCACCATCCTCGAACACGCCGGGCAGCCGCTACGTGCGCCGGTCAGCAAGGACTTTTCCCGGCCTGGGGCAACCATCGGCCGGGGCGCGGACAATCATCTGGTGCTGGTCGATGACACCAGGCAGATTTCGCGCTTGCAGGCATCGGTGCGCATCGATGACAGCGGGACGTATCTGGCCAACCTGAGTACGGTCTGCCCGGTTGAAGTGAATGATGCGGCATTGACGGGCGACCAGCCCTGGCGCCTGCGGGATGGCGACCAGGTACGGATTGGTTTGTATCTGCTGCAGGTTGGTGACCAGAAGCCGGCTGATAGCGGCGCTAGCCCGCTGCCGCCTGTGGCCGACGTGGAGATTGCGCCCGTGCATGTCGCGCTGGCGCTGGCGCCGGCTCCGTCAGCGGCAACGGTGGCTCCCGACGGCGCGTTCTGGGACAACCTTGTGTCCGACTTTGCGCCGGCACCGAGCGCCAGGCTGTTTGCCGCTACCGCGCCGGTGGCAGCGCCGCTGGCGGTTGCGCAGGCGCCAGCGCCGGAAGCGCTCTTACCGGATGACGCCCTGGCGATGCTCAGCAATCCATCGGTCGATCCGCTCGATTTCTTTGCCAACCCTGGCGCGCAATCGCACAGCAATCTGTTCGCCGACAGTGCCAGCGCCCTACCCGATACCAGCACCGCGCTGCTGGAGTTGGCGCAGCAGGAACAGGCGGCTTGCGCCCCCTTCGACACCGGCTCCTTGTTTGGCCAGGCTATTGCCAGCGGCGTGCAAGCGGAGCCCGCGCCAGCCCGGTTCGCTGCCGAGATGACGTCGCCGCCTATTCCGATGCCACCGCGACCCACGGCCTGCGACCCGGCCCCGCTCACGCCGGACGCCGGACGCATGGTCGCAGCGTTCCTGGATGGCGCCGGCTTTACCCCAAACGAAGGCACCTTGACCGAGGCGCACTTTCATCAGGCCGGTCGCCTGTTGAGCAAACTGGTCGGAGGCTCCATGAACCTGTTGACCAGCCGCACCATCATCAAGCGGGAAGTCAAGGCGGAGCTGACCATGATGCTCGACAAGGAAAACAATCCGCTCAAGCTGCTGCCGGATGCCCAGACCGTACTCAAACAAATGTTCGGGCCGCCGTTTTCCGGCTTCATGACGTCCGAGCGCGCCGTCGACGACACCTTCCACGACCTTCAAGCCCACCAGATGGGCATGCTGGCGGGCATGCGCGCCGCGCTCAATCAACTGTTGCGCAATTTCAGTCCGGAAGTGGTGGACAAGCAGATGGGCGCCGACGTCTGGTACGAGCGCCTGATGCCGAAGGGGCGCGACGGGCGCGCGTGGGTGCGTTATCGCGCGTTGCATCAGGCGGCGGTGACCGCCGTGGAGGAAGACTTCCATACCGTGTTCGGGCAGGTATTTTTGTCCGCCTACGACGCCGAGGTCGAACTGTACCGCGCACAGAGGATGCAACAAGCATGCTGACCTTGACCACGGCGCAATGTTCGCATCAAGGCAGCCGCGCCAGCAATGAAGACGCCTTGGGTTTCCGGGTGCGTGATGACGACGCCTGCTTTGTGATCAGCGACGGCGTGGGTGGCCAGGCCGGCGGCGCCATCGCATCCAGGCTGGCGGTGCACTGGAGCTTGCAGCAACTCGATGACAAGCAATCGTACGGCCTGCAAGCAATGACGCACGGCAGCGTGGATGCCGCCGACGCTGCCATCGTCGCGGAACAACGGCGCAACCCCGAGCGGGCGCGCATGGCAGCGACCGTGGTGGCGCTGTTCATCGACCGGCGCGAACGGATGGCGCAGTGGATTCATGTCGGGGACAGCCGCCTGTACCTGTTCCGGCGCGGGCATCTGCTGCGCCGCACGCAAGACCACAGCCTGGCCGCCCAACTGCAACAGGTGGGTTTGTCCTGCGGCCCGGACACAGCGCATTTGCTCAGCCACGCGCTGGGCCAGGCCGATACCGACAACATCGAGCCGGGAGCGGCTTGCACGCTTGAAGACGGCGACGCCTATCTGCTGTGCACCGACGGCTTCTGGAGTGGGCTCGACGACGCGGCGATGCAGCGCTGCCTGCAAGTGGCAGGCAATGTGGCGGATTGGGTCACCCTGCTTGACGATCAAGTGCGTCAACGCAGCGATTGCGACGGCACGCAAGACAACTACTCGGCGCTGGGCGTATGGGTCGGGGATCCGCAATTGGTAACCCGCGCGCATCGCGATTGATAAGCGCCCGATTGCAATCCATACGATATTTATATTACCTGTTGATGACCTGATTAATATATTTAAAACTATGGGAAATATTATTGACCGGGCCGCGCCAATAACGTTAGCATGGCTCGCCAATTAAAATAGCTGCAATACTTTATTATCAGATTTTGATTCATAAATATCGCGCGATCTATATCTATTCTAGTTCCAGCGTCACCGGATAAACAAGCAGCGTATGAAGATCATCAAACCGATGCGCCTGGGCGTCATGCCCCGGCCCTTTACCTGGCAGAACAGGCATTTTTTATGCGTGACGGCGTACGCGCATGTCACCTTGGGCCCCAATCCCCAGCTATTGAATGAACAAGGATTGTGGCCGATGCTGGCAAGCGAGCTGGGGGAAACCAGCGTCCTCGACCTGGGCTTGCCAAAGCAATATCCGGAGTTTCTGGTATCCGGTTTCGGCTATACCCATCATCAGCAAGATAAAACCCGTTGCGCCGTCTCCGCCCAGGTTGGCGATATAGAAAAACGCCTGACTGTCTTTGGTGACCGCTATTGGATCGCTGGCGGCGCCAGTACGCCGGCGCCGTTCGATGCCATGCCGCTGGACTGGACGCATGCGTTCGGCGGCGCGGCCTTTGCTGCCAATCCGCTTGGCCGGGGCATGGACGCCGACGATATGGGCGGTCAAAAGGTGGTGCGGCTGCCAAACGTCGAGCTGGCCAGCGAACTTTACCGGGCGCCAGGCAGGCCACCATCGGCGCCGGCTGGCATGGGACCGATCGACGTGGCCTGGCAGCAACGCCAGGCGCGCATGGGCGTGCACGACCAAGCATGGTTCGAGAATGACTTCCCCGGCCTTGCCCGCAGCATGGACTGGCGCGCATGGAACGCCGCGCCCGACGATCAGCACTTCCCTGCCAGCTTTGAACTTGCCGGCGCGCCTTACACGCTGCGCAATATGCACCCGGAGCACCCCGTGCTGAGCGGAACCATTCCCGACTGGGTTGGCCGTTGCCTCGTGGTGAAACGGCGGAATGACAAGCACATTACCGCCGACATCGACTTGCGGCTGACCACCGCGTGGTTCTTCCCGCACCGCCTGGAAAGCGTCCTGATTTATCACGGCGTGGTGGAGATCGACCAGGACGATGCCCACGACGTTGTGCAACTGATGCCCGCGCTGGAGCATCGCCACGCAAAACGCGATCACGCCCATTTCCTGAAGGTGCTCGAACAAAGGCTAGCCCCCAAGACTGGCAGCAATTACGCCTTTCGCGATGGCGACCTGTTGCCTGAAGGCGTGGCGCTGGGCCTCCTGTTTCCTGGGGAGGACACCATGTTCGACAAAGTGCCAGGCCCTCTGGAACGCAATCAGCGGCAGCGCATGCAGAACCAACGCGACAAGAGTGCGCACATGGCGCGTGATGAAGGGCTCGACCCGGACGAGATACTTCCGCCAATGAATGCCGCCCCCGAGCTGCCGCGCCGCCTGGAAGATTTGCCGCAATTTATGGAAAAGGTGGATCGGCTGCACGCCGCCGACATGGACGAAGCCCGGGCGGCGCTGGCCAGGACGCGTCGGGAAATGGCCACCAATCTCCCGCCCGAACATCAGGGCCAGCTTGCAATGCTGGACCAGGTAGCGCCTCTTCTCGACAGCAATACCGGCGTCACGCGACCGCCGCTGGCCCCCACCCACAGCTTTGCCGAGTTCAGCGCCAGCCACGCCGGCATGGCAAGCGAAGCAGAATCATTTTCCGGTACGCCCATTCCCGAGATCATCCCGGCTGCGGAGCTGAAATCGACCATGCACAAGATGTACTTGCACGGCGCGACCAGTTTCGCGCCAGCCGCCGTGCTGGTCGGCGACACAGCCCGGCGCGTGCGCGACCAGGTGGCGGCGATCTACGCCAGCACGCGCGACTTTGCCGGCCTGGACCTGACTGGAGCGGATCTGTCAGGCATGGATCTGCGCAATGCCAATTTCAGGGGCGCCATGCTGGAAAGCGCCGACTTGCGCGGAACCAAACTGGACGGTTGCGACTTGACGGAAGCGATTCTGGCGCGCACCTCGCTGGCCGGCGCCAGCTTTGCGCACGCCAGGTGCGAAGGCGCCAGCCTGGCGCAAGCGGACGCCCGCTACGCCTCGTTTGCGCACGCCGTACTGAACAAGTGCGCATGGGAAGAAGCCCGGCTCGATCATGGCGACTTCTCCCACGCGCAGATCGGTGACGTCATGCTCACTGAGATGCAGATCGCGTCGGCCAGGTTCGATCATGCGCGCTTTTTCTCGCTGACTTTCTACAAAATCGGCATGCGCAATTGCAGCTTCCGCCATGCGCATTTCGAGAAATGCGTCTTTATCGAAGGCCGGCAAGAAGATCTGTGTTTTGACCAGGCCACCTTGCAAGACAGCGCATGGGTCACGACGGATGCAGCACGGCTGAGTTTTCGCGGCAGCGTCCTGCGCACCTGCGCGGTCACCGATAAAACCGCACTGGACGAAGCCGACTTCACGGATGCCCAGCTATCCCAATGTAATTTCCGTGAAATCAGCATGCAACGAGCAAATTTCTGCGGTGCGACGGCGGCGATCACGGATTTTTCCGAAGCCAATCTGAGCGGCGCCAACTTGCAGCGCATGAATGCCAGCGGCAGTTTTTTCACCCGCGCCATCCTGGTCGCCAGCGACCTGCGCGACGCCAATCTGATCGGCGCAAGCCTTGTGAAAGCCGACCTGCGCTCGTGCGACCTGCGCGGCGCCAACCTGTTTCGCGCCGACCTGGCGCAAACCTTGGGCGACGGCGGAACCCTGTTCGACCAGGCCTACCTGGAGCAGACCAAATTCTTACCGCGGCTGGTGCAGGCCGCCGCCTTGGCCGATTGAGGCCGATGTTTTTCTTACACTTTCAGCAGGATAGCCCATGTTTTTGAAAACCCAGCTTGGCCTGAGCCTGGCGCCGGTCGATGCGAAGATTCCCATTACCTCACCCAATGCCGCGCCGGCGCCCATGCACATCCCGAATGCCTTCAACATCCTGGTGGGCGGTACCCCGGCCCACAACCTGGCTACCTTTGCGCCAATGACCATGACCTTGCCCGGCGTTGGCGTGGCCAGCGGTACGGTCATGGGACCGTCGCGTGAAGTGACCGGCAAATACAACTTGCTGATCAAAGCGACGCCGGCAACGCGCATGACCAGCATGTCGATTCAAAATTCCACCAACGCACCGGGTATTTATCTGGTGCCAGGGCAATTCAAGGTACTGGCATTTTAGCCATGGACTGCCGAAAGGGTTTCCCTTGAAGTACCGCGGCGTCGCCGCCAGTCCAGCCTATTGCCCTCCACCCGGGCGGGCCTGGCGCATGCTGCATATTGCTTCGCGCGAGGCCGAGCCGATCATGATGGTGGCCACCTTGTACCTGCCCGGCGGGCCGGGTCCGTTTCCTCTCTGGGTATTTAACCACGGCAGGAATTTCGGCAATACCGTGCATCAGGCGCGCAGCCGGCCAGACGCCCTGGCCAAGGTGCTGCTGCGCCAGGGCTATGCAGTGCTTGCGCCCAACCGCCGGGGTTTTGCCGACTCGGGCGGCCGCCATCTGAGCCACTGGGCCAACCCGCTTGCCGGCTCACTGTGCTGTGCGCGCGACATCGAGACCGTGGTGCTGGCCATGTCCGGCAAGCCTTATATCGACGCCAGCTGCATCATCGTCAGCGGGCACTCGTATGGCGCGCTGGGGACGCTGGCCTACGGCATGAAGCCGCACGCCGGCGTGCGCGCCCTGGTGAACTTTGCCGGCGGCCTGCGCGGCGAGTCGGACCAGGGCTGGCAACAGCCGCTACGCGACGCGTTCCGCTATTACGGCCGGCGCGCCAGAGTGCGCTCGATGTGGCTGTACGCCGACAACGACAGCTTTTGGCCGCTGGACTATGCCAAGTCGCTGCATGACGCCTACTGCGAGCACGGCGCCAGCGCTGAATTTGTCAACCTCGGCCACTTCAAGGAGTGCGCCCACCGCTATGTGCTGGACCCGGATGGCGTCGGCTTCTGGTGGCCGAGGGTGGCTGGACTACTACGTGACATCGACGCATAAGTGACTGTCCGCATCCGGACATTGTGTTTAAGCCTACAAGGAAATTCATATGGAACGCATTGTAAAAGCCCACACGCAACTCGGTGACGAGGTGCTGCTCTTTAGCGCCCTGCGCGGTACAGAAGCACTGTCGCAGCTGTTTGAATTTGAAGTGGACATGATTGCCGATAGTAACGCGCTGGACTTGAAAGCGCTGCTGGGCCAGCCATTGACGGTGGAAGTGCAAACGCGCGACGGTGCAGTGCGCTACCTGAACGGCATCGTCGGGCGCGGCATGCTGGTGGGCCGGGAAGGGGCGACCGCGCGCAGCTACCGCTACCGCGCCATCGTGCGCCCTTGGTTGTGGCTGCTTACGCAAACCAAGGACTGCAAGATCTTCCAGAACAAAAGCGTCGCCGAGATCTTGCAGGAAGTGCTCGGGGAATATGGCTTTGCCCTGGAACTGAATCTGACCGGCAATTACCGCACATGGACCTATTGCGTGCAATACCAGGAGACCGACTTCGACTTCGTCAGCCGCCTGATGGAGCACGAAGGCATCTATTATTACTTCAAGCATGCGCTGGGCAGTCATACCCTGGTGCTGGCCGATGATATTGGCGCGCACGAGGTCTTGCCAGGCTACGCCTCGATCCCGTTCTTCAAGGCCGAGCGCGTGGCCACGCCCCAGGAAGAGTTCATCGACCGCTATCACGTGGCGCAAGAAATCGCGCCGGGCAGCTACGTGACGGACGACTTCAATTTCTCCAAGCCGCGCGCCAGGTTGCAGAACCAGCGCGCCAATGCCGGTTCGCACCAGCATGGCGACATGGAAGTCTACGACTGGATGGGTGGCTACGCCGAGATGGGCGATTCCGACCATTACAGCCGGATTCGCCTTGAAGGATTGCAGTGCGAGCGTGAACGCGACCATGGCCACGCTACGGTGCGCGCCTTGGCGCCCGGCTATCGCTTCAAGCTGAGCAACTGCCCGCGCGACGATGCCAACCGCGAGTATTTGCTGGTGAGCGTGACGTATCGTTTTCAGGAACCTTGTTACGCCAGCGACCCGACCCCGGCGTGCTACGAATGTGATTTCGTCACGCAACCGGCCAGCCTGCCGTTTCGCCCACGCCGTGTCACGCCCAAGCCGCGCACCAGCGGGCCGCAAACGGCGACCGTGGTCGGCCCGGCAGGCGAAGAAATCTGGACCGATGAATACGGCCGCATCAAAGTGCAGTTTCGCTGGGACCGCTACGGCAACATGGACGAAAACAGTTCCTGCTGGCTGCGCGTGGCAACGAGCTGGGCTGGTTCCAATTTCGGCACCTTGTACATTCCGCGGGTGGGCCAGGAAGTCGTGGTCGACTTCATCGGTGGCGAAGCCGACCGGCCGATTGTCATTGGCAGCACTTACAACGCCGACCAGATGCCCCCGTTCGGGCTGCCGGGCGCCGCCAGCAAAAGCGGTATCGTGTCGCGCTCGACCAAGGGCGGTTCGCCCGCCAATGCCAATTCGCTGGAGTTCGAGGACGCCATTGGCGCGGAAAGGCTGGCGCTGCATGCCGAAAAGGACATGCTGATCGAAGTGGAAAACAACAAGACCAATATGGTCGGCGTCAATCAGGTAGAGACCATTGGCGCCAACCATACCGAGTCGATTGGCGCCAACGCGATCCAATCGGTGGCGGCCAATCTGACTGAAAGTGTCGGCGCCAATAAAGCGACGGCCATCGTCGCCAATCATGCCCATGCGGTTGGCGGCACCAGCACGCGCACTGTCGCGGGAGCCAGCACTGAGCAGCATCAGAGTGGCCATGCGCACAAAGTTACCGGAGACCACGAGCATATCGTCACAGGCGACTACAACGAAACCATCTATGGCAATCACAATTACGTGCTGCACGGGGACCATAATTACACGGTGCATGGACATCGCAACTACGATTTGCATGGCAACCAGGCACACAAGCTGAACGGAAACCAGGAACAGAATGTCATCGGCGATTATTTGCGCGCGGTCAGTGGAAACCAGGACCATATCGTCGAAGGCAGTCACGTTCACGTTGTGCATGGCGGACATAAGGTGACCGCGAACAATGCCGATTACCACACGAGCGGCGTCCACAATATTTTTGCCGGCGACGTGTTCATCAAGGCGGGCGGCGGTGGCGGCGGGGCTGCCGGTGCAACTGGTGGCGGCACGTACGACAATAAACTCGGCATTACTGCCACCTACGCGATCGACGTGGTCGGGATTGTCAAATTCTCTTACGCGACAAGTGCGGTATCGGTCATTCCAATTAATCTGAACTTCCGGATGCTGCATTCTTCGTTCAACATCAAGGCATTAAGCTTTTTTGTTTTCAAGACCGACTTCTGCGTGTTCAAGCGCGATGTCAACGGTGCAAAAGTCGAAGGCAACGTCATGTTCAACCAATCCAGCGCGGTAGCGACGGTGAACGGTGGCGTAGCTGTTCACAACAGATTCATGAACCTGATTTTTTGAGCTGCGCAATGTCTTCCACCACTTTCTCCAGTACAGCGCGCCCGCTGATGTCGGCGCAAGAGCTGCAATCGAAAATCCGAAACGGCGAGGGCGTGGAAAAATGCGACCTGCGCGGCGCCGTGCTGACCGGGCTCGATCTCTCGGGTGGCCAGTTCGACCGGGTCGACCTGCGCGGTGCCCAACTCGGTGGCGCCGATCTGAGCGAGTGCGATTTCATGCACTGCCAGTTCGAGCAGGCCGACCTGCGGGGCGCCAGGCTGGCTAAAACAACCTGGCATGACTGCAATGTGAGCCACGCCCGGCTTGAAGGCGCGGACGCCAACGGCGCCAGCATGCTCAGTTGCGATCTGCGCTCTGCGCAGCTGCATTCATCGTGTTTTAGCAATGCCACGCTCCTTCGCTGCAAGCTGGACGATGCCAGCCTGGCGGGGCTCAGGGCAGAGATTTTATGTGTCACGGAATGTTCGGCACATCGCTGCGATTTTTCCGAAGCGCTGCTGGAAAAAACCGTGTTCATGGAGGTCGATTTCGCTGGCGCCCTGTGGCGCGCGGCCAGCTTGAAGAACGTTGTTTTCGCTAAAGCGAAGCTGAGCGGGAATGTATTTGCCGGACTGGCGATGCCGATGTGCCAGTTCGTTGAAAGCGATCTGGCGGAAGCCGATTTCACCGGGGCCAATATCGCGCACTGCATGTTCAAGGGTGCGCAACTGCCGGGCGCGCTGCTGCGCGGGGTCCAGGCACGCTTTGCCTTGTTTGCCGAGGCCAAGCTGGACGGCGCCGATCTGTCCGGCGGGTTTTTTGAACAAACGCTGTGGCCGCGCGCAAGCCTGCGCAAGGCCAACTTGCGCGGTGCCCGGCTCGCTTACGCCAATTTCCAGGCGGCGTGCTGCGAAGGCGCGGACTTGCGCGACACCGACCTGCGCTTCGCCGATTTTTCCTATGCCGATCTGCGCGATGCCAGCTTCAGCCACGCCGGCTTCGACCGCACCAGGCTGCATCGCAGCGCGCAAGATGGCGCGACATGGACCAGCCGGCGCGGCGTCATCGAACACGATGAGCCACTCCTGCAAGCCGAACTCTGGTCGCGTTGAGCCTGCCCTGGCGATTGCCTCCCCACATTTTTTAAAGGATGTTCACGATGCATACCGTACTCGAACACGCCAGCGCCCTTGACGCGGCCATTCACACCATTGCCACGGTCGCCGCCGATCTGGGTCATGGCAATTTTTTGTTGGACCTCCACGGTGGCACCCTGACCTGCAAGCGCGCCGCCAGTTGCCTGCTCCATCCGGAAACGGGCGACAAGGTGCTGGTCTCCGGTCCGAGCCGCCAGCAAAGTTACCTGATCGCCGTGCTGGAGCGCGATAGCGCGCGCACCGCCCGGATCGGCGTCGAGGGCGCCATGGCGATCGGGTACGGCGGCGCGGTGCAGGTCCTCAGCGACGATGCCATCAGCCTGGAGAGCTCAGCGCTCTCCTTGACGTCGGGGCAGTTGGGCATCCGCGCCGAAAGCGCCGTCGTCGTCGCGCAGGAACTGAGCTACCAGGGCCGCCAGTGGCAAGGCGCACTGGGGGTGCTGCGGCATACCGGGCAGGCGCTGGAAATGCTGTTGGACAAAGTACGCCAGGTCGCCCGTGTCTGCTATCGCCAGGTCGAGCAAACCGACCATCTGCGCGCAGGTCAGCTCGATTATGAGGCCAGGGACTATCTGCGACTGCATGGCGACCACGTCATGGTGACCAGCGACAAGCTGTTGAAAATGGATTCAAAACAGATTCATCTGGGCTGAGGCATGAGCGACTTTGCCTATATTGCGATCGCAGCGGTGGTGGTCGTGCTTGTTGGCGGGCATACCGCCTGGCAGATCCGCAGCTTGTTTCGTGCACAGGCAGCCGACGCCAGGCTGCTCGCGCACGGCACTATTTGCTATGCGAAGGTGGTCAGTGCGCGCCAGAGCGGCACCCTGATCAATGACCAACCGCTGTGCGTGGTGCGCCTGGTGGATGTGCAGGCGCCTGCAACGCAGCGCGACATCGCCCAGCCCATCGCAGCGATCCATCTGCCGGCCATACAAACCGGCTGCACGGTCGCCTTGCGGGTAGACCGTTCAAGCGGGCGGGCACTGATTGATTTTTCCCGCTCCTGAACCTGGCATTGACTGTAGGCATCTGCCAAGCGCGTATTGAATCCGATCGGGAATTATTCGGTGGTGTCCTCACGCCGCTGGGAAACGGAGGGTTTTTAGGCAGGGGCCAATTGCCGGGCGCGATGTCGGGACAGGAACTCGTCAACGCGATTGACGGGATGATCGGCGATATGGGCTACGTCCAGCAACGACAATTCTATGTCGGACCATCCCCCGACGCCGTCGATCTGCCCCCATGCTGCTCAAAGGAAGTCGAAAAACCTCACTTCCCATCTTTGCCGCTCGGGAAAATACTCAGCGTCCCATTGGGTCAATGTGCCATTCGCATCTGGCTGAAAGATTGTGGCAAATAGCATTTGTAAGCCGCCCATTGGCAATGGACTCATTTTGTACGTCTTCAACACCACGTTGCGCTACATAGCTCAACGGCCCCGTCCAGCGATCTACTGGTCGTTGAAATCGAGATCCGTCGTGTCCTGAATGCGCAGCACAACCGCATGCGCGCCCAGTGCGGCGCCAAGATGCCCTCCCAAGTTACTTCAGCATTCGACAGGACGCGATAGGCCGCGCAGGTCTCGCTCCAGCTATCGCATGCCTCAGGGATACTGGCCGCCGGCTTGGCCGCAATAGCTTCCATCAATTTCTCAGGCATCTTGTTGAGGTGCGCATCGCCAAGGTCCAGCCCAGCAAATTCGTCATCCGTTCATCGCTGCCGACAGCTGTGCTGGCTTGTCCAATGTGCCGCAATCAAAAGGCAAGACTAAACGCGATTTCAGGGTAGTTTACAAGGCCCATCAGCAAGTCATTGAATGTAAAGACTTTATTGAGCGCCGGCACGGCTACCGACTTGTGTATAAGAGTGTAGGTATAGTCGGTGCTGTATACAGTATCGAAACGGCAGTTGCTCTCATAGCAAAGAAATTTAAACCGTTATCCGCCCCATAACCTCGGGAATTTATCAAAAGCCAGATAATTTACTTTTTCATCTAAGACCGCGCTAAAATCGAGAAATCTCAAATCCAAACGGAGGCTCTTTGTGAATGTAGACATCAAACAGGCGATTCAGCGCGGAGAATTGTCACTCTTTTTAGGTGCTGGCGCATCTAAAGGTTGCAAAACAAAAGCCGGGCAGCCCATTCCAGATGGGTGGGCCCTCGCAAAACAGCTAGCAGACGCTGCGGGTTTGCCATTTGACGATGAAGATTTATCAGCAGTGTATTCAGCAGCAAAGCAAAAACTACAAGCAAGGCTCTCACCAATTCTTGAAACATATTTCAGATATACCTCACCATCCGACGAATATTATACCCTTGCAGAATATGCATGGAGACGAATATACACGCTAAACATCGACGACGCATTGCAAACTGCCATAACACGAAAATCCAAGCAAAATCTGGCTGTACGACTTGCCGCAGACAGCGTAGAAAATCATGATCCAATGTATGAGCGGCTAGATTTAGTAAAATTAAATGGGTCTGCAACACGGCTATCCGACGGAATTATTTTTTCCGCATCAGAATATGCCAAGGCAACGGGCGCTTCATTGCCATGGTACGATCAATCGGCTAACGATTTTATATCAACACCGTTTTTATTCATAGGCACCAAAGCAAATGAACCCTTACTAAAATTCCATATCGAACGATATAAGGATGTTCACGGGAGCGCTCCCGGAGTCAGCTATCTCATAACACCTAGCGCGAGTGAAATTCAAAAACTCGATTTAGAGAGCTACAATATAAAACATATAGCCGGAACATTGGAAGACTTCGTATCCTGGTTGAAAATCGAATTTCCTGATCCTATCACACCATTTAGTCTGGCTGTAGTCAACATTCCTCAACTCGGAATTCTCGCTCAACAAGGCATTGATCGTGCGAAACTTGATCTATTCGATGATGTAACGTTAGTACGACGCGGAATGATTGCCCCCTTAAATGCGTCAGATAAAAATTCCGATCACATACGCGATTTTTACAAAGGGTTTCATCCTGGGTGGGACGATATCGTTCAGCAGATACCGGCGGAGTTGGCAATTCTTGAAAAGGTCGTGCTTTCGACTATCCAAAATACACCATTAACTGTGGTCGTAGGTCCGGCCGGATGTGGTAAGTCAACACTTATTATGCAGGCCGCACTGCGAATTTCAGACACAATGCGTTGGTCTGTATACTTCTTAAATGAAGTCCCCGAAGATCTTACTGCGACGCTCAAAGAGATTGAAATCTCTTGCGATGAGTCTATCGAAACTATCCTTATAGTAATGGATAATCTTGATAGTTTTGCAAATGACTTGGTTGAATTTCGTCAAACTCGTCGTAGGCGCATTAGGTTTCTTGGCGCCGAACGAGAAAACGTATGGTCAAACAAAGTTAGCCGGAAACTATCTAGCATGACTCCACATGAGGTTAATGTTAGCGATTTTACCGAACCGGACGCGTTACAGATATTAATCAAGCTCGAACGATACGGCTCATGGACCCGCCTTGGGCAGCTAACTCAACAACAAAGAATTGACGAATTAATGGTGAGAGCGCGTCGCCAACTCCTAATTGCGCTGATGGAAGCGACATCGGGTGTAGGGTTTGAAAAAATCATTGAAAGCGAATACAAATCAATTTCATCGGATGACGAACGATTACTACTTTTGGTAGTAGGACTTGCAACGGCAAATAGAGCTTCCTTGAAGATCGAATTACTAAATCGCGCTTTGAACGAGCTCGGATTACTTCGAAATTCCGCCGTTTTACTGGGGAACCTTGTTGGGATTGTACAGCGCTCAGGCGACAAACTTTCTGTACGCCACCCAGTATATATCAACCATCTAATTGATCGCGTCGTCGATCCACAGCAAATAGAACGCGCAATCAAAGCGCTTTTAGGAGCATTGGGGAAATACGAAAATCCAGTAATGAAACATATGGATAAGCGAGAATCTCGAATTTACAAAGGTTTAATTAACTTCAAGTTTCTCCGAAAAGCTTTGCACGGAAAAAAGGAGCTGATTTTAAATGTATATCGCAACACGGAGAAGAAATTTGAGCAGGATGGCCTTTTTTGGCTTCAATATGGCTTAGCCTACCGTGGCTTTCATGAACACTATCTTGCACTAGAAAAGTTAAGGGTTGCGGTAGATGCTTATCGTATGGCACATACGGAACATGCGCTTGCTCAACAGTTACTAATCTTGGCTCCATTTTTGACCAGCGAAGCTACGGCCAAAGAATATTTATCAGAAGCAAAAACATTGCTTGTCCGCCTTGATGGAATGATAGACAGTGATGATATTTATCCTATTGTAACAATGGCACTCGGCGAAGTGAAAGTTGTACAAACATTCGATGGGCCGGCTGCTGCAAGAGAATTGGCGGGAAATTATGCCAATGAAATAAATGAACGCCTTCGGACTTCAAAAGGGGACAAAGTTCTTCGGAGGGTTTGGGAGGCGTTAACAAGGTATGCCTCAACGGGCATCTGGGATGAACTTATAGTTCATGACCAGCATTAATATTAGAAAAACCCGACAACCCATTGAAAAATCGAATCGCACCGTCTCTCAACTGGGGCGGGGCGTTCGTTTTGCGGTGCGAGCTACTTCCGCTTTCGCTAGCATGCGGATGCTTAGTGCGGCTCATACGGCGTGTGCAGAGTAGGAATCAGAAAATTCATTGCACCTTCAAAATAAAGCGATGCCGAGTAGAAAATGCATACGCGCCTAGTTGAAATATCACTTTTTGAGCGTATTTTTCGGTTTCATTTGACAGCGCAACCAAATGGAATTCGTATTACATTTTCGCCAGTCAAATATTCGTCAAGAGCTTATTGCCGCAGCTCTGACATCAGCTAAGACTGCAACGACAACCTGTACACCGTAGTCTGCCGGTAAACCTGCCCCGGCCTGAGAATCACCGCCGACGCGCACTGCCCGTTCAACTGATCCGGATACGCATGCGCTTCCAGGCAAAACCCGTCGTGCCGCGCGTACGGCCGTCCGGCCCTGCCCTGCACGCCGTCGAGCCAGTTGCCGCTGTAGAACTGCAACCCCGGCTCGGTGGTCGACACCTGCAAGCGCCGTCCCGATCCCGGGTCATACACGCGCGCCACCTCGCGCAGCGGCCCCGCCCTGCCCATCGCGTGCGGCTGGATGCAGTAACAGTGATCGAAGCCGCCCGCCAGGCGAATCTGCGCATCCGGCCAGCCCAAACGCGGCCCGATGGCGGCCGGCTGGCGGAAGTCGAACGGCGTGCCGCCCACCGCCGCCACCCCCACCGGAATCCCGCCCGGGTCGGTCTCCAGGTAAAAATCGGCATCGATCTGCAGCATGTGGTCGCCCACGTCGGCGCTACCGCCATTGAGGTTGAAATACGGATGCGCAGTCAGGTTGACCGGCGTCGGCGCGTCCGACACCGCCTCGAAGTCGATGGTGAGCCGGCCTTCGTCATCAAGCCGGTAATGCACCTGTACGTCGAGCTTGCCGGGAAAGCCGCGGTCGCCGTCGGGCGAGCTAAGGCGCAGCGACACGCCGGCGCCCGATGCGCTCAGCGTCCAGCGCGCCTTGTGAAAGCCATCGGCGCCGCCGTGCAGGTGGTTGCCGCGATCATTCACGGCCGCCTGCACCGGCGCGCCGTCGAGCATGAAGCGGCCCTGCGCGATGCGGTTGGCCCAGCGTCCGATCACGGCGCCGAAATAGGCGCTGTTGTCCGCATAGCCGTGCGCATCGCGATAGCCGAGCAGCACGTCGGCCACCTTGCCGTAGCGGTCAGGCGCCCACCACGACACCAGCGCCGCCCCGCGCTCGCTGATCGTCAGGCGCATGTCGTTGGCGTTGCGCAGGGTGAACAGCTGGTCGGCGCCGCGCAGCGCAGGTGTGGCAAGGATTTGCTTGGTCGTCATTACGCATCTGCAGGTTGATATTGGGGAGCCGGCGCCGGCTCGGCCTGGCCTTGCAGGGCTTGATCCTGATAGGCGCGCGGGGTGCAGCCAAGCTCGCGCTTGAACACCGAATGCATGTACTGGCTCGACGTGAAGCCGCAACTGAGCGCCACATTGGCCAGGTTGCAGTCGCCGCGCCCAAGGATCGCGATCGCCGTGTCCAGGCGGAAGCGCAGGATCTCGTCGTGCACGCTGCAGCCGAGCTCCTGGCGGAAATACGATTCCAGCGACGAGCGCGAAATGCCGACGTAATCGGCCACCTGCCCGGTCTTGATGCCCTGGCAGGCGTACTGGCGGATGAAGTGGCGCGCGCGCATCACGTGCGGGTGCTTGGCCGGTTCGTGCTTGCTCGACGCCAGCACGTTGATGCCGGCCGGCGGCACCAGGATGCGCGTATCGGCCAGGCGCGCACCGTGCAGCATCTGGTCGAGCAAATGGGCGGAGGCGCGCCCCATTTCCTGCGCGCCCTGGATCACGGAACTGAGCGGAATGCGGGTCAGCATGCGCGCCAGCGGGTCGTTGTCGATGCCGATCAGGGCCACCTGCTCCGGCACTTCGATGCCGGCGATCATGCAGGCCTGCATCAGCTGGCGCGCCCTGGCATCGGTCACGGCAATGATGCCGCACGGTTTGGGCAGGCTGTGCAGCCAGTTGATCTGCTGCTGCACCGCTTCATCCCACGAGGGCGCGCTGGTGCCCTGGCCACGGAAGACCTCGGCTTCCATGCGGTCGCGCCGCATCAGGCCGCGAAAAGCGTTTTCGCGTTCCTGGGCCCAGCGGTTTTCCTGGGCTTCGGGCAGGCTGAACAGGGCGAAGTGGCGCAAGCCGGCTTCGATCAGGTGCTCGTAAGCCAGTTTGATCAGCTTGACATTGTCGGTGGCCACGTAGGGCACGCCGGCCGGATAGGCATTGACGTTTTCGTAGGAGCCGCCCACCGCGACCACGGGAATGCGGCTGCGCGCGAGCGCGGAGGCAACCGCCGGGTCGTCGAAATCGGCGATCACGCCATCGCCCTGCCAATCTTCGATGCCGGGCAGGCGCAAGCGGAAGTCTTCTTCGAGGAACAGGTCCCACGAGCTGCGCGTGCTCGACAGATAGGCGGCGATTCCTTCAATAACTTCACGGTCGAAAATCTTGTTTGCGTTAAACAGCAATGCGATTTTGGCATCAACATGGTGGATTGTCTCCTTAGGCCCGCTGGCGCACCTCTTTATCGGGAGCGCTTCCTTTATTTATTGTATAACTAAAACTAATTGCTTTAGTATCAATAAAATGGACGGTATAGCGGGGCTGCGGATCATTCTGCAAGCAACGGAACGGAGTTTCAATTATGAAAATCACCAAGCGGCGTAGTGATTCTCGGTGAAGGCCGCGCGCCGCATAGCGCGTCGCATGGTTGGCGGGATGGGATGGGATGGGATAGGCAAGTGCATGCCGCCTGCGGGGCGGGGAACTGCGCACTACAAACAAACTGCGCGCAGCCTCAGTCCCCATGCCGACGCTTGGCCAGGCGGCCTATGGCAGTTTGGCGCGCACGACACCCTTATCCACAGTCACATACAAACGGCCCTCCGCATCCATCGCCAGGCCCATTGGCGCTCCCAGCCCACCGGGCAACTCGCCGGTTTTGGTCTGCGCTTGCCCGGCCACGCCCAGGACCGTGGTGACCACGCCGGCGGGCGTGATCTTGCGAACGGTCGCATTGCCGCGGTCGAGCACGAACACATTGGCGGCCTTGTCCACCACCAGCTGGGTCGGCTGATTGAAGCGTGCAGCCGCACCGGTGCCGTCGGCGCTGCCCGCCTGCGTCACGGCGCCGGCAAACATGCTGGCGCTTCCGGTCGGGGTGACCTTGATGATGGCATGGCGGGCCGTGTCGGCGATGTAACCGTTGCCCGCACTGTCGACGGCCAGGCCGCCATCGTTACGGCCCAGCCGTCCCGCTGTCGCGCCAAGATCGGCGGGATAGGTATAAGTAAATGGGCCACGCGGGTCGTACCCGCCGTTCCTGTAGCCCGATTCCTGCGAATACACGACCCGCCCGCTGCCGTCGGGATTGACGGTCTGCCAGCCATTGAAGCTCACGCCGAAATAGCCCACGCCAGGGGTGCTGGACGGGGCATAGTCGCCGGTCCCGTAGGCATGAAGCACGCCGTCCGGGCCGATTGCCAGCGCGACCGGACGCTGCGCGATGGTGGTGGGCAGCGCGCTGTAATTCGCATGGGTCGGCGTATCCGCCAGGAGGATCGTGCCGACCACGCCAGCGGCGCTGATCGAACGGATGACGCCATGAGAATAGGACGAGTCCATACCGGACATCTCGAGCGCATACAGGGTCTGGCTGGTGGAATTGAAAACCAACTGAACGACTTCTCCCGGAGCCACTGCGGCGCCCTCGCCGATATAGGTGCTGGTTCGATTGATGAAGGGAGAAACCGTACCGGTTTGCGACATCTTCACGACTTCAATGACTGCCCCCGTGATGACCGAGGATGGCAGTTGTTCCGGCGAACCGTTGCCGACGTAAATCGTGCCCGATGCATCGACCGCAATACCACCCGGCTTGAACTGCTTGCCGACCATGCTTTCGCCCAGCAGCTTGACTGGTGGTTCGGGCGGCGGCGGCGGTGGCGGGACGGGCGCAGGTGTGCTGTCGGAAGAGCCATTGCAGGCGCTGAGCAAGAGGCCCGCAATAACCAGGCACAGGGGATGGATTCGGAAGGAACGAAGGATCGGGAACATGGCTGCCATCTGAAAGGTTTTAGGAAAATCATTATTGCATGATATATATCAATAAACCATGCGCCCGGTCCGATGATCCTCGCATTCTTCATACATCGCTCTCTGGCGGTGCCCGACAAACTGCCCGATTACCCAAGCCGCATATGCTCAAGCACGCCCCCATCCGTATTCTCGGCACAATCGCCCTCCTCGCCGGCGTCATCGCCGTGCCGCTGTACGCCAGCGACAAGCCCAAGCACCCGCAAGCGCCGTCGGCAAGCGTGCCCTACTCCCAGACCACAGTCACTTTCGCCAACCCAGGCGGCCCGGACCACCTGGCCGGCACCCTGACCGTGCCTCCCGGCACCGGTCCGTTTCCGGCCATCGTCATCGTTCCCGGCTCCGGCCAGGTCAACCGCGACGGCGACCTGTTCGGCCACCAGTTCTACCGTGTCCTGGCCGACGACCTGACCCGGCGCGGCTTTGCCGTGCTGCGCAGCGACAAGCGCGGCGTGGGTGCATCGAACGGCAGCTTCGACACCGCCACCACCGCCGACTTCGCCTCCGACATCGAAGCGGGCGTGGCCTTCCTGCGCAGCCGCAAGGACATCAACCCGCAGCGCATCGGCCTGGTTGGCCACAGCGAAGGCGGCATCATCGCGCCGATGGTGGCCGGCAAGGACCCGCGCATTGTGTTCGTCGTGATGATGGCCGGAAACGGCATTCGCGGCGACCAGATGCTGCTCGACCGCACCCGCAAGCGGCGCATGGCCGGCAAGAGCGCCACCGAGACCGAGCGCGAACTGGCCCTGCAAAAGGCCGTCTTCGCTGCCGTGACCGCCGACGCAACGCCCGCCGAGCGCGAGAGCCGCGCCCGCCAGTTGTATCTGGACGCGCGGAAGAATTACGGCCGCGCCTGGTCGCCGGACGAGCTAGCACCCCTGCTCTCGCCGTGGATGCGCAGCTTCCTGGCATCGGACCCGGTGCCGGTGCTGCAGCGGCTGCGGTGCGCCATCCTGGCCCTGGTCGGCGAAAAAGACCAGGTGGTCATGGCCGACGAAAATATCCCTGCGCTCACCCGTGCGCTGGCCGGCAACCCGAATGCCAGCGTCAAGCGCCTGGCGGGCTTGAACCATTTCTTCCAGAGCGCCGGCAGCGGCGCGTTGTCGGAAGTGGCCAGCATCGAGGAAACCATCGCCCCAAGTGCGCTGGAGCTGATCGGGTCGTGGGCCAGCCTGCACGCGCAACCCTAGCCATCACGGGCGCCTGACGCCAGATCCGGGTCGGCGTCGAACAGCGCCGTCAGCCAGCCGGCGAACGCGGCCAGCTTGGGCGCCGCCATCCGCCCCTGCGGGTACAGCAGCGACACCGGCATGGGCGTGGGCGGCGTGTCCGCCAGCACCTGCACCAGCGAGCCATCGGCCAGGTGCTTGCGTACCTGGTAGGTGGCGACCTGGGTCAGCCCCAGCCCCTGCAGCGCGCAGATGAGGTTGGCGCCGGCATCGTTGACCGCAATCGGGCCGCTGATGGCGATGCGCGTCACCGCCTCGCCCACCACGAAATCCCAGTCGAAGGGCCGCCCCGTGCGCGCCGAAAAATGTACCACGCTGCGATGCGCATGCAGATCCGCAATGCTCTGCGGCACACCATGGCGCGCCAGATACGATGGCGCGGCGCAGGTGACAAAGCGCATCTCGCCAATCTGGCGCCCGATCATCGAGGAATCCTGCAATTGCCCCACCCGCACCGCACAATCGATGCCATCCCGAATCATGTCGACCAGGCGGTCGGTGATGCTGATGCCCAGTTCGACGTCGGGATACGTCTCATGAAAGGCGGCAATGTGCGGCAGGATCACGTGCCGCGCCACCGCCGACGGCAGGTCGATCCGCAGCTTGCCCTTGGGCCGGGTCGAGCCGGCGCCGAAAAACGCTTGCTCGGAGGCGTCGATCGCGGCCAGGATCTCGATGCAGTGGGCGTAGTATTGCGCGCCGTCAGGCGTCAGCGAGAGCTTGCGCGTAGTTCGCTGAAGCAACTGGCGGCCGAGAAAGGCTTCCAGGTTCTTCATCGTTGCCGTCAGCGAAGCGCGCGGCAGGTGCAGGCTTTCGGCCGCCCGCGAAAAGCTGTTCGCCTCCACGATCCGCACGAAGGTTTGCATTGCTTTGACCTTGTCCAAGCGTGTTCTCCGGTCGATTGTTCATATAATGTGAAAAGTATAGGCGCATTATGCGCATATAATCAGCCGGACGGTTTTGTCTACAATGTCTTCAGTTCAACGCAAGTTGATTTTTGAGGATGCAATATGAAACCGAACACCCAACACGCAGGCGATATCTCGTCCGGCATGGTGCTGCTGCTGGCCGTCGCCGCCGGCCTGATCGTGGCCAATCTGTATTACGCGCAAACGCTGGTGGGGCCGATCAGCCGCGCCACCGGCCTGTCCGCCGGGGCCGCCGGCCTGATCGTCACCCTCACCCAGATCGGCTACACCGTCGGCCTGCTGTTCATCGTGCCGCTGGGCGACGTGCTGGAAAACCGCCGCCTGGTGATCGGCGCGCTGCTGCTCACCGCCATCGCCCTGCTCAGCGCGGCCTTCAGTACCACCGGCTGGGTGTTCCTGGCGGCGGCGCTGGCCATTGGCCTGGGTTCCGTGGCCGCGCAAATCCTGGTCCCGATCGCCGCCCACCTGTCGCGCGAAGCGACGCGCGGGAAGGTGGTGGGCAATGTGGTCAGCGGGCTGCTGCTGGGCATCATGCTGGCGCGCCCGGTCGCCAGCCTGGTGGCCGACGCCAGCAACTGGCATGTGGTGTTCGGCGGCGCCGCCGTGCTGATCCTGGTGCTGGCCGCCGTGCTGCGCGTGAAATTGCCGCAACGCATGCCGACCTCGTCGCTGCCCTACGCGCGCCTGATCGGCTCCATGTGGACCCTGTTCAAGACCACGCCGCTGCTGCGCCGCCGCGCCGCGTATCAGGCTGGCTTGTTCGGCGCGTTCAGCCTGTTCTGGACGGTGACGCCGATGATGTTGGCTGGCCCGCAATTCCAACTGTCGCAGACGGGCATCGCGATCTTTGCGCTGGTCGGCATGGCCGGCGCGATCGCCTCGCCGATCGCCGGGCGCCTGGCCGATGCCGGCAAAACGCTCCCGGCCACCGGGGTGGCATTGACGCTCGGGGTGATTGCCTTTGCCCTGCCCTTGCTCATTCCGGCTTCGCGCGACCTGGCGCTGGCAGTGCTGGTGCTCGCTTCGATCATCCTGGACATGGGGGTGGCAGCGAGCCTGGTGCTCGGCCAGCGCGCGATTTTCAGCATGGCGCCGGAGGTGCGCAGCCGCCTGAACTCGGTGTATATCGCGCTGTTTTTTGCCGGCGGCGCGCTCGGATCGGCGCTCGGCGGGTGGGTGTTCGCCGCCCATGGCTGGCACGCCGTGTTGCTGGCGGGGATGGCTTTTCCAGCGCTGGGCCTGGGCCTGTGGCTGTCGGAACTGCGGCCGCTCGCGCTCGCCGAAACGAGCAAATGAACCATGGCCTACCACAAACCTTGCGCGCTGGCGAGCGAGCGCGATAGACGCAGATCGCGTCGCGTGCGCGCCAGGCGCCTACGCTTCAAGAGTACGCCGCCTTTGTTCCTGCGGCGACAGGCTAGTCCGGTGGCCTCGACACCGGGCACCAGTTTCCCTCCCCCATATCAGTTGGCCGCCGGCGTGACGTGGTCGTTCATGTACGGCATCGGCACCCAGCGATAGCCGTTGCCATCGGCGCGCAGGTGGCCCACCCCCGGGAAGGCGATGTGGTCGCCCGCCACCCAGTATTTCTCCCTGGCCGCTTCGGCAAACGCGCGCTTGCGCTCGGCCGCTGCCGCCACCGGATCGACATCGAACACGATGGTGACCGCCGGGTCCGGCAACTGCACTTCGGCCACGTGCAGCAAATCGCCCCAGAACACCAGCTTCTCGCCGCCGCTTTCCAGTGCGTAAAAACTGTGTCCCGGGGTATGGCCGTAGCTAGGCACCGAGCGCAGGCCGGGAGCGAGCTGGGTGGCGCCGTCGAAAGGCTTGACCTTGCCCGCATCGACATACGGTTTCACCTTCATCAGCGCCTCGTCGAAGTTCTTGCGCTTGCTGTCGGGCGCCTTGGCGCGGTTGACGGCGCTCATCCAATAATCCAGCTCGCGCGCATCGAGGTGCAGCGTAGCGTTGGGAAACACCATGCGCTTGCCATCCATCAGCCCACCCGTGTGGTCGGTATGGATATGCGTGATCAGGATATCGGTGATCTGCCCGGGCTGGTAGCCGACCGCCTTCAGGGAGTCCACCAGTTTGTTCAGCGTCGGGCCGTACAGCTCGCCGCTGCCGGTGTCGACCAGCACCAGCCGCTTGCCGCTTTCGATCAGGTAGGCGTTCACGGAAGCATGGACATGCGTCGACTGGAAGCTTGCCGCCAGGCTTGATGCAACTTGCCCGGGCGCCACGTTGGTCAGCAGGTCGCCGGGCGGAATCGCCAGGGTGCCGTCGGACAAGGCCGTCACGTTCACGGTGCCCACCTTGACATGGTAATAGCCGGCCTGGGCCTTCGTCATCTTGCTCACTGGTGCGCTCTGGGCCATGGCGTGCGGCGCCAGCGTGCCGAACGCAAGGAAAGCGGCGGCGATATAGGCGGTCATGGTGTTTCTGTTCATGGTGCATCCTTGAAAGTATCGAAGCGATCATATTTATTTCACTTTCATTGATACATGGGCTAAAAATACAATGTCTCTCTTCGCAGCGTTGATAATCGGATGATCGACAACATCCTCGACCTCAGCATTTTCGCGCGGGTGGTGCAGACCGGCAGCATGACCGACGCCGCCGGCGAACTCGACTTGTCGCTGGCGGTGGTCAGCAAGCGCATGGCGGCGCTGGAAGACCGGCTCGGCGTGCGCCTGCTTAACCGCACCACGCGCAAGCAAGCGCTCACACAGGAAGGCGCGCGCTTCCACCAGCGCTGCATCCGCATCCTGGCCGAGGTGCAGGATGCCGAGGCCGACATGACCGACAGCCGCACCAGCATCGCCGGCCTGCTGCGGGTGGGCGCGCCGCGCGGCTTCGGGCGCCGTTACCTGAGCGGCATCGTGGCCGCCTTCCAGCGCCAGCATCCGGCCCTGTGCATCGAACTGAGCCTGGACGACGCCTTCGTCGACCTGGTCGAGTCCTCCATCGACGTGGCCCTGCGCTTCGGCAACCTGAACGATTCGAGCATGATCGCGCGGCCCATCGCCACCGGCAACCGCATCATGTGCGCCTCGCCCGGCTACATCGAACGGCACGGCGAGCCGCTCGTGCCGGACGAGCTGGTGCGGCACGCCTGCATCGTGTACCGCGCCGATTCGACCCGGCATTGGGTAGTCGAGCGCGATGGCAAGCCGGTGACGGCGGCCATCACGCCCACTTTCTTCTGCAACGATGGCGATGCCGCCCAGGCCATCGCGCGCGAAGGCGGCGGTATTTTCTACAAAGCGCTGTGGGATGTAAGCGCCGACCTGGACAACGGCTCGCTGGTGCGCGTGCTCAAGGACTACAGCGCGCCGGGCGAGCCGCTGCAAGTGGTGTACCCGCACGCGCTGCACCTGTCGCCGCGCGTGCGCCAGTTCGCCGACTTCGCCATCGAACGGCTGCGCGCGGAGCTGCCCTGAGGCGGCCTGGCGCAAGCCGGGCGGTGCTTGCGGCGCGGCCTGTGCCCGGCCATCTTGATTATTTGCCAAGCCGTGCGGGTAGAATGCATGAACGGCAAGCGCGTCGATGCGCGCCCGCGCGTCCAATCCATCTTCTTTAACGAAAGCATGCCATGCGCACTCTCCTCAGCTGTTCCCTGCTTGTCGCGGCGGCCTTGGCCGGAAGCGCCTGCGCGCGTGCCGCCGCGCCGCCCGCCGCCAACGAGCAGGCCAATCTGGAGCGCGATGCCCAAGGCAAGGTCGATACCGACGCCATGTTCGCCTTCATGCGGGCCCGCAGCGCGACCAAGGGCCAGGCGCTGAGCGACAAGAAGGTGGCGTGTTACGGCATACCGCGCGCGCAGTTCCTGGCGGCGGTCGATGCCTCGCTCGTGACCTGCTATGCGCAGATCGCGCCGCAGCACAGGCCGCGCATCCTGCCCGAAAATGCCATTCCCGCAGTCGGCCTGTGCGCGCGCAAGGCGCTGCTGGCAGGACTGAAACTGGACCCGGACACGGCTAACGCCTGCATCGCCACGTCAGATTAAGCCGCCTCCCGGCCGACGCCAATCGGCCGGCGTGCTCAAGGAAAGCGCAAGCAATGACGATAACACGCCAGGCGGCGCTGCGGCCGGATGTTGCAAATTTGGCCACACCATCAACATTTGTCACAAGATTGAAACTATTGTCATGCATACTATTTGTTGCCATGAGCTTGAAATCAGAAGTCAATTTCCTGCCATCACCGCTCTCTGATCGACCAGTGCACAAATGGGTGCCGGCCCACCCGGCACCTTCCCTTGAGGTATGAAACAGGAGAAGTAAATTGACCAAATCACTCTTTGCTCTGCTTTTGTTGTCCCAGTCGCTGTGCGCATTCGCTTCCGAGCAGTCCAGCTGCACGGCGAACAAGGGGGCCTATATCACCGGCACCGTGATCAGCGCGCCCAAGTTCGCGGCCGCATCGAGCACCATCGACGGCGTGAAACTGTCGCACACCCGCCTGAACCTGCGTGCCGACCAGGATGGCAAGACCTACGATGTGGCCATGGATAATGTGTACGCCATCGACTACGTGAAAAACGCATCCACCATGCCGACCTCGCTCGCCGCCATCAAGGTCAACGACCGGCTCGGCCTGTGCGGCAAAAAATACACCAGCGGCACCGGCATCCACTGGGTGCACAGCAATTGCGGCGACGTGCCCAGCAGCTCGGCGCCGAACGGCTGGGTGAAAGTGATTGCGGCTTCCGGTTCGGTCAGCGCCAGCAAAATGCGCAGCCAGAACTATTGCTACCTCTGGGATTGAAGCACCAACCCGCTGGCGCCGTGCGGACCGTTCCGCATGGCGCCGGCATCGTCGAGTGAGCTGATGAATGCACGCCTGCCCCTGTTGATCTGTCTCGGCCTCGGCGCCGCCAGCCTCGGCGTCTGGCTGGCCACCGGCATGCCGGCTGACAACGCCGCAACGCCGGTGGCGGCCGCCCGCCCCGCAGCGGCCACGCCGGCCCAGCCGCGCTGGTTTGCGGCGCTGCCCGAGGCGGGCGCTGCGCGTCCGGGACCGGGCATGCTGGCCGATAAAAAGGCCACCGTCTACGGCCGCAACGGCCGCATCGTCGACCTTGGCGGCTTGAGCATCGCCCAGTACATCGGCACGCGCATCGCGGCCGCGCGTAGCGGCGACGCCAGGGCCGCCTACGATGTGTACCAGGCCGTATCGGTATGCGCAGCCAACGACGATCCGGTGGCCGACTACAACGATCCGGCCGACCTGGCCGCCTTCCAGCGCGAGCGCAAGGAGCTCACCGCATTGTGCGCCGGCATGTCGCCGGCCCAGGTACAGGAACGGCTGGGCTTTCTGAACCTGGCGGCACGCTCGGGCAACAAGGCGGCGCAGATCGATGTGTACATGGAAGGCCCGTACGGACGCAGCGTGGACCTGACGCAAAACCCCGACGACCCCATCGTCAATCAATGGAAAGACGATGCGCTGGCTTACCTGAAACAGGCCGGCGACCAGTGCGACCATGTTGCGCTGGCCTTGCTGTCGACCGTGTACGACGCCGGCCAGATCACGGCGCGCGACTTGCGCACCTCGATGGCCTACAGCATTGCCGCCGCCATACCGCGCCAGCGGCCGGTGACCCAGGAACAATTGCGCGACCGCTTTGGCGAGGGGTTGTCGGCCGACGATTTCTCCGGCGCGCTCGCGCTCGGGGAACAGCTGGGAAAACAGGCGTGCCCGGCGCGGTAGCGCGCGTGCTGCCGCAGCGCTAGCGGCTGTCCTTGACCGAGATCTCGGCCAGCGTCTTGCCGTCGGCGCTCACCAGGCAGCGGGCCTGCAAGGTCGAGGCAATATTCATTTCGTTCTTGGCGGAGAATTTGAGCGTCACCTCCAGTTGCCCATTGGCGCCGTGCGTGACCGGGCTCGGTGCGTCGCTGACGTAGGAAATCGATTTGCTGTTGGTGGCGCGCGCCTCGATGGTGTCCATGCAGGTGCGGCGGGCGGCGGCCTCGAGCGGGTTTTCCGCTACGGCGCTCTTGCCGCAGGCCACAAGGGCCAACATGATTGGTAGCAGCTTCAGTATGTTCATCGTGTCCCCGTTAAATTGAAAAAATCATACATGACCCTGCAAGCCGCCGGCAAGTCCCCGCCTTGCCCGCCGGCCCTGTGACGTAAAGACAATCACCACATGTGACGGAAAAGCACGTAGAATTGCAATTTAATCAATCAAGATCAATTCAACAACCTTGAAAGTCCATTCTGTATGAACCACGCCCTGATCCGCCGCCTGCTCGCCATCGCACTGACCACGGTTTTTGCGAGTGCACAAGCACAACAGCCCGAGGCGACGCCGCAGGAACTCGCCGACCTTGAGAGCGCCGCGCCAAATCTGGTCGCCGCTATCGAATGCAAAAGAAAGCTGGTCTATTCGGATGCGGTAAAGGCGTTCGTCAAGGATCCGAACAGCTTCGAGAACATTATCCTGCCGGCGCCCGTGAGCATTTTCGGACTCAGGACCGTGGTGATCGGTGTGACCGAAGACGATGGTAACGGGGGCGGCGGCTACGTTGCCAAGTTCAGCAACGTGTCGCTGAAAGAAGTCGCCAAGGCGGCCAGGGTCAAGGCGCCGTCCTATAAACGCGTCGTCAAGGGTGGCGGCATGATCGAAGTGGGCAGCGAAGACAATGAAACGGTCTACATCACCTGCGTGCGCGGCGCCAGCGACGACTGATGTCGCGCCCTCAGGCGCACGCCACGCCACCCCCGCCCGAGAATGCGCGCGAGCTGCTGCGCGGGCGCGATGCCGATGTCGAGGACCACGCCGGCTTCGTCGGCCTGCAGTGGTTCGAGGTCGCGCAACTGGCTCTCGAGCAGCGATGGCGGCATGTAGTGACCGGCGCGCGCGCGCATGCGCCCGGCGATCAGTTCGCGCGCACCGTCCAGGTGGACGAAGCGCAGCGCCGGATCGCCCTGGCGCAACAGGTCGCGGTAGCGCCGCTTGAGCGCCGAGCACGACACGACCAGGCCGGCACCGCGTGCGCGGGCCTCGCCAATCTGCTCTTGCAGCGTTCCCAGCCAGCCGGCCCGGTCGTGATCGTCGAGCGCGATGCCGGCGGACATCTTGGCAACATTCGCGGCCGGATGAAACTGGTCGCCCTCCACAAACGGCACACCGAGCGCATGCGCCAGGGCTTGCCCGAGCGTGCTCTTGCCGCAACCGCTCACCCCCATCACCACCCAGCGCATCCCGTTTCCGTGCTTGCCGTCCGCATTGATCATTTTGCTGCCCAGGTAAAAGTTAGCGCTAACATCGCCCTCAAAGTCTAGCGAAACGGGGGGATTTGTAAAGCGCTTTTGCTCCCGTACGCAATCGCCGCCCTCCTTGTCCAGGCCAAACGCTGTCGCCATCTCCCGAGTTGTAAACAAATTCTGTGGATAAGTGTGTTAACAAGCATGGCGCGAGCGCGCCAAGTCATTGCTTTTAAAGGGAAAACTACCCATTGCGTGGTTTTTTGGCAGTGTGGACAGTTACTCCATCGCGTAGAGTTGCAAACAGAATCTGTGGATAAGTTTGTTAACAAGCCCGCCAACCCTGCCCTAAGTCCTTGTTTATGAACAAAAGAATGCCACTGCGCGCTTTTCGGGCAATGCGGCAGAAGATGTTTCGCGTGCAACTTGCAAACAGCACCGGGTCGCGCCCGGCCGCGCGCGCATCCATCCTGGCGTGAAGTTCATGGCGCCGAAGATGGATCGGAAAAACGGGAATCCTCGCTTACGGTTGCGGCCTGAACAGATTGACGATGCTGGAAAAGTCAAGCTGGCCGTGCCCGCCTTGCTGGTGAAGCTGGTACAACTGAGCCGCCAGGCTGCCCATCGGCGTCGCTGCCTGCGCGCTGGAGGCGGCCTGTTGGGCCAGTCCCAGGTCCTTGAGCATCAGCGCCGAACCGAAGCCCCCGCCATAGCCGCGCGAGGCCGGCGCCGACGCCATCACGCCCGGCCACGGGTTGTACAGTTCCAGCGCCCAGTTGCGGCCCGAGCTTTTGGACATGATGTCGGACAATACCTTGGGATCGAGGCCGTGGGCAACGCCCAGGTTCAGCGCTTCGGCGGTCCCTGTCATCAGCACGCCCAGCAGCATGTTGTTGCAGATCTTGGCGACCTGGCCGGCACCTGCGCCGCCAGCGTGAAAGATATTCTTGCCCATGGCGCCCAGCACGACACGCGCACGCTCCAGTGCGGCAGCTTCGCCGCCCACGATGAAGGTCAGCGTGCCGGCGGCGGCCGCGCCGGTTCCGCCGGAGACAGGGGCATCGAGCATCGCGAATCCGCGGCCGGCGGCGGCGGCCGACACTTCCTTGGCGACGCCGGCGGCGATGGTACTGCAATCGATCAGCAGGGCTTGCGGCGGCGCCGCATCCAGGACGCGGCCGGCGCCCAGGTACAGGTCGCGCACGTGTTCATTGGCCGGCAACATCGAGATGACGATGTCTGCCTCACTGACCGCATCGGCCGCGTTGGCCGCGCCGCGCGCGCCGGCGCTTGCCAATCCATCGATGGCTACCGCCGACACATCGTACACCGACAGCGGATGGCCCGCGCGCAGCAGCCTGTGTGCCATTGGCGCGCCCATGTTGCCAAGTCCGATAAACGCAATGTGTTGCATGTATTTCTCCGTTGAAATTGGGGGCTTGCGTCGTCAGTCCAGGTCGGCCAGGGGATGGCGTGCCCAAGGGGACTCGAAGCACTGCGCGAGGTCCTGCAGCGCGGGAGGGCGCCATTGCGGCGCGCTGTCTTTGTCGATCAGCAGCGCCCGCACACCCTCGGAAAAATCCGGATAAGCGCAGCAGCGCACGGCCACGGTCAGTTCCAGGCGCAAGGCGTCGGCCAGCCCCAGATGGCGTGCGCGTTCCCGCAGGGACCAGGCCAGCGCTGCCGAAAACGGCGAGCCGCCCGCCAGGCTCTTGGCGGCAGCTTGCAGCCATGCCGCCTCGCCGTCGTACGCGACGATCGCCGCGACCACGCCGGCCAGTGCGCGCGAGCGCGTCATGGCCTGGATGGCGTCGAAGTGGATTCGCGTCTGCGCCGGCGGCAGGGCCGGGGCCGCATCCGCAAACGCGCGCAACAGCAAGTCCAGCGTGACGCCGGCATCGGCCTGGGCCGTCCAGTCGGCCTGGCATAGTGCATCCAGGATCCGCCCGCGCTCCTGCTGCGCGATGGCATAGTCGGCCAGCCCGGTGAACAAGGCATCGGCGGCATTGAGCGGTGCGCCGGTCAGGCCGAGAAACAATCCGCAACGGCCCGGCATGCGTGGCAAGAACCAGCTGCCGCCCACGTCCGGGAACAAGCCAATCGAAATTTCCGGCATGGCGATGCGCGTCGTTTCCGTGACCACGCGGTGGCTGGCGCCCGCCATCAGTCCCAAGCCACCGCCCATCACAATGCCGCCGCCCCACACCAGCACCGGCTTGGGGTAGGTATGGATGCGATGATCGAGACGGTATTCCTCGCTGAAGAACGCCAGGGCGACCGGATTGGGCATCGCATCGGCTTGCGCCAGGAGCGCCTGGCGCAAGCTGCGCACGTCGCCGCCGGCGCAGAACGCCTTGTCCGTGCTCGATTGCAGGACCACGCAGGCGATCGACGGATCCGCCGCCCAGCGCACCAGGGCCCCCTCCAGCAGCCGTATCATGTCCAGCGTCAGGGCATGCAGGGATGTGGGGACGTCCAGCGTGGCCAGTGCCACGCGCATTCCGCCCGCGCCCGCGCGTTCTTCCAGCCGGACCGGGAGAGCATTGGTGTTCATCTCAGCCATTTTTCCAGCTCGCTTCACGTTTATCCAGGAAGGCTTGCACGCCCTCCTTCTGGTCTTCGGTATCGAACAGGCTGACGAAACGCTCGCGCTCGAGCGCCAGGTTGTGCTGGGCCGGCAGCGTGCGGCCAGCCTGGATCAGGGCCTTGCAAGCGGCGACGCTGGCGGGGCTCTGGCGCGCCACCTTGGCCGCCAGGGCCAGCGCGCAACCGAGGCCTTGCCCGCTCGGCACCACTTCCTCCACCAGGCCGATCGCCAATGCCTGCGCCGCGCCAATCCGCTCGCCGCACAGGATCATCCGCTTGGCCCAGCCCTCGCCCACCAGGCGCGCCAGGTTCTGGGTGCCCCCGGCGCACGGCAGCAAACCGACTGAAGCCTCGGGCAGAGCCATGTGCGCATGCTCCTCGGCGATCCGAATGTCGCAGGCCAGCGCGCATTCGAGTCCCCCGCCCATGGCGTAGCCGTTGATCGCGGCGATGGTCACGCCGCGAAAACCCGCCAGCGCCTCGAAGGCCTCGCCGAAGCGCTGCGCCATGCGGCGCGCCACGGCCTGGTCGCCATCGGCGAACAGTTTCAGGTCGGCGCCGGCGGAAAAGAATTTGGCGCCGGCGCCGGTGATGACCAGGGCGTAGATGTCGCGGTCCTCCTGCAGGTCATTGACCAGGCCGGCCAGGGCTGCCAGGCTGTCCTCGGTCCAGGTATGCGCCGGCGGGTTGTGCAGCGTGATTTGCAGCGTATGCTGGTGCCGTTCGATGCTCAGGTTGGTATAGGTCTTGTTCATGTCAGGGTCTCCGTGGCGCCGTCACGCAGGATGGCCCTGGCGATGATCAGACGCATGATTTCATTGCTACCTTCGAGGATTTGATGCACCCGCGTGTCGCGCACATGGCGCTCCAGCGGATATTCGCGCATGTAGCCATAGCCGCCGTGCAACTGCAAGGCATCGTTGGCGACATTGAAGCCGGCGTCAGTGGCGAAGCGCTTGGCCATGGCGCAATAGGCGCTGGCATCCGGACTTTCCATGTCGAGCTTCCAGGCCGCCAGCCGCAC
The DNA here is from genome assembly GCF_030348125.1 of Massilia sp. DJPM01. Taxonomy (NCBI): domain Bacteria; kingdom Pseudomonadati; phylum Pseudomonadota; class Betaproteobacteria; order Burkholderiales; family Oxalobacteraceae; genus Massilia; species Massilia sp. DJPM01. The sequence goes on from NZ_JAQOZV010000001.1 coordinate 167,810, forward strand.
CAGCTGGCGCGCCGCCACCAGCTCGGTGAGCATGTCGGCAAGCTTGAACTGCAGGGCCTGGAATTGCGCCAGCTCGCGGCCGAACTGGACGCGTTCCTTCAGATATGACCGCGACCTGTCCAGCGCCGCCTGGGCGGTGCCGATCGAACAGGCGGCGATGTTGATGCGGCCACCGTCCAGGCCCTTCATGGCCAGGGCGAAGCCCTGCCCTTCGTGGCCGAGGCGGTGATGGACGGCTACCCTGACCGCATCGAAATGAATGGCGCACGTGGGCTGGCTGTTCCAGCCCATCTTGCGTTCCGGCTGGCCGTAGCTGATGCCCGGCGTGTCGGCCGCGACCGCGAATGCCGAAATCCCGCCCGGACCGGCGGCGCCGGTGCGCGCCATCACCACCAGCAGATCGGTGCGGCTGGCGCCGGAAATGAAGGCCTTGGCGCCGTCGATGACATACACGTCGCCAGCGCGCACCGCGCGCGTTTGCAGGGCGGCGGCATCGGAGCCGGCCTGCGCTTCCGTCAGGCAGTAACTGGCCAGCCTGGCGCCGCTGGCCAGCAGCGGCACCCACTGTTCGCACAAGGCCTCGCCGCCCCAGCGCGCGACCATCCAGGTGGCCATGTTGTGGATGGTGAGATAGGCCGTGGTCGAGGTACAACCTGCCGCAAGTTCTTCGAACACGATGGCCGCATCGAGCCGCGACAGCCCCAGCCCGCCCCAGCGCTGCGGGGTGTAGAGGCCGCAGAAACCCATCTCCCCTGCCTTGGCGATGGTGGCGCGGCAAAAATAGGCATCGGCGTCCCAACGCGCCGCGTGGGGCGCCAGTTCGCCCTGCGAAAAGGTGCGCGCGGCGCGCTGGAACGCGCGCTGCTCGTCGTTGAGATCGAATTCCATGGCGTTATGTCAGGTTGATCGTGGTATTGACCTGCCCCACCGACGCCGCGTCCGCGAACCAGCGCTGGGTAATGGTCTGGGTCTGGGTGTAGAACAGCACCACCTGTTTGCCGAACGGTCCCAGATCCCCCAGTTTCGAGCCGCGCGAACCGGTAAAGCTAAACAGCGGAACCGGTACCGGAATCGGCACGTTGATGCCCACCTGGCCGACGTCGATCTCCTCCTGGAACTTGCGTGCCGCCGCGCCGCTTTGGGTGAACAAGGCGGTACCGTTGCCATTCGGATTGGCGTTGACCAGTCCGATCGCCTCGTCCAGGGTCGCGGCCGACACCACGATCAGCACCGGGCCAAAAATTTCATCGTCGTAGACCTGCATGCCCGGCTTGACGTCCGACAGGATGGTCGGACCGATGAAATTGCCATTCGGATAGCCATCGACGCGGATCGCGCGTCCATCCAGCACCAGGGTGGCGCCTTGCTCTACTGCCTTGGCCACCATGGCCAGTACACGTTCCCTGGCGGCGCACGAGACCAGCGGGCCCAGATCGGGATTATCCTTGCCGGCGCCGACCGACAAGCGGCGCGCTTTCCCGACCAGCTCCGGCAGCCATGCCTGGGCCTCGCCCACCAGCACCGCCACCGACGCGGCCATGCAGCGCTGGCCGGCGGCGCCGAACGCGGCGCCAAGCAACTGGTTCAGTGTCTGTTCCTTGTTGGCGTCAGGCAGTACCAGCGCGTGGTTCTTGGCCCCCATCATGCACTGGGCGCGCTTGCCGGCCAGCGTGGCGCGCTGGTAGACATGGGTACCGACCCTGGTCGAGCCGACAAAGGAAATGGCCTTGATATCCGGATGGTCGCACAGCGCGTTGACCACCTCCTCGCCGCCATGCACGACGTTCAGCACCCCGGCTGGAATGCCGGCTTGCAAGGCCAGCCGCACCAGTTTCACGGTGACCAGCGGATCCTGCTCGGACGGCTTGAGCACGAAGGTATTGCCGCAGGCGATAGCCATCGGGAACATCCAGAGCGGAATCATCGCCGGGAAATTGAAGGGCGTTATGCCGGCGCACACGCCGAGCGGCTGCAGCACGCTGTAGGTATCGACGCCACCGGCGACGTTTTGCGCGAACTCGCCCATCTGCAAGGTACCGATGTTGGCCGCGTGCTCGACCACTTCCAGTCCCCGGAAGATGTCGCCCTCGGCGTCGAGCAGGGTTTTCCCTTGTTCGGCGGTCAAGGTCGCCGCGAGCTCGGCCATGTTGTCGCGAATCAGCTGCTGCAACGTCAGGAAGATGCGGGCACGGGCGCCGATCGGCGTCTTGCGCCATGTCTTGAAAGCGCGCTGCGCCGCCGAGACCGCCTGCGCCACTTCCTGCGCAGTGGCGAACGGTACCCGCGCCAACACTTCCTGGGTGGCGGGATTGATTACCTCGCGCCACACGGTGCTGCGCGATTCGACCCATTCGCCATTGATCAGCAGCGGCACGGTTGGGATGGTGATATTCGGTAAGGCCATATGCGATCTCCAGCAGGTTGGACAGCTGAACTACTTGCGTTTTTTGCCATTTGTTTGCATTATTCGCTCATTCCCGGAGAGCGTGAAGGAGTAAAAGTGCGAGGAATTGCGAAGAAAAACAAGAGGGTTTGCGAATGTTGCGAAGATTGCACCGCGCAGAAACATGAGTAAGGTATTCATGGGAGTCCGGCTGCAGCGCCTGCGCGAAGAGCGCAAGATGACGCAAGCGGCGCTGGCCAAGACGCTCGGCATCTCGCCGAGCTATCTGAACCAGATCGAACGCAACCAGCGCCCGTTGACGGTGCCGATCCTGCTGCGCATCGGCAGCGTGCTGGAAGTCGATCCGCAACTATTTTCGGAGCACGACAGCGCCAGCCTGGTGGCCGACGTGCGCGATGTCCTGGGCGAGCTGCCCGGCAACCAGGCCACCTCGCTCGCCGAGCTCAAGATGCTGGTCGAGAATATGCCGGGCGTGGCGCGCGCCATCCTCCAGCTGCAGCGCCGCTACCGCTCGGTGGCGGAGCGCGCCGAATCGCTGGAGGCGCAATTCGACAGCAGCGATGGCAAGCAAAGCGTGCTGCCCCCTTCCGCCGACGAAGAGGTCAGGGATTACCTGAACCGGCGCCAGAATTACATTGGCGAGCTGGACGAAGCAGCGGAGCGCATCGGCGCGCTCAGCCTGGAAGCCTTGCGCTCGCGCCTGCTGCGGGTATCGGGGGTCACGGTCCTGACGGGGACGGACGAGGACATCCTGCTGCGCAAACGCCGCTACGATCCGCACCAGCGCGTCCTGTGGCTGGCGGACTCGATGAACCCCGGCCAGCAAGCGTTCCAGATCGCCGCGCAACTGGGACTGCTGGAATACTCCGGCCTGATCGATGCCCTGATCGTCCAGTCAGCGCTGTCGAGCGAAGCTGCGCGCAAGGGTGCCCGGCTGGCGCTGTCGAACTATTTCGCCGGCGCGGCACTCATGCCGTACACGGCATTTTTGCGCGCGGCGGAAGCGAGCGCCTACGATATCGACATGCTGGCGCACCAGTTCGGCGTCGGCTTTGAAGCCGTGTGCCATCGCCTGAGCACCATGCAGCGCCCCGGCTGTAGCGGGCTGCCCTTTTTTTTCGTGCGCGTCGATCGCGCCGGCAATGTCTCGAAGCGCCAGTCCGCGACAGCCTTCCATTTTTCCCGCGTCGGCGGCACTTGTCCCTTGTGGATCGTGTACGAGGCTTTCAGCCAGCCGGGCCGCATCCTGCGCCAGATCGCCCGCATGCCGGATGGAAGTACCCATCTCTGGATCGCGCGCCAAGTCGTTTCGGGACCCGCGGGTTTTGCCGCCCCCAGCAAATCATTTGCGCTTGCGCTGGGCTGCGACATCTCGCAAGCGCACAGGCTGGTCTATGCGAAGGGCCTGGACTTGCACGATCCAAGCGCTGCCACCGCCATTGGAACCGGCTGCAAGGTCTGCGAACGGCGCGATTGTCCGCAGCGCGCATTCCCATCCATCCTGCAAGGAAACGCATGAAGCTTATCGACCTGGCCGGCAGCGTCAAAGGGCGGCGTGGAAAACCGGAGCGCAACCAGGCGCTCTGGCGCAAACAATGCCAGCCCGCGTCCTGCGCGCGTTTCCGGCAATGTGGACCACAGATGCTTCGAGTGCAACTTGCAAACAGAAACTGTGGATAAGTTTGTTAACAAGCCGGACGCACGCGCGCCAAGTCCTTGCTTTCAAACACAAATCTGTGCGTGCGTGCTTTTCGGGCAGCGCTTCAGGGTACCAGCTGCAAGGGCAGTACCGGACCGACTGTCATCCCGCCTGCCTTGATGGCGGCGTTGAGCGTATCGATGCGGTCCTGCATGGCCGGATGCGAGGCCGTGTAATGGGACAAGCCGGCGAAGGCCTCGTCCTCGTCCTTGAGGGCGGCAAACAGCTCGGTGGCGCCGCCGGCGTGACCGTAGCGGCAGTTCAGGATGCGCAGGGCCGTGGCATCGGCGGCGGCTTCGCGCGTGCGCGAATAGCTTGCCTGCCCCAGGTGATTGACGGGCGCCAGCAAGTCGCTCAGGCCCGAGTCGCTCCCCGTCAACAGCGTCGATATCCCGAACAGCACGATGCCGCGCCCCATGGACCGCAAATGGTCGCGCTGGGTGATGTGCGCCAGTTCATGCGCCAGCACGAAGGCCAGCCCGTTCTCCGAGCGCACCTGCCCCAGCAAGGCGCTGAAGACGATGATATTGCCGCCCGGGACCACCGCCGCGTTGGGCGTGTCCGACTTGGTCAGGCTGACCTTGGCCGGCAGGCGCAGGCCGGCGCAGCTGCGCATGCTGTCGACCAGGGCCTGCAGGCGCACCTGCTGCGCCTGTTCGGCGGGCGCGGTGTCCATCACCTGCGCCGGCAGCAGCGCATACAGGCGCGCTTCGCTTTCGTGGCTGAGCCGGTCGACCACGGCGTCGACCGCCAGCCCGAGCAGCCAGAACAATAGCACCGTGCCCGCCAGCAGCCACCCCGCGATGGCGGCGACATCCTTCAAGGGGTGCTCATACGACACATTGTCGTTATGTTCGGGCAGCGAGGGCTGGTATTTCATGGCGTGCTCTTACTTGGCGAAATAGATGGCGGTGCCGTAGGCCAGCACTTCCACCGAGGAAACGCTGCCCGGCGTCTTGCCGGAAATCGACATCGCTTCCAGGCGCAGGTTAACGATCTCGTGCGCGTCGGGACAGCTTTCCTTGAGGCGCAGCACCGCTTCGCGGCGGGCACGGTCGATCAGCGTTTCGTGCGACTTGACCGCCCCGCCGACGAACGAGCGCAAGCCCAGCACAGCCTGCTTGAAGTAATCGATCGAGACGACCACGTTGCCATATACCAGCTCGCTGCGTTCGACCGGACGGGCCGGGTCGAGCAGGGTCTTGAGCGAGGTAGACGGCAGATGCAGCCACGCTTTTTCGCGGCTGTGGATGGAGCGGTAATGCTTGGCCTCGGCGGCGCGGCCGAAGATATAGCCGATCACAACCAGCCCCAGCCACAGTCCGATGGCGACTAATTCACCCATTGTGTCAGCCCACGGTGACGGCGGTGCCGTACACATAGATTTCGGCAGCGCCGGCAGCAACGGACGAGGTCGAAAAACGCACGTTGACGATCGCATTCGCGCCCATCTGGGTAGCTTGTGCCTGCATGCGTTCGATCGCACTGTCGCGCGATTCGTTGAGCAGTTCGGTGTAGCCCTTGAGCTCGCCGCCGACGATGTTTTTCAGGCCGGCCATGATGTCGCGCCCGACGTGCTTGGCCCGCACCGTGCTGCCCGATACCACGCCGTGGCAGGTGAGGATGGACTTGCCCGGGATGGTTTCGATATTCGTCATTAACATGGATTAACTTTCTTGCTACTTTGGATGGGCATTAATTATAGTTGCAAACTTGCTAATTTCAAAGCTTTTCGGCATCGCCGCCCTACCCAAGGCGCATGCGCACTGGGCAAAAACACAACAGCTTCGATGCGCCAGCGAGCGCCGCTCCACGTCCGGACGCAGCAGCTTATGCGAACCACATGCACCGGCGTTGCTGGCCTGGCGCCTTGCGCCCCTGTGCCACGGGGCGCCGCAGCGCCCTCTGCCCGGAAAATCGCGCCGCCAGCTGGCCAAGGAAACTATTGAGCTTTCGCCACGTTGTGCGTACAGTGGAAAACTTGTTAAATACTCACATGCGTCAGACAGGGAAAACAACATCCATTATTTACCCGGACGACCTCCCAGCCTGCCCTGCCCTGGCGCCCCGCGCCGGGCGCCAGGCGCCGGTCCACCCGCCTGCACCGCAATCCCCCGTCATCCCCTTATCCCCTTATCCCCCACGGAGCCTCCAGCATGCGCAAGCCCTATCGCCAGTATTGTCATCCCCTCCCCGTTGCGCGCCTGACGCGCGCCGTCCGGCTGGCGCTCCACGCGGGCGCGGCCGCCGGCCTGCTGGCCCATGGCGCCGCGTCGGCCCAGGCGCCCGACGCCCCGATGCAGAAGGTGGAAATTACCGGTTCGGCCATCAAGCGCATTGAAACCGACACCCCGCTGCCGGTGCAGATCGTCACGCGCGAAGAAATCGACAAGGCTGGCGTCACCACCGCCGCCGAACTGATGGCGCGCATCTCGTCCAACGTGGGCGGCCTGACCGATGGCGCCAGCATCAACGTCGGTGGCGACCAGCGCGGCTTTAACAGCGCCAATCTGCGCGGCATCGGTACCTCGTCCACCCTGGTGCTGCTCAACGGCCGCCGCATGGCCAACTTCGCCTCGCCCGGCGACGATACCGGCGTCGACCTGAACAACATCCCGGCCACCGCCATTCAGCGCGTCGAAGTGCTGCTCGACGGCGCCTCGGCCCTGTACGGCACCGATGCGGTCGGCGGCGTGATCAACTTCATCACGCGCAAGGATTTCCGTGGCGTGGAAGCGAACGCCTACGTGCTCGGCACGAAAGAAGGCGGGGCCGGCAAGCGCGCCGCCAGCCTCAGCCTGGGCTCGGGCGAACTGGAAAAAGACGGCTACAACGTGTTCGCCGTGCTCGACGTGCAGGGTACCGAGCGCCTCAACACCTCGCAGCGCAAGTTCGTCAGCGAGCTGCAGATCCCGCAGCGGCTCGGCCATCTGCTGTCGAGCTTTACCAGCCCGGCGAATATCCGCCTGACCCCGGCCCAGCGCGACCACTTGCAGGAAACCGGTTTCCTGCTCAACGGCCGCCCGATCACCAACCGCCAGATCAACCTGTCGATCCCGGCCTGCGCGCCGCAAGCCAATCTGTACCTGCCGGCCGGCAGCGGCGGGGTCGATGCCTGCACCTACGACTACATGGGCGACACCGAGCTGTATCCCAAGTCGACCAAGCAGAACCTGCTCAGCCGCGGCGTGATCAAGCTTGGCGCCGATACCCAGGCCTACGCCGAAGTGGCGCTGAGCCGCTCGCGCACCAGCTACGTCGGCTCGTCGGCGCGCGTGATCGGCTACATCGATTACCGCAAGATCCCGGCCCTGGCCAATAGCGGCCTGGACCAGCTCGATGACGACATCCCGGGTGAAATCCAGCTGCGCATGCGCCTGAACGAAGCCGGCATGCGCACCAGCGAACTGACCAGCGAAAGCCAGCGCTACGTGCTCGGCGTGTCCGGCAGCGCGGCCGGCTGGGATTACGACGCCGGCTACAACCACAGCGTGAGCACGGTCAAGGACAAGGATACCCACGGCTATGTGCTGTACGACCAGCTGCTGGCCGGCATCGCCGACGGCAGGATCAATCCCTTCGGCCCGTCCAGCGCCGAAGGCGTGGCCCTGCTCAACAATATCCAGGTCAACGATGTGGTGCGGCGCGCGCGCGGCACCATGGATGCGTTCGACGTCAAGGCCTCGCGTTCGCTCATGACCCTGGCCGGCGGCGACCTGGGCGTGGCGGTGGGCGCCGAAGCGCGCCGCGAGCGCACCGATTTCCGTCCATCGGCCTTGCTGATGAGCGACAACATCAACAACGATGCCGCGCCCGAAGGCGGCAAGGCCACCAGCGACCGGCGCAAGGTGGTTGCCGTGTTCGGCGAAGTGCTGGCGCCGTTCACCAAACAGTGGCAGGGCCAGCTCTCGGCCCGCTACGACCGCTACCAGCAGATCGGTGGCGCCCTGAGCCCGAAAATCGGCATGGCCTATACCCCGAACAAGGCGCTCACGGTGCGCGCCTCGGCCGGCAAGGGTTTCCGCGCGCCATCGATGTCCGACCTGTACCGCCCGACCGTGTACGGCAATACCGCCATCCTGCCCGATCCGGTCGTCTGCGCCACGGTCGAGAACAATTACGCCGACTGTGCCGACGCCTGGGAAACCCGGCGCTACAGCAATGTGAACCTGAAACCGGAGCGCAGCCGCCAGTTCTCGGCCGGCCTGGTGATCGAACCGAGCAAGCACTGGAACGCCAGCCTGGACTACTGGAAAATCAAGCGCACCGATCTGATCAGCGAGATCGGCGACGATATCATCCTGGGCAACCTGGGCAAACACGGCAGCCTGGTGCACCGCGACGAAGACGGCGACATCGATTACATCGAGATGCACAAGGAAAACCGCGGCGCCCAGCTCGCCAGCGGCCTGGACCTGGTGGTCAACCTGCGCGGCGCGAATACCGCCCTGGGCCGCTTCGGCGGGCGCCTGAACGGCACCTACGTGCTCAACTCGAAGATCCAGACCAGCCCGGGCGACCCGTACATCAGCAACCTGGGCAAGTTCGTCACCGACAGCGTGGTGCAGCGCTGGCGCCACACGGTCAGCATGGACTGGGAACAGGGGCCGCTGTCGGCAACGGTGTCGAACACCTTTTCGGCATCCTACGACGACCAGAATTCGGCCATCAACATCGACGACGGCAGCGTGGTCGCCGCCAACCGCGTGAAAGCGTACTCGTTGTGGGATATGTCGCTGGCCTATGAATGGGGCAAGAACCTGAAACTGCGCGCCGGCGTGCAGAATATGTTCGACAAGGCGCCGCCTTACTCGAACCAGGCCAACTTCTTCATTTCCGGCTACGACCCAAGCTACACCGACCCGCGCGGACGGCGCTTTTATGCGAGCGTGAACTACGCGTTCCGCTAGCCACATGGCAGGGCGCGAAAGTGTATATTCGCCAATGTTTTTCTTTTTCAAAGTTTCCCTGCATGCTAGAGTAGACGGTTGCCGGAATACGCGCCGCCGCGCGCGTCCCCCGGCCTGTTCAAGGAAAAAATACGATGAACGACACGGCAGCGCTGAGCTATGTGATTGAGGATCAACTGATTTATTTGCGCAAGGTGGAAGTCCAGGTCGCTTTCAACTGCAACCTCACTTGCAAGGGCTGCGTGCACGGTTCCCCGGCCCGGCCCGCCAGACTGCTCTCGCCCGAGGAGTTCGCGCTGGACCTGGCGGCGCTCGGCAGCGCCGCGCGCGTGCACAAGCTGCTCCTGGTGGGCGGCGAACCCTTGCTGCATCCGGCCCTTGTGGAACTGCTGAAACTGGCAAAGGCCAGCGGCGTGGCCAGGCACGTGTGCGTGCTGACCAATGGCGTCGGCCTGGAAAACATGTCCGACGAGTTCTTCAGCAACGTCGATTCCATCGAGGTCAGCCATTACCCGCGCGTGCGCCTGCGCTACACGCGCGAGGACCTGGCGCAAAAGGCACAGCAATTCGGCTTCACCTTCGCAATCAACGCCTACGAAAACTTCCAGGAAACCCATCTGAGCGCGCCGCTGGACGATCCGGCCCTGGTGCGGGAAATCTACAAGCGCTGCAAGCCGCGCGCCGACTGGAGCTGCCACACCTTCGCCGAGGGGCGCTACTACATGTGCCCGCGCAGCCCGATCCTGGGCGAACGCCTGGGCGCCTGCGGCCAGGTGGTGGACAACCGCCAGGCCGACGGCGTCATGATGCGCGACAATCCCAATCTGTTCGGCGATTTGCAGCGCTACCTGCAACGCGACGATCCGCTCGAAGCCTGCAAATGGTGCCTCGGTTCGGACGGCGCCAGCTTTCCCCATCTGCTGCAAAGCAAAAAGGCCGCCATCGCGGAAGCGGCCCGGATTGTGCATTTCTCGCCCACGCTCCTGAGCCCGCGCGCGCGCGCCGAACTGGTCGGCCTGCTGGCGAGCGCCGACGCCAGCCCGGAGGACGCAACACCATGACGCTGGCGCCAGACATCCAGCAGGTGACCGCCTTCGGCTCCCAGCCTCGGCGCGACAGCCTCAGGCAAGCGGTCTTCCTCGACCGCGACGGCGTCCTGATCAGGGACAAGCACTATCTGTCGGCCGTGGCGGGCATCGAACTACTTCCCGGCGTCATCGAGGCATTGCGCGCACTGGCGCCGCACTTTCGCCTGATCATGGTGACCAACCAGAGCGGCGTGGCGCGCGGCCTGTTCAGCGCCGCGCGCCTGGCGCAGATCCACGACGCCTTGCTGGCCCAATTCGCGCAACAGGACGTGCACCTCGACGCCCTGTATTGCTGCCCTCACCACCGCGACGGCACGCTGGCGTCCTACACGGCCGCGTGCGCCTGGCGCAAGCCGCAGCCTGGCATGCTGCTGCACGCCATCGAAAAATGGGCGCTGGACCCGGCGCGCTGCTTCATGCTCGGCGACCAGGACAGCGACATGCTGGCCGGTCAGGGCGCCGGCATGCCCAGCTTCATGATCGGCCCGGAACAGGCCGCGAGCAAGCATGCCCACGCCCGCTACGCGGACTTGGGCCAGGCCGCGCGCGCGATGCTGGCGCACGCCGGCTGACGCTACCGTCAGCCCGGGCCGGGCGCGCGCAGCGGCATCTGGCTGCGCGCCCGTTCCAGGTCTTCCGGCACGCCGATGTCGATAAAATAGCCCTCCGCCACGAAGGCGCTCGGCCGCAGCGCCGCGCAGTGCGCTTGCAGCAATTCCGTCTCGAAGGAAAAGTGCGGCGGCAGCGCGAACGGCCGCAAGATATCCTCGGTCAGCAGATACAGGCCGGCATTGATCACCCCCGCCGCCCCGGGCTGCTTTTCGGCGAAGTCGACCACTTCTCCGGCGCGCACCACCACCCGTCCATAACGCGAGCAATCGGCCAGTTCGGTCAGCGCGATGGCCAGGTGCGCCGGGCGCGCGCGCCAGCAAGCGATAAACGCGTGGTAATCGATGTCGAAGCAGGTATCCCCGTTCATCACCAGCCATGGCGCGCCGCCCTGCCCCGCCAGGGCCAGCGCGATCGCCCCGCCGGTGCCCAGCGCGCTCGGCTCGGTCACATGGCGCAGCGCCACGCCGCCATGGCGCGCGCCGAAATGGCGCACGATGCAGTCGGCCTGATAGCCGAGCGACAAGGTGACCTCGGTAAACCCGGCCGCCTCCAGCCGCTCGATCAAATGCGCAAGAAATGGCCGCCCGCCGACCATCGCCATCGGCTTGGGCAAGCCGCCCAGCACCGGGCCCAGCCGCGTGCCCTTGCCGCCCGCCAGGATCAGCACCCGTGGCAGCGCGCTCATGCGGCCTCGCCCAGCGCCAGGGGGAAACTGATCACCCGGTCCGCCATCCGTATCGTTTCGGCCCGGTGCGCAATAATCACGCGGGTCAGCGGCAAGGCCCGGATCGCCCGGTTCACCGTTTCCTCGCGCCCGGCGTCCAGGTGGCTGGTCGCCTCGTCGAGGAACAGCAGCCTGGGCTTGCGGTACAGGGCGCGCGCCATCAGCAGGCGCTGCCGTTGCCCGCCCGACAGCAAGCTGCCCATGTCGCCGATCAAGGTATCGTAGCGCATCGGCATTTTCTCGATATCACCATCGATGTCGGCCATCCTGGCGGCATCGGCAATGGCGCCGGGGTTGACGTCGCTGTCGAAAAAGCTGATGTTCTCGGCAATCGAGCCGGCGAACAGGGTATCGTCCTGCATCACCGAACCGATCGCGCGGCGCCAGGCTTGCAAGCCGATCTGCTGCAAGGGCACGCCGCCGACCAGCACCTGGCCTTCGCTCGGTTGCAGCAAGCCCAGCATGATCTTCATCAGGGTGGTCTTGCCGCAGCCGGACGGCCCGGTAATGGCCACGCACTCGCCCGGCGCGATGCGCAGGTTGACGTGGCGCAGCACCGGTTCCTCCGCCGGCGAGTAGCGGTAGCCGACATCGACCAGTTCGATGCCGGCCTCGAACGGGCCTTGCCGCTGCGGGTCGCCATCGGTCTTTTCGGCATCGGTCAGGGCAATATCGGCCACCCGCTCGCGGTGCAGCCCCAGCATCGAATAATCGGTCACCTTGTCGACCAGGCTGCCGAGCCGGCCAACGAATTGCAGCTTGAACGAGACGAAGGCAAACAGCATCCCCACCGACATGGCGCCATCGATGACCGCCGTGGCGCCGGCGCTGACGACGATGATGTTTTCAATCCCGAACAGCAGGGTATTGAGCAGCTGGAAGCTGACGCTCACGCGCTGGGTGCGCAAGCTGGCGTTGAAGGTCGCCACCACCGAATTGAGCCAGGTGCTGCCGCGCGCCTGCTCGCGCCCGAACAGCTTGATGCTCTGGATGCCGCGCACCGATTCCAGGAACTGGCTCTGCTGGCGGGCGGCGCACACGATCTGTTCCTGGGTCGACATCCGGTACGCCCGGTACAGCTTGATGCGCAGCACGACGTAGATAGCCGCCGCCGCCAGCACCACGCACGATAGCGTGGCGCTGTAAAAGAACATCATCGCCAGCGTCACCAGTGCCATCGCGCCATCGAGGATGGCGGCCAGGAAGCCGTTGGTGAGGGTGCGCTGGATGGTATTGAGCGAGTCGAAGCGCGAGGCGATGTCGCCCAGGTGGCGGCGCTCGAAAAATTCGATGGGCAGGCGCAGCAGGTGATGGAACAGGTTGCCGATCAGGCGCAGGTTGAGGTGGGTGCCCAGGTAGGTCATCAGCCAGCTGCGCGAGGCGGCAATCGCCACCTGCGCCAGCAACAGCAGGAAGAAGGCCTGGGCCAGTTGCAGCACCAGCGTGGTGTCGCGCGCCAGCACCGCGTGATCGATCACCAGTTGCATGAACAGCGGCGCCAGCACGCTGAACAGTTCCAGTACGAGCGAGAGCGCCACGATGCGCAGCGCCTGGCGGCGCAAGCCGCTCACCCGCCCCAGCAGTTGCCGGAAGCCGATGCTGCGCCGCTCGCGCCGCGCCTGGAAGTGCGGCATGGGCCGCGCTTCCATGGCCACGCCGGTAAAGTGCAGCGACAGTTCGGACAGCGCCAGCGTGACGCGGCCGCGCGCGGGGTCGAAAATCTCGGCGCTGTCCTTGCCCACCTTGGTCAGCACCACGAAATGGTTGAAGTCCCAGTGCAAAATGGCGGGCAGTTGCAGCAGGTCGAGCGCGGCAAGATTGAGCTTGACGGCGCGCGCCGACAGCGCCATCTGTTCCGCGATGTCCATCAGCTCGACCAGACGCATGCCCTTGGGCGACGGCGAATAGCGCCGCCGCAGGGTGCCCAGGTCGATCTGGTAGCCATGGAAGCTGGCCAGCATCGCCAGGCAGGCGATGCCGCACTCGGCCGCCTCGGACTGCAAGACCAGCGCTGGCGCGGGCGCGCGGGCGCGTCCGAACAGCGTGCGCCAGCGGCTCACCGCGGCCCGCCGCGCCGCTGCGCCAGGCCGAGCAGCCACTGTCCGAAGGTTTGCGCCGGCAATGGCAGTTCGAGGCGCAGCTCGGCGCCGCCCTGGAGCAGAAGCGCCAGCTGCGCCGCCTGGACCGCATCGGTGCTAAACAGCACGCGTACCGGCGTGCCGGCCTGGAACCGGGCTACGCTGCCGGCCACGGCCAGCGCCGGGGCGCCGGCACGCCGCAGCAGCGCCTGCTGGCCGGCCTGGAACGCCGGCGCCGGACCGGCCAGCGCCAGCCGCACGGCGTACGGCGGCACGCTGTCCCCGGCCAGCGCCACCACCGGCAATTGCACGGTCCTGGCGGCACGCCCCAGCATCAAGGATGCCATCAGCAACAGCGCCAGGACCACGATCAGCAGCGACGCGCCCCGGAACAGGAACGGCCGCAGTTCGAGCATGGCGCCATACGCGCTTTCCTGCCTGGCCGCCATGGCTTCCTGGCGGTACATATCCAACATCATCGCTCCTGCGAATCGGCCGCTGGGCGGCGCGACTCAGAATTTCAATTCAAGGATAGCCCGCAGCACCGTGTAGGTGGGGGACGTCACCGTCTTGGTTTGCCACAGTGTATCGCCAACATAGCCCGAGCGCTTGACATCGTCTTCATGCAGCAGGTTCGATCCGCTCAGGCGCAGTTGCGCCTTGGGCTGGATCTTCCACAGCACATAGCCTTCGAGCACGCGCTTGTTGGACTCGGCGGAGGTTTCGTAGCGTGACATGCGCACGCTGCCGTTGCGGATAAAGCCGAGCGTGGCGCCGGCCGACACGGGAGCCGACTTGAAGGCGTAATCGGCGCCGACATTGACCGACAGCGGCGCCTGGTTGCCGATCCGGTTGTCCGGACCCGGCACCGCGTCGACCGACGACCAGGTGCGCGAGAGCGAGCCGCGCAGCTCCACCGCGGGCGCCCCGCCGACCAGCTGCGGCAGCTTGAACTTGGTTTCGAGCGTGATGCCGCGCGCCAGCGCCTGCCCGCTGTTGGTGGGACGGGCTACCCAGCGCCCATCCTCGCGCACGGTCTGGGTCAGGGTCACGTCGTCGATCCGGCGCACGAACAGGCCCAGGCTGACCAGGCCATCCTGGCTCAGGTAGTGTTCGTAGGCCAGGTCCAGTCCCAGCGCCCGTTCCGGCCGCAGGTAGGGGTTGCCGCTGGTGTCGGGCCGGGTCACGGTATTGATCACCGACAGCGTGCGTCCCGCGATCAGGCTGTCGGCCTGCGGCATGCGCCAGGTGCGCGCCAGCCCCAGGCGCAGCTGGTCGGACTTGGTGTCGGGCAAGCGCCAGACTGTCTGCAATACCGGGCTCAGCATCGCCTTGGCGTAATCGACTTCCCGCCCCAGGTTGTTGGCGCTGTGCAGCGCCACCCGCTCCCAGCGCACGCCGAGGTAGACGGCCACGCGCGGCGCGATGTCCCATTCATCCTGGGCGTACAGGGCATGGCGCCGGCTATTGACCCGGAAATTGTTGCCGGTCTGGTCGAGCCGCGAAACGGCATCGATCAGGTCGCTGCGGTCGACCTGGTCGCGGTCATGCTGGACCTCGATGCCGCTGACGAAGGCATGCTTGTCCGTGTAGGCGTTGCGCAGCTTGGCCGAGGCGCTCAGGCTGCGGTTGCGGTTATCGCGCGCGAGATCCTGGCGGTTCAGCACGCGTCGCTGTCCGTCGACATAATCGACCGCGCTCGATCCGTCCGAGCGAACCAGGGTCGCGCCCGCTTTCACTTCCAGCTTGCTGGTGGCGCTCAAGGTGCTCAGCCAGCTCAGGTTGTTGCGCACCGTCAGCGACGAACCTTCGCTGGTGTAGTCTTCGTTGGCCAGCGCCGTCGGCGGCCCCTGCAAAAAGGCGGTGCGCCCATAGCCGGCGCTGTCGTAGACCAGGCCCGACACATAGCCTTGCCAGGTCAGCGAATCGGCGCCGCCGAACTTTTTGGTCACGCGCGGCGCAACGCTCCAGTTCCAGCCGCGGTCTTCGTTGTACTGCTCCAGCTGGCGCAGGATGGGGCCATCCTCGCCACCGCCCTCGGTGCGGGTCAGGAACGGTTCGTCGGCGCTCATGCGCCGCGCCGACGCCGTCACCAGCCATGCCAGCGATTCGTCCTGGTCGCCATAGGTGGCGGACAGCTGGGGCTTGGTGCGGTCGTTGTCGTGGAATACGCCGGCGCGCACTTGCATCTGGCGTTTGCCGCTGCTGCGCTTGAGGATGATGTTGATGGTGCCGGCGATCGCCTGGGTTCCCATGTCGACCGTGGGCACGGTCATGATCTCGATGCGTTCGACCACATCGGGCGACAGATTGTCGAGCAAGAAATTCGGCGGGGCCGGGTCGCCATTGAGCAGGATCCGCACATAGCCGCTGCCCAGGCCGCGCATGCTCAGTTCCCCGCCCTTGCGTCCGGGCACGCCGCTGACGACGATCCCGGGCTGGCGCCGCAGCACGTCGAGCACGCTGCCATCGCCATAGCGCACCAGCTCGGCCGTGCCGAGGACCTGGCGGAAAGTGCTGGACTGGCGCCGGTCCTCGTTGCGGCTGGCGGCAATTTCCACCTGCGGCACGGCGCCGGGGGCGGCGCTGACAGGCGCGGCGGGACTGGCGGGCGCAGCGGCGGAGGGCGCCGGCGCGGCGGGCGCGGCGTCTTGCGCCTGGGCCTCGCCGCACAGCACCATGGCAGCCAGCACGGGCGGGCTGAGGAATTGGGAAAATTTCATGATCGTCATGGCAAGTCAGGTAAGGGAGTAAAAACGCGGCAGCGCGCACGCACGCCGGCCGCGCCTGTTATTGAATGGACACGCTATCGCGCAGGTGGTCGACGATGGTACGGGCCACGTGCTCGCCGTACAAGCTCTGTCCCAGGTCGCGCCAGGCACCGGCGCGGCCCTGCTCCAGGCAGTGCAGCACGGCGCGGTAGACCAGCTCGGCGCTGTCGGGCGGAATCAAGAGGTTGCTGCGGCAATCGAGAATGGTTTCCGGACGGTCGGTCGAATAGCGGCACGTCATGCAGGGCACGCCGAGGATATTCGCCTCTTCCTGCAAACCGCCGCTGTCGGTGTAGATGGCCAGGCAGTCGGGCGAACGCAGGAAGGCGATCACGTCCACATACGAGGGCCACAGCGGGTGGCAATGCACGCCGCCGCGTTCGAGCCGCTGGCGGAATTGCTGCTCGGGATGGCGTTCCTGGGCAAAGTTGAACTGGTTGGTCAGGATGAAAATGACCGGCAAGCCCTGCCCGGCCAGCCGGCACAGCGCATCGACCACGCTGTTCAGGCGTGCCGGCGACATGTTTTCGCGCCGGTGCAGGTCGACCCGCAGCCAGCGCTTGCCGGCCAGGCCCGGATACAGGCGGGCCAGCTGGTCGCTGCCGCCCTGTGCGCCCGCCAGGCGCACCGCATCGGCGCTGAGCGAACCACTCATGCGGATGGCCGCAGGCGCGTAGCCCTCGCGCAGCAGGCTGTCGCGATTGCGCCCCACCGGCGCGAGCAGCAGCGAGGAGGCGACCGAGGTCAGGCGTGAATCGAGCGCCTCGGGAAAGGGCTCGTCCGGCTCCACGCGCCATGCCAAATCGGCCTGCGCCAGCACCGTCTCGTGCGCGACCGGCTGGCCCGGCGCGAACGGCGACAGGCTGCGCAGCCCGGCTTCGACATGGATCGAACGGATGCCGGTGTGCAGATACCAGAACACAGGAAAGGTGCCCGAGGTCGAGGTGTCGCCCGACACCACCGGGATGAAACGGGTCGTCTCCGACTGCGCCTGGAGGTAGCCGTGCAGGCGCTCGACCTGGGTGGCCAGGGCGGCGGTGCGGCCGAGGATGGTGCCACGGATGTCGAGAAAGACATCGATCTCGCTCAGGTAGCCGAACTCCTGGGCCGCGCCGGTCAGCACCACGTCGTAATGCTGGCCGGCGTCGACCATCAGGGCCGGCGCCGCGCGCTCGCGCAATTCCTTCACCAGCGAGGCCAGCTTGATATAGCAGGGTTTGGTGGCGATCACCAGCAGGTACACCGGCTGGCCCAGCTCGCGCGCCTGCGCAACGATCCGCTGCAGGCGGGAGGGGTCGTGAATCTTCATCGTGGTTCCGTGGGTGGATGGGTGCGTGCCGGCGCAGTGCGCTGCGGCATGAGTGCCTCGGCCACGATCTCGTAGGAGCGCAGGCGCGCTGCGAGGTCGTGGATTTCGGTATTGATCAAGAGTTCATCGGGTGCGCAGCGCGCGACGATGGCGCCGACGGCGGCGCGCAGCGCGCCATGGTCGCCCTCGATGCTGGCGCCCAGGGCCGCGCCGAGCGCGGTCTGCTCGGCCGCCGTCGGCCCGTCCTGGTCGAAGGCGGCGGGCGCCTGCAGCGGCAGCGGGCGAGCGCGCAGTGCGCCCAGCAGCCGGCGCTGGCGCGAGGTGGCCAGCCAGGCCGCTTCGGCGGCGCTGTCGGCGCCGATCACGTTGATGCTCAGCATCGCATACGGCGCCGCGTGGGCGGCCGAAGGCCGGAAGGCGGCGCGGTAGGCCGCCAGCGAAGGCGCCGCGTCATCCTTGAGGTGGCCGGCGTACGCGAACGGCAAGCCGCGCTCGCCGGCAAAGGCGGCCGCGGCCGGACTGCCGCCGAGAATGTAGAGCGGCAGCGACAATCCCGCGCCCGGCACCGCGCGCACGCCGGCGGCCGCATCGGCTTCCTCGAAATACGCGCCCAGCTCGGCGAGCGTGGCGCTGAACGGGCGCGGCTCGGTGCCGCGCTTGAGGCGCGCGGCGGCCACCGGATCGGCGCCCGCGCTGCGTCCCACGCCCAGGTCGATGCGGCCCGGATAGAGCGATTCGAGTGTGCCGAACTGTTCGGCGACCATCAGCGGCGCGTGGTTGGGCAGCATGATCCCGCCCGCGCCGACCCGGATGGTGCTGGTGCCCTCGGCCACATAGCCCATCAGCACCGTGGTGGCGGCGCTGGCGAAGGCGGCGGCGTTGTGGTGTTCGGCCAGCCAGTAGCGCCCAAAGCCAAGGGCTTCGGCCTGTTGCGCCAGACGCCGCGTGCTGCGCAGCGCGTGCGCCAGCGACTGGCCGACCGTGATCGGCACCAGGTCCAGCACCGACAAGGCCGGAGCGGCGAACATGGTCTCTGTCTCGTTCATTGTCGGCACTCCATGTGCGGCCGGGTTCACGCCGGCTGCCCGGCGCGGTAAGTGAAGGCCGCCACATCCTGCGCGTAGCTGCCCTCGAACTGGCCGGCGTCGTACAGGCCCATGCAGATTTGCTGGTTGCGCTGGTTGTTGGCGCCCGGGCTGTCGCCGATGAAAAAGCGCTGCTCGTCGCCATGGCTCAGATGCACGCCCTCGCCCAGCCCGCTGGCCGGGCGTCCCAGCGCCAGCCCGAGCCGTACATGGACGTCGACATCTTCCCAGCCCCAGCCCACCAGCAGCGAATTGAAGCCGCCGATTGCCAGCAGGTCGGCGCGGCGCAGGAACATGATGCCGGGGCAGGAGCGCGCGCCATCCTCGAAAAAATGACGCTTGGTGTCGACGCGCGCGCGGCGCCCGTCGTCCAGCACGATGTCGAGGCTGCTGGCATATTCGGCAATCCGGCCGCGCTGGCGCCTCGGCGGCACCGATTCGCGGACCTTGCCCAAGGTCAGCCAGCCGCCGCCATCCGTCTCGGCCATGGCGCGCGCCACGTCGAACTCGGTGAGGATCACATCGGCGTCGAGCAGCAGCAGGTACTCGCCGCGCGCCACATGCACGCCGAGATTGAGCGCGCGCGATTTATTGAACCCATCCGCCGCCAGTTCCAGCAGGCGTACCGGCGCGTCCTCGAATGGCGCAAGCAAGGCGTCCAGCGCGGCCGCATCGCCACCGTAATTGACGACGACGAACTCGGCGTCCCAGGCGGCGGCGACGACCAGGTTGGCGGCCAGGGTGGCGCCCAGCTCGGCGCGGTTACGCCAGGCAATGACGATCGACATGCACGGCGTCATGCCTGCACCGCCGTGCCGTTGCGGGTGATCAGCATGCCCAGCGCAAGCATCTCGTCGAGATCGTGCAAGGTGCATCCCGTCGCGGCCAGCAAGTCGGTGGCCGCCAGCGGCGCGGCGCTGCGCTCGAGCAGCTCGCGCTGCAGCGGGGTGGCGTGGTAGGCGGCCGGCCAGGCCGGGTTGTCCAGCACGATGGCGCCATCCGCGCGCCCGCGGTGCGGCGCATACGCCTGCAGCACGCAATCGGGGCCGGCGGTCGGCGGCGTGCGGCTGGTGTAATCCAGGATCGAGGCGGCGAACTCGGACAGGGGCTCGCCCGCCGGCTTCAGATGGCGGTCGTAGGCGCTCATGTCCGGCGCGGCGCGCAATTGCAGCGCGCGGCGGCCGGGCTGGTTCCAGTTGGCGGCGCTGCGCCGTACGATATCTTGCAGCACGGCCGTGCAGTGGGCGCGCGAATAGCCCTGCTCGGCGTGGCGGCGCGCGTTGGCGGCCATGCTCCTGGCATGGGCGCGGTCGGTCAGCAGCGCTTCCAGGCCATGCAGCAGCGCCGCGCGGTCTTCGCGCAGGCCGCCCAGGCTGAGCCACGAGGGTGCGAGGTAGCCGGTGACGCCATCGATGACGGTATCTTTCAGGCCGCCGTAAGCGCAGCCGACCACGGGAACCCCGCTGGCCATGGCTTCCACCGGCGCGTAGCCGAAGTTTTCATCGATCGAATTGGTCGGGTGCAGCAGCACGTCGAAGGCGCGGTAGGCGGCGGCCAGTTCGGCATCGGCCAGCGACGCGGGCAGATAGCTCACTACCTGGTCCAGGCCGTACTCGCCGATGAGGCTCCTGAGCTGGCCCGAATAAGCGCTCTCGCTAAAGCGCAGGACCCGGTAATCGATCCAGAAATTGCCGATGATAAGGACCCGGATGGCGTGCCCGGGATGGCGCCGCACCAGCTCGCGCACCACGTCGAGGGCGCCGTGAATATTTTTTTGTGGCAGCAGCCGGGCCACGATGCCGATGCAGAAATGCTGCTCGGTCAAACCGAGCTGCGCGCGCGCGGCGGCGCGCCCCTCCGGCGTGAACAAGCCGGTATCGGCCGGCAGGGGCAGCAATTCCAGCGCCGGCGTGGCATCGCCCAGCATGTTGCGGATGACTTCGGCGTCGGAACTGCAATTGACGATCAAGCCATCGTGCGAGGTCAGCGTCGGCAAGCGCTCGCGCAGGAACTTGCGGCTGAGAACACATCCGCCGTGCATGCCGAACAGGCAGGGAAAGTCGCGCTCGCCGCCCGCCAGGTCCCAGCCGGTGTTGCCGGAAAAATTCAAGAGCAGCTTGACGCCGTGCGGCGCGGCGCTGGCCTCGTCGAGCTCCAGCAGTTCCGGGGTGAGCGCGCTCAGGGCGTCGCGATAGAACTGCGCGGTACGCGTGACGCTGGGCCATTTATGGGCCGACAGGCCGGCCGTGGCCAGCGCAAGCGGGGGAAACTGGTGCAACATGCATTCCTCGATGGAGTCGATGGCAGGGGAACGGCGCGGGCCGAACGGCGTGGGCCGAACGGCGTGGGCCGAACGGCGTGGGCCGAACGGCGTGGGCCGAACGGCGTGGGCCGAACGGCGTGGGGCTTAGTGGGCCGCCGCGCTCGCGTCCAGGCGGCTGCGCTGGATGCCGTGGGCCGGATTGTGCAATTCGGCCGAGACGATCGGACTCATGAAGGCGACAAATTCCTGCATCGACTTGGAAATGTCGACCGGCCCGGTGGCCGCATCGTGATACAGGCGGATTTTGGCCTGGCTGCGGTCGACGCGGCGCAAACCATGCACCTCAATCCCGGGAAACTTTTCCTGGAGCGCAGGAATGGCGGCGGCCACCGCATCCATCAGCGGCAGCAGGTCCGGATTTTCGAAGTGCAGTTCGACGCCCACGCGGTCGGCATAGTCGAGGAACTCGAAATGCATCTGGCGCGGCCAGCCGTCCGGATGGAGGCGCCGGAAATGGTCGAAGCCGCCGTACAGGTCCATCCCGGTCGAATTACCCTGGGCAAATTCATCGAGCACCGACTGGAAGAAGGGGCGCACCTTGGCCGAATGCGCGGCCCGGTTGTAGAGCGCGTCCACCGGGGCCGCCGGCAGTTCGGGCAGCGTGCCCTCGCTGGCATCGAAATCGGCCCAATACCCGGTCAGCGCCGCGCGCGGGGCGCTATCCTGGCCGGCCGCGGCGGCGTGCAGGTTGGCGTACAGCGACATGGCACGCCGGTAGTGGCCCAGCGGCAGGAACGCGGCGGTGGGGGCGAAACGGGTCATCGAACGCTGGACGCAACCGTTGAAGTGGTTCAGCAGATGGTGGATCGCGCTGCGATGGACGTCGCTGACCTGATAGCCCATGCGCATGGCCAGCGCCGCCAGTTCGATCACATGGCCGGCCGAGTACAGGTGGTTCTCCAGCAAGGCGCCGATCAGCATGGCCTTGCGCAGGGCCGGAATGCGGCTCTGGTCCATCGTCAGGCTAGCGTCGGCGACCGCTTCGAGCTGGGCCACCAGCAGCGACAGGGTCAGCATGACTTCGAGCTGGCCGTCGAGGAATTTCTGGGCGACCGGCTGGTAGCGCGCAAAGGCCGGATAGGTGGCGGCGATCGCGCACAGGCCCTCGGTCAGGTGGAACTTGCGGCACACATAGAACGGGCCGAAATGGTGCGCCTTGATCGCCTCCTCCATCATGTCGGCCAAGGTCAGCGGCGTGCCGTTGAATTCGAAGGTGAGCGTGTCGGGCAAGCCGAGCGCCGCGTGCGCGTACATCAGGTGGCCCAGGTCGTCCATGGCCGAGGTGCGGATGACGGTCGAATGCTGGGCAATCTCGCGCAGGGTAAACGGCAAGGCGCCGACGCGCGCCTCGGGATCGATCCCGGCCATCATGGTATAGGCGAAGGTTTGCCACGGATGGAAGTCACCCTCCGGATGGCACTGATAGATATACGGCTTGCCGGACGGGTCCTGGTGGACGAAGGAGGCCACCCGGTCGAGCAGCGGCGCGCCGTTCACGGTGGCATTGCCCCAGCCGACAAAGACGTGGCCGAGATACGGCAGGCTGTCGCGCGCGACGATCGCCTGGACCGGCCTGGCCAGGAAATCGACCAGCGAGCGTTCGACCTGCCTGGACAGGCCGGCGTCGAATTGCACCGGAAAATCCCGTAACCGGATCTTGTGAGCGGCAAGTTCGTCTTCCAGCTCAGCGCTCAATTCGAGGGGCCACCAATAACGGGTTTCGGTCATCTGTAATCTTTCAATTAACTTCTCAATAGTCGGGCAATCCACGGCAACGCTTGACCGTATTCGCGAAGGCCGGCAGCGCCGGCCATGGCGGGAATTACTCGCAGCGGCTGCGGTCGCTATCGCTGGCCGGCTCCGGGCAGCAACCCTGGACAGGCCATTCACCTTGGGGTTCAGTGTGGCGTCATTGGCAACCGCGTGGTTAGCAGCGCGGCGCAAGCTGGCGCCGCCAACCGGGCGCCCGCCACCGGAATGGCGCGGCGCCTGGACCACCGGCGCCGCGCGCACACATCAGAACCCGCGCTTTACTGCCAGGCGTCGCTGCCGTCGGACGGCTGTTCGCAGCACGACTGCGTGCAGCAACCTTCGATGACGCTGGCATCCCAGTCGCGCACATTGACCAGTTTTTCGGTCAGGGTTGCGCCGCCGGCGACACCGGCGATGTCGGCGCGGTTCAATTCAGCAATAATTTTTTCCATTTTCACTCCGGAAGATCATTGATAACATGGCCAATTCCATGCATCGCATTCCCGTTTTAAGGACGAGAACGCCGAGGTATTCTAAACAATTTTAACCGCTAGTCAAGCTTTCCCGTTCCACCATATGGCATCGCCGGGCGCGCGCACAAACCGGCAGTCATGCCGCTCATTGAACGCAGGATGCGGGCGCTCCCGGACCGGGAGCGCCCGCATCGGCTTACGCCAATCGGGGAATTATTCCCAGGCAGCGTCCCTCATTTGATCGTTGCAGCAATCCTGGGTGCAGCAGCCTTCGATGACACTGGCATCCCAGTCGCGCACTTTGACCAGTTTTTCGGTCAGCGTTGCGCCGCCGGCGACGCCGGCGGCTTCGTCGCGATTCAATTCAGCGATAATTTTTTTCATCGTCATTCCTAAACAAGATTGATCGCATGGCCAATGCCATGCACCGCATTCTCTCGGTTGAGAGTGCCATTGCATTCTAAGCAGTTATAAGCATCCGTCAAGCTTTAATAATTAGCAATAAATGCCGCGCGCTTCACGCCGGCGCCGCCAGCAGGGCGCTATCGGCCACCCCGGCGCCGACCCGCCAGGCCGTGCTGCCGGCCTCGTCGAAGCGGCAGCGGCTCACCTGCCCGCCCATCTCCGCCAGCACCCGGCCCACCATGGCGCGCCGTCCGGGCGGCGCCAGGAACATCATGAAGCCGCCGCCGCCGGCGCCCGACACCTTGCCGGCCAGCGCGCCAGCCCGCAGCGCCGCCGCATACATGGCGTCGATGTGCGGATTCGACACCGAGCGCGCCAGCTTCTTCTTGTTTTCCCAGCCGGTGTGCATGGATGCGACGATGCCTTGCATATCGCCGGCCAGCAGGCAGTCGCGCATCGAGGTCGCCTCCAGCTTGAGCGCGTGGGTCGCTTCCAGCGCGGCGCTGGCACCCTGGCGAATGTTCTCGCTCTGGTCGCTGATGATCCGCGCCGAGGCGCGCGACATGCCGGTGTAGCACAGGACCAGGGACGCGGCCAGTTCGCGCGTGAGCGGCGCCGGCACGTCCAGCGGCGCAATCCGGGCCGCGCCGCCCGGGGGGAAGCTCATGAAGTTGAAGCCGCCGCAGGCTGCCGCGAACTGGTCCTGGCGCCCGCCCTGCAAGCCGCACACCACGCGTTCGATGTGAAACGCCAGTTGCGCGATCTCGTGCGCGCCCAGGTCCAGCGCCAGGTAGACCGAGAAGGCATGGATCATCGCCACCACCATGGTCGAGGACGATCCGAGGCCGGAACCGGCCGGCGCGTCAGAGCGCGTGCTCAGGCTGAGCGCGAGCGGCTTGCCGCCGTGATAGCGCGCGATCATCTCGCGGTACACCGCCTGGTGCAGCACCAGCGCCGGCACGGCCTGGACCGGCTCGGGTCCGCCCAGCTGCATGCTGCATCCCTGGTCGAGCGAGCGCAGCAGGCAGGCATGGTCCCCGGCGGGCGCCAGTTCCGCGTGCGCATACAGGGCAATGGTGGCATTGACCACCTGCCCACCGTAGATGTCGCAATACGGGGAGACGTCGGTGCCGCCGCCGGCCAGGCCCAGGCGCAGGGGCGCGCGCGCGCGCACGATCGCGGAGCGGCTCATGGGCGCAGGAAGCGCTGCAGCCAGCGTTCGCGCTCCCACAGCACGTGCGAAACCGACTCCGCGGCGCGCACCACATGGTCTTCGTCCGGCAGGGTGACCAGCCGTGCTTCGATGCCCATGCTGTTCAAGGCCTGGAACAGGCGTTCGCTTTGCTGGGGCATGGTGCCGGGATTGCTGTCGGCCTGGCCGTGGATCATCAACAAGGGGGTGGCGATCCGGTGCGCGTGGTGAAACGGCGACATGGCCTGGTACACCTGGGGCGCCTGCCACAGGGTCCGCTTTTCGAACTGGAAACCGAACGGGGTCAGGCTGCGGTTATACGCGCCCGACTCGGCAATGCCTGCGGCGAACAAGCGGGTATGCGCCAGCAGGTTGGCCACCGTGAAGGCGCCGTAACTGTGTCCGCCGATGGCGATGCGCTTGCGGTCGGCCACGCCGAGACGCACCAGCTCGTCGACCGCCGCCTCGGCCGAGGCGGTCAGCTGGGCCAGGTAAGCATCGTTGGCGGCAGCGCCCTCCCCGGCCACGATCGGCATGCCCGGGTTGTCCAGCACGGCATAACCGAGACGCACCATGGCCAGCGGACTGAGGGGATCGATGTCGGCATAGCGATACGCGGAATCGCGCACCTCGGCCGCCGCCGAGCGCGACTGGAAGTCGCGCGGGTACACCCACATCAGCACCGCCAGCGGGCCATCGCGCCCGCTCTGGTAGCCCGCCGGCAGATACAGTTTGCCGCCCAGCGCCACCCCGTCGGCGCGCTGGTAGCGCAGCACGCGCACCTCGACCGCCTTCATCCACGCGAACGGGCTCGCCACCGAGGTCAGCGCGCGCGCCGGGGCGCCCTCCTCGTGCACGAACAGATTGGGCGGCTCGTCGCGGCTCTCGCGCTGGGTCACGAAGCGCCGCCCATCGCGGTCGAGCATGACCAGCACCCGTTCGTAATACGGCGCCTGGGAACGCCACAAGGTGCTCGTTTCGCCGTCGTCCAGCCGGTAGCGCTTGAGCTGCGGACGGTCGCCCTCCTCGCTCGCGCCGGCGCTGGCATAGAACAGCGATGCGCCATCGGTGCTGGTGAGCAGGACCCGCTCGCCATTGTCGAGCGCGCGCTTCATGGGCCGCCCGGGGTCGCCATAACGGTCTTCCATCTTCCTGCTAAACATCAGCTGCGGCGCGCCATCGGCCTGCTGCGGACGCAGGCGCCAGGTGCGCCGTTCGCCTTGCTGGAACCAGGTTTCGGTCAGCACCGCCAGCGCATCGCTGCCCCAGGCCACCTCGTTGATGCGGCCCTTGACGCGCGCCAGCACCCGCGCCGGCTGGCGCCATGGCGCGTCTTGCTGGTACAGGATATCGCGCCACTCGGCCTCGCTGCGCGGATCGCCGCCGTCGCCCGCCTCGCTCCAGTGCAAGGCCGCTGCGGCGTCGGCGCGCCAGCCGAAGTCGCGCGGTCCGGCCTCGACCGCATCGCGGTCCTGCACGGGACGATCGTTGAGCGCCCTGTCATGCAGCACCTTGACCAGCTTCCCGCGCCGATCCCACAGTTCATCGCGGCGGGCCCAGCGCAACACCGACACGGCGGGCGCAAACGGCGCCTGCAAGCGGCTGGCCAGGATGAAGTTGCCGTCGGGCGAAGGGGTGGCGGCCAGCAGCGGGCCGGCGGCGCCGATCAGGGCCAGCTTGCCCGACACATCGACGCTGGCGAGCTGGCGCTGCAAGTACCAGCCGAGCATCTGGGCGGCGCGCGCGCCGGGCAGCGCATCGGCGACGGCGCTGACCTGGACCGGCTTGCCGGCGAAGCTTTCCTGGATCGCCGGGGCGGCGGCCGGAATCACGGCCGGCGCCGGCGCGGCCCCCTCGGGCGCCAGGCTGACCAGCAGCGTACGCGAGCCGGCCAGCCAGCCGAAGCCATTGCTCACGACCGTGTTCAGCGGCCGCTCCAGCAAGCGCCGGGCGCGCGCCGCCGCCACCTCGACCAGCCACAAGCGGACCTTGCCGTCGTGCCACAGCGAGAGCGCGATCCAGCGCTCATCGGGAGAAAATTCCGCATGCGCGATGCGCGCCCCTGGCGGCAGCCCCGATACCGGGCGCTGCCGGCCGTCGGCGACGGTAAGCAGGGCCAGCCCATGACCGAAGGCGGGCTGGGCGCCGGCGAAATGCACGCGATCGATGCTCAGGCCGGCCAGCTTGATGCCGGCCTTGGGCAGCTCTTGCAGGGCCGGACGGGCGGGCCGTTCCAGCAATGCGACCGTGCGCCGTTGCGGACCGCCGATGACGGCGGGCGGACGCGGCGCGGCGACGATGGCTTGCAACGGTGCGCTCGGTTGCCGGTAGCCCGGCGCCGTGGCGTCGGCGGAGCTCGCCGTGGCGGATACGGGCAGGAGCAGGACGCCCGCACACAGGTAAAAATACAATCTCATCGTCGAACGTCATTCATGATAGTCGCCTCGACCCGACAATAAGGCGCCTGGCCGCGCTGTCAATCAGCGTACCTGAAATCATCGTACATATTGTTAACAATGTCAATTTTCAAATATTGCATATGAATCAGGATGGGCATGGCGAGCGCCGCCCCGGTTCGCGGACGCGAAAACACGCCCGTCACGGCTGAGCCGGCGGCGGTCCGGCCAACGCTCACACGTCGGGGCAGGTCCGCCTGGGCCGCCAATCCCAGGCGCCGTCGGACTTGACCAGCTTGACGCGCCAGGGTGCGCTCTTGCCGTAGAAGCAGCTTGCCAGCGTACTGAACTCGCCGTTCGCTTCCCACCGCTGGTCCGCCAGCGTGGCCGCCATGTGGCCAGGCTTGACGGGATGAGGCAGGAAATTGTATCCCTCCCACGACTGGCGCCCGTCGAGCGCATAAATGGCCCACGACGAGCCGTCCAGCCCATTCGGCTGCGCGCTGGCGAAATAGGCGCGCCTGTCGGGCGAGAGCATGACGCTCTCGCCGGCCGGCGTCAGCGCGCCGGTCGCCTCGTTGATCAGCTTACCCGTGCCCAGGTAAAAATCGCCCGCGAGGACCAGGATGAAGCCTTCCTTGCGGGCGCAGAACGCGTAGCGCATCCCGCCGTAGGGGTCGTCGTACGGCGGCTCGTCGGCAAAGGCCAGCGTCTTGCCGCCGGCCTGCACACGCAAGGCGCGCTGCGAGGTGCGCGTGACCACGCCCGCCGCCGCGGCCCTGATGCGCGCCGCCTCCTTCGCGGCGTCGCCGCTGTCGCTGCACTCCAGGCGCAGGCCGGCCGCCGGGGCCGCTTCCGCCGCCATGGCCAGCAGCATGCACGCGCACAGCATGCTGCCGCCTTGTCGAATCGCCTTGTTCACTCAAGCTCCTGTTGTATGCGGGGTAGAGCGCTATCATAATCGCCAGCGCTGTCCGGCCGTGCCGTTCGTGACGCCGGCGCCGTGCATCACGCCGGCACCAGCCAGGCCGATACCGGAAGCGCAATCGCCGCGCCCAGGCCGATCCCGGCCAGCACATCGCTGGGATAGTGATGCGCCGCGATCAGGCGGCACAGCGCCAGCAGCGCCAGCGCGCCGGCCGCGAGCGGCAGCGTGGCGGGCGCCGCATGGGCGATCGGCACCAGCGCGGTGGTCAGGGTCATGCAGTGCCCGCTCGGGAAGGAATACTTGTCCAGCACCTTGGTCAGCGATCGCAGCGCCGGGTCGCGCTCGAACGGACGCAGGCGCGCTACGCGCTGCTTGAGCACACGGTAAAACAGGTGCGCGATCAGGGTCGACAGCAGCGCCGCCTGCAACACCGCCACCGGATGCCGGATCTGCGCCAGGAAAATGGCGCCGGCCAGCGGTGCATACACCCAGCCGTTACCTAGCAGATTGATGATGTTCGTTGTAAAGCGGACGATGCGGTAGCGCGCAAGCGGCACGATGCGTTGTACAATAATTAACTCCAGCCGCCCTGCCCGCAGCAGGGTGCAGCGCCAGCGGCTGGTGGGTGCCAGCACGATTGTTTCCGAAGTGTGTGATTGCTTGGGCCGACGAAAAGGAAGAAACATGTTGACGCATCCTCACAAAGAAATGGAACTGCAAGACACCCCCGCCAAGGCCTGGTCCGACCCCACCGGCCGGGCCTACAGCCAGCGCTTCCACATCGCCCTGGATGGCAATGGCGCCAATGGCCTGGAAGGCATGGCCGGGGTCTGCCTGTTCCTGTTCGACCAGGTGTCGCAAGGCTACGCCTACAAGGTGCGCTACTACGACGGCATCGCCGCCGGCCACGCGGTGTCGGTCAACCCGTCCGGCACCATCGGTTTCCTGGGCAATGCCGGCCAGCACCTGCTGTTCTACGACGCCCACACGCTCGACGAAATCGGCCGCGTGTCGACCCTGCGCTATGAATGCCCGCCCTCCTCGCTGCAAGGGTCGACCCATCTGGTCTGGATGTCGGACACGGAATTCATCACCGTGATCGGCGCCCACTTCTACCGCTTTTCCATCGATGCGCTGGAGCACGGCGAACGCCTGTGCGCGCACCAGCTCAAGCTGCCGCACGGCATGAAGCGCTGTGCATCGGGCCGCTACATCGTGCTCGGTTCGATGGACAGCCCGCACGACGGCCGCGACGGCGAAGCCTGCCACGTCGCCATCCTCGACCTGGCGTCGATGGCGGTGCGCGTGGTCGATTTGCCGGCCACCTGCTGGCACGTGGCCGTGCATCCGAGCGAGGACCGGTTTTACGGCGTCTCGTTCCGCGTGCTGCCGCAGGATCATGTCGATTATCACGAATGGGCCATGGCCTTTCGCAAGGAATATGCCTTTGAAATCGACGCCGCCAGCGGCCAGGTGCTGCGCCACTGGGCGGCCGGGCGCGAGATACCGGCGCACATCAATTCCGACGTCTGCCTGTCCGATCGCGAACTGATTTTTTGCAACGGCGGCAGCCAGAACGTGATCGCCATCGACCTGGCCACCTTCGCCAGCTACCGCCAGCTGGTCGACGAACGCCCGGACGCCGCGGCGCAGCTGAACCGGCCGCGCGAGGTGGCATCCCAGGTCGCCGACGTTTTCACCCGTGGAAATTTCTTTTCGAATAGCCAGCACTTTCTCGGCGCGCTGCAAGTGTCCCGCAAGTCCTTGCTCGATTCCATTTATGGCTGCCAGTTATCGGCCGGCCAGTCGCTGCTGTTCACGGCCAACCGCGGACTGAACCACATCACGATCTACGACTACCCTAGCGGAACCTTGCGCCTGCGCGTTGAGATGCCCCCGCTGCAAACGTATTTTTCGTGGATGTCGGCGCTGGCCGATCCGCGCCTGGGCTTCCACCACGCCTGGCTGCTAGGGTGAGGCCGGCGGCGCCAGCGCCTGGCCCGGCGCTGGCGCAGCGCTGAACTCGCCGGCGGCATTGATGGCCTTGGACAAATTGCGGGGGATCAGGGTCGAGACGATATTCTCGACCAGGCTCAGGATCGCCGGCTCGAACGCGGCCGGCAGGCGGTTCAAGAATCCCGGTTTGAGCGTGAAGCTGCCGTCGAAGGTCACGCGCGTACCGCGTCCGGCCATGGCCGGCTCGTAGCGCGTGCTGCCCCGGCATTCGATGTGCTCGGGCAGCACCGATGGCGTGATGGCCCATTCGCAGACGTGGGCCGCGTCATCCCAGCGGGCGCGGTCGACCCAGGAAATCACGTCCCCGCCGAGCGCCCCGCGCAGCAGCGCCGGAATGGTTTGCCTGGCTTGCCAGCGGTTCACCAGCAGCAGGCGTCCATCGCTGCCGGTGCTGCGTTCGAGCTGCACGATGGAATCGAGATCGTCCAGCTGGACCGCCAGCTCGGCCAGGTGATCGCGCATCACCAGCCAGATCTGGTCGACCGGACGCTTGACCATGGTAAAGCTATGAAAAGGTGTCATTG
The DNA here is from genome assembly GCF_030348125.1 of Massilia sp. DJPM01. NCBI lineage: Bacteria > Pseudomonadati > Pseudomonadota > Betaproteobacteria > Burkholderiales > Oxalobacteraceae > Massilia > Massilia sp. DJPM01. The sequence continues at coordinate 198,499 of NZ_JAQOZV010000001.1, forward strand.
CAACTCCTGGGTGGATGGCAAGCCGGCGCGCGCCCGGTGCACCTCGCCGGCCAGGGTCATCGAGGTGCGCACTTCGCGGCTGATGTGCGGGCTGGCCGCCAGCCAGGCGCAGGCCTCGGCCAGCGCGGCGCGGGCCGGCATGGGCGCGTAGCCAAGCTGCGCGATCTTGCCATGCTCGTACCAGTAATAGCGGCCGATCATGCGCGCCTGTTCGCGGCTGGTCAGCGCGGCGCGCCCTTGCAGCCGGGCGCGCACTTCCTCGTACGAGGCCGCCAGATAGGCCGCCGTGTGGTTGACTTCCAGGCGCGGGCTGTCGACCCCGCACAGGCCGGCAATGGCGGCATGGATCGCGTTCCATTCCAGGTTCTCGGACCCGAGGATGTAGCTCTGGCCCGGGATGCCGCGCGTGGCGATCAGCCAGTGGCCGTGCGCCACGTCGCGCACCGAAACGATATTGCAGCCGCCCGCATAGGTCAGGCGCAGCGGATCGTTGAGGTAGGACACGATGACCCCGTTCGACGGCCCCAGCACGGTCGCGTGCGGGCCGACCGACATGGTCGGGCAAGCCAGCAGGATGTCGACCCCGCGGTCGCGCCCGAGGGCGAGGGCCAGCCGGTCCTGTTTGATTTTCGACTGGACATAGGGCGGCTCGACAAAGCCGTCGTCCGGGCCGCCATGCTCGTCGCGCGCCAGCGGCGCCGTCGACGCGCCGAACACGACGGACGACGAGGTGATCACCACGCGCCCCACGCCGGCCAGGGCGGCCGCCGCGATCATATTGCTGGTGCCGCCCACGGCCGTACGATCGAGTTCGGCCGCGCTGATGCCGCTATAGGCGAAGCGCGCTGCCGCGTGAAAGACGACATCGCAGCCGGCGCACAGCGCCGCCAGGCTGGCGGGGGTAGCGAACATATCGCCCTCGACGTGCTCCAGCGCCAGGCCGTGCAAGGCGCGCCGGTCGCTGCCGGCGCGCGTCATGGCGCGCACTTCGCAGCCGCGCAGCAGCAGCTCGCGGCACAGATTGGCGCCGATCAGGCCATTCGCTCCGGTCACCAGTGCGCGCATCTCCCCTCCCCTCAACTGCGCGGCCAGAGCGCGTGCACGCTCTTGCCGAGATCACGGGCGAGCGCCTCGCCATAGCCGTGCCAGAAGCCGCCCACCCAGGCGCTCAGCGCGTTTGGCGGCTCCGCTATGGCGGCGGGCGCGTCGAAATGGGCAAAGCCAGCGCCGTCGATGCGCGGCTGGCCCTGCGCCGCGTGCGGCTGCAAGACGCCCGCGAACACGGTGGCGGCAAGCTCGCCCAGTCCGGCCGCCAGCCTGGCCAGCGTGTCCACCGGGCGCGGCGCGCTGTCGTGCGGCGTGGCCGGCACATGCCAGGCCACCCCGATGGCGATCTCCCGCCCTTCGAGCAAGGCGTCGAAATTGGAAAAGGTGCGCGCAAAAAAAGTGCTGTAGGCGTGTTCGGTCAGGTGCTCCCTGAGTTCCGGATAGCGCTCGAGCTGCAAGCTGTCGAGCAAGGGCGGCAGGGCAAACAGCTGGCGCCCGAACACGCTCACGCGGGTGCCGCCGGCGCTCGCGGCAAAGGTGATGATGCCGTCGTCGTACAGCGCCGACGCGTTCTCGGAATACACCGTTTTCCAGGCCATGCGCTGCTCGTCGTCGCCGTAGTGCACGCTTTCGATCTTGGAGACATCGATTTCCTTGCCGCCCCACCAGGCCACGTAATTCGGCTGCGGCAGGTAGACATTGCGTTCGGCCTGATGCAGCGGGCGGCCCTGCTTGTCGCGCGTGAGCACGCGCAGTTCGCCGCCGATGTAATCGTTCATGTACGAGATCGATCGGGCGATGTCGACCCGGTTGGCGAATTCGGCCAGCGGCACGGGGAATTCGCGCTGGTACTCGAACAGCACCGCCTGCTCGATGCGGCGCCAGCGCAAGGGCCCGGCGGTGTCCGGCGGCGTGGCCAGCCAGCCGCGCAGCTCATCCAGCTCGCGCTCCATGGCCAGGAAATCGGCATCGCTGCATGCGAGCGTGGCCGGGGATACGGGCGCCTCCTTGCGCAGCAGCTTGTCCTTGGCGCCACTGATGTGCGCGGCGTCCAGCGCCGCCGCCCACGCGCCGAGGACCCAGTTGGCGTAGACCAGCAGCGCCCTGGCGGACGGGTCGTCGTCGAGCCGGCCCAGGCGCGGCGCGATGGCCTGGTTGCATTTGGCGTCGAGCGCATGCTTGAAGGGAAACAAGGCGCTGTCCACCTGTTGCAGCCACGGCGCGGTCAGGCGCAGCAAGGTGGGCGAGCGCTGGCGCTGGCGCGTGGCTTCGACCAGCATCGGATCGGGCAACAGAAAGCCGGGAAACGGCGCCAGCGAGCCGGCCAGGCCCGACAGCGATGGACGGCCGCCACGCGCAATCAGCGCCGCGATCAGCGGCGAACTGGCCGGATCGGCGCCCATCTTGACGGCGCTGGCGCAGTCGACCGCCAGCGCATCGTTGCCGGCGATGATGGCGTGGGTCGCCAGCGCACGCGGCGCCTGCAAGCCGCCCGAGCCGTGCGCCGCGCCGCAGGCGTCGACAATGGCGACATGCGGGGCGCTGGCTTCCAGCAGCGGCAGCAGCGCCAGCCAGGGATCGGTGCGCAGCCGGTAATGGACATCCTTGTCGGCCAGCGGCAACGCGTACAGCAGGGTATTGAGGCACAGGGCGACGTTATCGTGCTGGTCGGTGCGGCACTTGGCGAACACGATGCGCAGCTCGGCCCCGGTCCAGGCGCGCGCAAGGCGCCCGGCCCACGGGTCGCCGGCGGCCGGCGCGTCGGCCAGCTGTTCCGACAAATCGATGATGTCGTAGGGCGTGCCGTTGGCGGTCACGTACTGGTAGCCGAGCAGGTCGGCCAGCACGGCAACATCGCGGTTCTCCAGCCAGGTGCTGGCGCTGTCGGCGCTGGACCCGATCGCCAGCTTGCGCCAGCCGTCGGCGGCCAGCAGGTCGAGCAGCGCTTCCACCAGTTCGCGCCCGACCACCACCGGACTGGCGGGCGCGAACGCGGCCAGGTCGAGCAGGATCAGCGCACTGTTCTTGTTCGCGTCCGGCACGGCGGGCAGGCAGCCCGGCTGGCGCAATGCCAGCCGCAGCAACTCGGCCGGGCTGGCGGAGGCGTCCTCGGCAATGATGAGCACCGGCGCAGCGGGCGCCGGAGCGGTTTTCCTGGGCATCGGCGCGTTACCCGGCCACGCCGGCCGGCGGCGCCGCCTTGACAGGCGGGGCGACGCCGGTCGCCGCCAGCGCATGGCCGATGCCCACCAGCGCATACGCCCAGTTCACATAGGCGGTGCCGAAGCGGACGGTGTCTTCCACGGCGCCCATCGCGCCGCGCAGCGCCAGCTCGACGCCAGCCTTTGCCACGTCGCCGGCGCCGCAGTTGCCGCTGCCGAAATCGAGCAAGGCATGGCCATATTCGACTGCGGAGCGCCCATAGCGGTTGGCGGAGTTCTGCAATGTCGTTTTTGCGGCATTCGTAATTTCATCAAGAGCGACGGCCATGATGCTCTCCATTATCAAATAGGCGACCTGATCGAAGTGAAGTATTAACTCGGCGCAATAAGCATGCGCTGCTTCCATGCTATCTGAATTCGGGCAGCGCACTCGCAGCGGGTTGATGTCAATGAACAAGCATTGATCTATGTCAAACCCTACGCGATTTCACTGTCAGGCCAGCTGCGGATAGCCACAGGCGCGCGCCTCGGCAGCGAGCGCGCCGATGCGGGCATCGTCGTCGTCGCCGCATGGCGTGAAGGCGCGGATCGACAGTGCCGCCATCAGGCCGGCCAGTTCCGGCGCCGGCGCCAGCAGGACGCCGCGCAGGCACGCGCGCACGGCAGCGGGAACGGCGGCGCCGCTCACGAACGGCAAGGCCGGCGACGGCGCCGAGTGGCACAGGATCGCCAGGCCATCCAGGCTGGACGGCTCTTCGCGGCGCAGATAGCCGAGCGTGACGCAATCGATGGCCGCCAGGTCGGCCGCGCCATCGCGCACCAGCGCCAGGCTGGCGCGGTGGCTGCCCGACCATCTGAGCGCGCCGAAGAAGCGCCCCTCGCGCGCCAGCGCGGCCACGGCATGGCGCAGCGCGTTCATGCCGCTGTTGGAATCGATGTCGTTGACGGCGGCGATGCAGCCGCGCGCGTCGGCCAGCGCGCCGATGGCGCCGTCGGCGCGCACCACGATGGCGCTCGAATAATCGCTGCCCTCGCAGCCGGGAAACGCGTACGCCGGCGTGGCCAGCAGAGCGACCCGGCCGCGCAGCCGGGTCAGGTATGGATAGCCGCAAGTCTGGCTGAGCAGCATGTCGGGGCGCGTCCAGAATTCCGGCAATGCCGGTGCGCGTTCGAGTTCGACGGCGGCGCCGAAACCATCCACGCGCAGTGCGCCCAGCAGCGCCTCGAACAGGGCGTCGTAGCCTGCCCTGATCCCGGCCGACAGCTCATACATGGGGAACGCGGCTTTCCATGTCATGGACTGGACTCCGGCATATGGGGATGAACGGGGGCGTCGACCGGCCTCACGCCGAAGCGGCGCATCAGCTCACCGTAGCCGCGCACATAAAAACCGCCGCTGCGCGCAATGTACGCGGCGCGCCGCGCGTGATACACCCGCCCCAGCAGATACCACGGCAGCGATGGCACATCGTGATGCACCAGATGAAAATTATTGTTCAAGAATAACAGGCGGAACACAAATCCCGCTTCATTGAGCACGATGCGCTGCTTGTGCTCTTCGGCCGGGCGGTGCTCGTAGAACGAGCGGATCATCGCCAGCGACTGGGCCGGATAGGAAATCGCCAGCACATAATAGAGCGCCGCCACGCCAAATACGGCCTCGACCAACCACAGCATGGCGCCGAGCAGGGCCACATGACCCAGCCACATCGGCACATTCCGCCAATTGCCCCGCAGCGGCTCGCGCAGCGCGTGCGCCCAGGTCGCGCCAATCGCCATGGCCGGCCCCACCAGCATCCGTCCCCAGAAGGTCTTGTTCATCCACAGCAGCGAGCGCATCGGCTGGCCCAGGCCGGCCCACGTTGCCGGCGACACATAATGGCTTTCGGTATCGAGCGCCGGCATGGTCAGGTGGAAATCGACGTGATGGCGCAGATGGCTGTCGCGATACAGGCGGTAGGGATACCACACGGCCAACGGCATGGTGCCGAACAGGCGGTTGAGCGCCGCCCAGCGGGTGGGATGGCCGTGGATCAACTCATGCTGAAGCGACATGTACCACGCGCACCACCAGATCATCAGCGCAGTCGCCCCCGGCCTGCCCAGTTCGCGCCAGCAGGCCAGCGTGGCCAGCCAGCCGCCGTGGATCACCACGATCAGCAGCCAGGTGGGCCACTCGGCGCGCCACAGCCAGCGCGCGCGTTCGCCACTGATTTGCCCCTGCTGCGCCGCATCCACGTAGATCGAGGGCGCCTGCCGTGCCAGTCGTGATTGCATCAGTCATCCTTGATTGCCCGTACTGGCATTGTGGGTGGCTGTGGACGGCTGGATGTTGATGCACGGCAACGCCGTGCCATCAGAACCGCGCTTTGACGCGCAGGCCGACTGTCCGGGGACGCGCCATGAACAAGGTGTCGCCCGGCTGGATGGCGATGCTGTTGGTGGTAACATCGCTCACCTTGTTGCCGTTGGTAAGATTGGTGCCGAACAAGCCCACTTCGATGCCGCCCGTGAGGTAGGTCACGCTGGCGTTGAGCGTGTTCGACGATGGTATTTCCGCATAGCTGCCCTGGGCGGCGGCAAAATTGGTGTAGGCCCGGCCCTTGTAGGCATAGCTGGCCGCCAGGCTAATGGCATCGCTGCCGGCCAGCGGAACGCGGTAGCCGGCAGTGGCGCTGGCCGCCACGCGCGGGGCGTACGGGGTGCGCGCGCCAGCCGGGATGTTTTGCGCCGCGATGCCGGTGATCACCGCATCCCTGGCGTACGCATGGTTGTAGGCCGCATGCAAGCCGATGCTGGCCTGCCGCGTCAGCTTGACCGATGTGTCCAGTTCCACGCCTTGGCTGCGGATCTTGCCGGCGTTCTGGGTGAAGTAATACGTGCATGGCAACTTGTTGAACACCTGCACGTCGTTCCAGTTGCTGAGGTAAGCGTTCACATTGAGCGTCATGCGCTGCCCGAACAGGGTATTCTTGGAACCGGCTTCGTAGCTCCACAGGCTGTCGGGCGCGAAGGTGGCCGGCGCGTTCACGCCGCAAAAATTGAACGGCACCGGCTGGTTGTTGCCGCCGTAGCGGAAACCCTTGCCCGCATTCGCATACAGCATGTGTTGCCGGTCGATCCGATAGGCAGCCGCGAAGCGCGGATTGGCGCCCTGGGCGGTGGCGCTGCTGCTGCTCGTTTCCGGGCTGCCGGTCGGGGCGGCGGGGGTCGCGCCCACCAGGTTGCCGAACAGGCCGCTGAAATGCAGGTCGAAATCCTGCGTGCCCTTGAACAGGCGCAGCCCGGCGGTCAGGTCCAGCTTGTCGAGCACGGTGTACGTGCCTTCGGCAAACAGCGCGACCTGGTGCGAACGGGTGTCTTGGCGGCCCGAGAAATAATTGTCGGGCGTGGTCGCCAGGTCGTTCGCCTGCGAGCTGTAACCGGGGAAATGGCGGGTCTCGCCGAAACGCGCATCGAAGCCGGCGGTGGGCTGCTCCTGGCGCAGCTTGCGCTTGCCGGTTTCAAAAAAGGCGCCGGCAGTCCACTTGAACGGGCCGCCATCGCGCGAGTTCAGGCGCAGTTCCTGGGCAAAATCGGTGATGGCGTTATCGATCGTGTACGCCGACGCCATCAGGGGATTCTTGCCGCCGAAAATGAAGGCGGTGGCCGGATACTGGGCCGCCGTGGCGTATTGCGTATCGCGGTGCAGATAGGAGGTCGACGACACCAGCTGCGCGCCGCCCAGGTCATAGTGCACGGCCAGGTTGACCAGTTGCAGCGCATCGTTGCTCTTTTGCGGCAGCAGCGCATAGGTGGTGAACGGCGCCAGCTTGCCGTAGGCATCGTTGATGCCGCCCTTGATGTTGGAGGCGGTGACGCTGGCGTCGATCACCAGGCCGGCCTGGGCGCGGATGCGCAAGGCGGCGCGCCCCTGGTTGGTCGAGACGGCGTTGGTGCTGGCGCCATTGAAGTCGTTGCGGATGTAGCCCGAATCGGCGCCGCTGTAGGCCGTCAGGCGCAGGCCCGCCACCGCGTCCTTGAGCGGCAGGTTGAGCATGCCGCGCAGATTGTGGTTATTGCCGCCGAAACCGCCAGTGCGCGAACCGACCGCTTCCACCGAACCGAACAGGTCGTTGGTATCGGGCTTCCGGGTGATCTGGCGCACCGCGCCGGCCATGGCACTGGCGCCGAACAGGGTGCCCTGCGGGCCTTGCAGCACTTCGATGCGTTCCAGGTCCAGCACCCGCAGGTCCGGATTGCCCGATTTCAGGGTGACCGGCATCTCATCCACATACACCGCCACCAGCGAGGAATCCTGGATTTCCGATGGCACGATGCCGCGCACCACCAATCCGCGCATGGTGATGTTGTTCACGCCCGGCCCCTGCTCCTGCACGCTCATGGCGGGTACCAGGCGCGCGATATCGCTCAGGTTGCCCAGCCCGAATTTGGCCAGCCCTTCCGGCTGGAGCACCGTGATGGCCGCCGCCACCTGCTGCACGTCGACCGCGTTGACGGCGCGCGTGGCGGTGATCTCGACGCGCTCGACCTGGTCGGAATCGCTGTTCCCGGCGGCCTGGCGCGCCGCGGCGCGCGCGGCGGCGTCCGTGCCCACCTGCTGCGCCTGCGCCGCGCCGATCACGCCCAGCGACAACATCGCCAGCGCTCCATGTGCAATCAACTGCTTACCCATTGCTATTGTCCAATCTGTTTTTTGATACTGCATGAAAAAAGTATATCGATGCCATCCATGCCTGAACACGAAGATTACCGACTTTAGTTATCTGGAAATGTTAGCCGGGACGGATGGGGCGCACCCGCCCGCAGGCGCCGATCGGCTGAACTGGAATAGCGGGGGCATCGTCATCGCGGGCCGGGGCTTGAGGCGGGAACGGGCGCGCGCTGCGCGTGTCCTTGCCTGCCGCCGGGAATGAGGCGCCGGAATGATCGATCATTTTGACAACAATGTCAATTTCCCACCTGTGCGCACGCATGCAAAAGCAATGCGAGTTGGTTCTTATTTACATGGTTTTTACGGCAAGGTATGCTGTTTCACAATGGACACGTTTGACATCGATCTTGCGCCGGGCCGCCAGTCTGCCTTCGGTTTTCCATCAACAAGGACACCATGCAAAAAGCGCCATCCCTGCCAGCCCCGTCGAACCAGGATGCCGTGCAGCGCAGCGTGGCCGACACGCGGCAAGAGGGCCAGCCTGGCGCGGCCGGCACGCTGGCCGGTCCGCAGGCGGAACGCCTGGGCCAGCTCGCCGACCTCGCCAACGCCAGCGCGCAGGGCGCGCTACAGCGCCGGCTGGCCGGGATGGCCCAGGCCAGCGCCAGCGCGCGCGCGGTGAACCGCAGCGGCTTGCCGCACCAGTTAAAGAGCGGCATTGAAGCGCTGTCCGGCATGTCGATGGACCAGGTCACGGTGCATTACAACTCGGACCGGCCGGCCCAGCTCCAGGCGCTGGCCTATGCCCAGGGCACCGACATCCACCTCGCCCCCGGCCAGGAACAGCACCTGCCGCACGAAGCCTGGCATGTGGTGCAGCAGGCCCAGGGCCGGGTCGCGCCGACCCTGCAGATGAAGGGCGGCGTGCCCGTCAACGATGACGCCGCCCTGGAGCGCGAGGCCGATACGATGGGGCTCAAGGCGCTCCAGGCCCCGCAAGCGAGCTGCGGCTTGCGCCCGCTGTCCCTGCACGGGCGCAAGCCGGTGCAGCGCATTGCCACCCAGGTCGTACTGGGCGCCACCAACACGGTGACGGTGCACATCGTCGGACGTCCGCCGAATGCCTATGGTGCATCGTCGGGCGACCACCTCACCGCCTTCTCGGCGCGCCAGTTCGGTGTCGTGATCGCGCTCAACAATCAAAATTTCTGGCAGGCGCTGGCCCGGCTCGACGAATTCATCAACGGCATCCAGGACATGCCGGGCTTCAAGCTGACGGTGAGCATGCCCGCCGCCCAGCGCGCCAAGCTGCTCAAGGCCTGGACGCGCATGCGCACCTTGCGCAACGATTTGCCCTCACCGCTGGAATTGCTCGACGTCAAACCGGACCAGCAGGTCGGCGCGTTCGCGCTATCGCAGATGCAGGAACTGATTTCAACCTACCTGGACGTGGTCGAACTGATTCCCCTGTCGACCATCAACGTGGCGGCCAAATACAAGGCCGGCGCGGGGAAAGGCAAGGGCGAGTCGGCGCCGCTGGGGGTGATACGCGGCATCGAATCGGCTTTATCGGAAGGCACGGAGCCCGTCGTGGACAAGGACGCGTTCAGCGCCGCTTTCCTGGGCCTGTTCGATGCCAGCGCGGCGGCGCTGGTGGCGGCCGAACTCGATCAGACCATGCTGGAAAACACCGGCTCCGGCTTTGCCCACGGCTCGTCCCCGTTCGCGCGCGTGCGCTCGATGATCGAGCACCACCTGGTCACCATGTACCAGAGCTTCCCGCGCACCATGGCAAAAATGGGAGACCGCGACGTCCTGAAAGCGGACATGACCAAAACCATTCTGCCGCGCATGCTCCAGGAATGGGAGGGCGACATTGCCTTTCTGCAGAAGCGGATCGCCGCCAAGCAGGTGGTTCAGCAGACACAGCGGGCAGATCTGCTCGTCCAGAGAGGCAACGCGACCAAGCAGCGGCGCGAAATCCGCGGCCGCATCGCCGCCGCCGTGGAAGAGGAAAACAGCGCCAACGAGCAGATTACCGTCATCCGCAAGTACATCGCGGAACTCAAAAAGGACCGGGTCGGCACCGATGCCCTGGTCGCGCCGCTGGGCACGACGGCGCGCCAACACGTCACGAGCGACGACGGCAGCAAAGACGTGGACGAGGACGAGGACCAACAGGACGCGGACGAGGATCAGGTGGAGGAAGAAGAAGCCGACGCCATCACCTGGGGCGGCCCGGCAGTACAGGTCCGGCTCGACAAGAAGGACGTGATCACCGATATCCGCTTTGCCGGCCGCAGTGCCTCGCCACTGATCGGCGGCTCGATGGGTGCCCACACCACCTCGTGGATCGCCCACCTGGACCGGATCCGCGCCGCGCTGGTGAACCAGCGTTCTGAGCATTGCCGCGACATCCTGCTGGCCCTGTGGGAGGAAGCGGTAGCCAGCAGCACGCGCATGCAGCGCGCATTCAGCGATACCAGCGCCGGCGAGGCGCAGCGCGACGCGGCCCTCAAGGGCTTCACGCAGCACCAGGCCGGCATGACAAGCGCAGCGACCCCGGCAATGCGCATCTCGCTGCTCCAGCTGGCCGTGCAGTCGCTGCTGAACTACACCAACAGCATCCCCGGCGCGACGCTGGAAGCGACCGATACCGGCGGCAAGAGCGAAGGCAAGGCGCGCGGCTTTCTGCTCGGCTACGAACGTGGCAAGATCACTGCCAGCGCCAGGTCACTCAAAGCGGCCCTGATCGCCCTGCTCGACGTGAAGGTGGTCGCGCCGAAAGCCTTGCTGACCGTGGTCGCCAACCACCTGGAGGTCGTCGAGCGGGCTTATCCGCTGAGCTGGAAAGCCAGCGGCCTGGGCAAGAACGCCAAACTGACTGCCGCCAAAAGCGTGGCGGCCGAGCTCGCCAGGCTGAAATCGGGCACATTCAGCCGCGTCCTGGACGTGCCGGAGGCCGACAGCGGCAAGCCGCTCACCAGCTTCGACCTGGCCTCGTTTTCGCTCGGCGACATGGGCGGCACCAAGGGCGACAAAGGCGCTGCCAAGGGCGCCAGCGGCGGCTCCGTCAAGGCCGCCGCCAACGCCGATTACCAGTATGAAGACGTGGACATGTACCGCATCCTGGATGCGGAAGTGGCGCGCCTGGCGCTGCCGGGCATCACCATCGTTCCGCCAACCGACAATATGCATCCCGGCCAGTTGCAGCAGCGCCTGAGCGAAACCACGCCGGGCAACCGCGCGCTCGACCGCACCATCCTGGTACCGTTCAATATCGGTAACTACCACTGGGTCGGCATCGTGATCGTGCTGGGGCGCGATATCGTCGGGGCGCCGCCGGCCATCGTGCGCTACCTCGATCCGCTGCGCGGCTTGCGCAGCATCGATGGCGCCGTACTGGCGGAAATCCGCGCCGTGTTCCCGGGCGCCGAGGTGGAAGACGCCGGCCGCGTGCTGCAAATCGACGGCACCAGTTGCGGCCCGCTCACCATCGTCAACCTGCTGCGCCAGGGACAAGGCCAGGGCCTGACCCATAACGTGGTGTCCACCGCCGGCTACACGGCGGCGCTGCGCGAACAGCATATCGCCCTGCTCGAAAACGTCCAGCCGGGCGCCAACTTCCGCGCGCGCCAGAGCGAAGGCGGCACGGTGAGCTCAAGTTTCGACTCGGCCCGCTATCTGGGCAAGAAACTGACCTATACCCGCAAAGGCACCGAGCGCATCGTCGCAATCGCCCACACGATCCGCACCCTGCCCGATCCGGTACGGCAACCGATCCAGACTGCGTTTGCCGAGATCGCCAAGCTCGCCAAGAACCTTTTGCGCGACGTGTCCCACGATTACGCGCTGCTGCGCAAGGGTTTTACCGGCGCGCGCCTGGCCGTGAACGCGCTGGGCGATGGCAACCCGGCCCGGGAACTATTCGCCACGCTGATGACGCGCCTGTGGGGAGCGGAACCGAGCAAGTTCGGGGAGAATTTCAATCACCTCAAGATTGCCGACTTCGATGAACTGATGGTCATCATCGGCCATGTGCTCGGCACGGACGATCTTGCCAAGCCGCTGGCCGCCTTGCAGGAAGGCCTGAAAATCGACGAGGCCGAGGTGCGCAAACTGGCCGACGCCAGCAAGAAATAAGGCCGGCGGAGGTGCCCACGGTAGAATGGGCCGAGCGGCACGCGCCGGACGGTCCGCAGCGACCAAGGAGAAACGCGCCCCATGCAGATCAGCCAGCATCCCACCCACACCCTCGACCTGCGCGTGCGCGAGCTGCGCCAGTTGTTCAATTCGCTCGATCCGGCTCCCTTCCTGAACAAGGACCTCGACCGTGCGTGCGAGGCCTACATCGAGAACTGGGCGCTGTCGCTGCCGCACGATAGCCACATGCACCTGACCATCCATGTCGAACAGCTACCGGACGAGAGCGACCCAGGCGCGCTGGTGGGCGATGCCATCCACAATTACTACGGTTACAAGATCGCACTGGTCCGGGGCGAACTTGGGCAACTGCTGCGGCTGGGCCGCCTCAGCCTGGGCGTGGGCCTGGTCTTCGTCATCGCCTGCCTGCTGCTGGCCGAAGCCATCAGCAGCTTCCTGCCCGGCCCCGGCGCCAAGATTGCCCATGAAAGCCTGACCATCGTCGGCTGGGTGGCGATGTGGCGTCCGGTACAGATTTTCCTGTACGACTGGTGGCCGCTCAAGGGGCGCATCAAGGTGTTCGAGAACTTGCGCTGTGCGCGCGTGAGCGTGGTTCAGGCCTTGAGCGCCCCAAGCCATTAAATCTATCGCAACGAATCAGCAGCTTGAACCGTATCGAAAAAACTTGCAAAACCTGCCAAATAGAAAAATATTCAACTGCTCAATTTGCAAGCCCATCTTGCCGGTTTATAATGCTTTCATGCAAACAACAATTTGTTGTGAGAACGCTCGAATCCACGTGGAGAAACACTTGAAAGCCAGATTACTGCACACTGCCGCACTGTTCATGTTGACCCTGCCCGCCAGCGCGGCCAGCCCCGCCCCGGCCGGAGAACCGGCGGAGCTGTACACCCGCCTGGACCGCTATCACGTCAAGTATTCGCTCAACAACGACTACACCAGCACCGAAACGCACGACTGGGCCATGAAAGTGCTCAAGGAAAAAGCCCTGGCCAGCGCCAAGGAAGCCTCGATTTCATACAGCACCAGCATTGAAAAAGCCGAAGTGCTGAGCGCGTACACCATCAAGGCCGATGGCCGCCGCATCGACGCGCCCAAATCGAATTACCAGGTGGTGACCAACACCGGCAACGCCAAGGATGCGCCGGTGTATTCCGACCGCACCACGCTCACGGTGGTGTTCCCGGAAGTGGCGGTTGGCGACACCGTCGGTTTTTCGTACAAGCTGACCCAGACCGAACCGATGTTTCCGAAGCAGTACTCGATCGTTCACTATTTCAGCCGCGACACCGCCTACGACGACGCCAGGATCACGCTCGACTATCCGGCCACGCTCGCGGCCCAGCTCGACGTGCACGAACTGACCCCGGCTTCCAGCACCGAAACCAACGGCCGCAAGGAACTGTCGTGGACCTTCACCAACAAGGTGCCGCTCAAGGACAAGCGTAACGATTACTCGGTGTTCGACGTCGACACCCTGCCGGGACTGGCGTTTTCGACCTTCACCTCGTATGCCGACATCGCCCGGGCCTACGGCGCGCGCGCCACGCCGAAAGCGGCCGTCAGCGAGGAAGTCCAGGCGCTGGCCGACCAGATCGCCAAGGACCAGAAGACCCCGCGCGACACCGCCCGCGCCCTGTACGACTGGGTATCGACCAACATCACCTATGCCGGCAATTGCATCGGCACCGGCGCCGTGGTCCCGCACGACATTGCCTTCATCCTGAAAAACAAGATGGGCGATTGCAAGGACCACGCCACGCTGCTGCAAGCGCTGCTGGCGGCCAGGAAGATCGAGAGCACGCAAGCGCTGATCAACGCCGGCAGCGCTTATCGGCTGGCCAAGGTGCCGGTGGTATCGCGCGTCAATCACGTGATCAACTACCTGCCGGCGTTCGACCTGTTCGTCGACTCGACCTCGGACTCCACCCCATTCGGCATGCTGCCCTACAGTTCGCAGGACAAGCCAGCCTTGATGGTCGACGGTTTCAAGGAAGGCCTCAGGACTCCGGCCGCCCCAGCGGGATCGAATCTCCAGACCATGAAAACGCGCATCAAGATCAACGATGACGGTTCCGTGACCGGCAGCGTGGACGTGGCGCTCAAGGGCCAGTACGCCCTCGGCCTGCGCGAGGGCTTGCGCGGCGCCGGCAAGGAGACCATGGAAAACATGGTCAAGAACGTGTTGAAGGGCATGGGTTACATCGGCACGGGCAAGTTTGAAAGCGACGATCCGGCCGCCTTGATCAATACCTTGAACTACAAGGCCAGTTTCGAGTTCAAGAATTTCACCCAGTTCCCCGGCGCCGGCGCCTTTGTCATTCATCCGGTGTTCGTCAGCAGCTCGCCGGTGGCGCGTTTTGTGGCGGCCGGATCGGACGATGAAGAAACGCTGACCGAGTTTGCCTGCTCCAACGGGGCCAGCGTGGAAGAATACGTGTTCACCTTCCCCAAGAAGATGAAAGTGCTGGCCGTGCCCGATAACCTGGCGGTCAAGTCGGCCAACATCAGCTACAAGGCCAGCTATCGCCTCAAGGGAAACCAGCTGACGGTCACGCGCGAGGTGGACGACCACACGCGCGGCAATGTGTGCGCGCCGGCCATCGCGGCCGAGTACAAGGCCTTTTCCAGGAAAGTGCTGCCCAACCTGAAGGCGCAAGTCGTCTATAAATAACTGGCGGCCATCGCGGGGCGGGACAGGCCGTCCGCACCGGTTTGCGCAGTTCGAAAAAACGCTCACGGCCAGGGATGGCGGTGAGCGTTTTTTTTGCCCGTTCCGCTTGCGCTGCGCCAGGCCGACGCGCGCCGCATGCCGGACTTATCCGGCATGGCCCATCGTGCGCCATGCAATATCCGGTTTTTCCACGTCCAGGAAATCGCGGGCGATCACGTACTGATTCATATTTTCGCAATACGCTTTTGCCAGATCGGCCTGTGCCGCCAGATTCAGATTCTTCACCGACTCATACACCTGAATTTTTTCCCTCAAAAATACAGCATGATCGGGATGCCTCACCGGATATCGCTGCATGTCGGCTTCGTGCTTCCTGACCTCCTCGTTCAGGTGCACCTGCATCAATGCGGGCACCTGCGCGCGTAACTGCGCAGCCGCAGCGATGACCTTAGCGCTGTCGAAATAGCCCAAAGGCCGCGGCGCGTTCGTCTGGCCGATTGTCTGCGCCCCGGTTTTCATTGAATCGGCTTCGTATCGTTTTCCGATTTCAGCGACGGCGCCGGCATCGGACCGGCAAGCCAAAAAGTGAAGTTTCCATTCAAGACCGGCTTCCTCGATGAGTTTGGAGGAATCCGAGGACAACCTCCTGCTTCTGAGAACATTCAAGAGCACGCCAAGGCAGCTGCGCGATTTTGCTTCGAGGGTGATGATTTCCATTCGTTCGCCGGCCGGACAATCCCGGTTTTCCAGGCATGTGATGGCAGCCTCACTTTGCTTTTCGTCAAATGACGAGAGCTGGTAGTTCCACACTTCACCGCCCCCACAAATCGACGTGGGCAGCTTTACCTGGGTCGCGCCAATAACAGGGTAGATTTCCAGAGCTATCCACATAAAGTGCCCATGCATAGTGTAGAAGTACAAGGGAACTTCAGGCAGTGTCCAGGTGACTGTGCCATGTTTTTTCGCGTAAGCGCCATGTGCAACGATATAAGACGTGATCTTCGTCGATTGTTCACTGCCGATATGGTAGCTGTGCCAGCCTTTGCCAAGCGTCGTCCGTTTTGCTTTGGGCATGTCAATTTCTCCAATGTGATAGCAGGGACGGCGAGAGGTCTGGACACTGCCCCGGCCCTTCAGCACATCCGTACCCAGCGGATCAACATTAGCTGGGCCGGTCAGGACGGCGAAGGATAATTAGAAAAATTAGCGCACTGCCAGGGCCACGCCGATCATCGGCGTGACCCTGGCAGTCTCTTGAATCGCGCCGCCTCAGGAAAGCGCCGCCGTGGAATGCACCACGACCAGCAGATCGTCGATCAGGTCCGCCCTCAGGCCGGCGACGCTGCCGGCGGGGTACGGTCGGAACTGGAGTCTGGTGGCATCGCTGACAATTCCCATGCTGATCGGGTCTGCACGCCCGGCGCATCGCGGACGTGCATGTGGGAGCGCCGCGAACCCCGGCGCGGTCGGGCGCATCAAGGGAACACGGCGCTTGCAAGGAAGCCGATAGTGGACGCGGGCGCGCGTCAGCCGGCCAGCCGGCGCAGCGGCGTGGTGGATCAGGAAGTGAATGTGGATGGCGTGCATCCGGAGCGCTGGCTGAGCCATTGCAACCCTTCTGTTCTGTACTTGCATTTCGATCTTCTATCCGCGCCGGGCGGATACCACGAATCTACAAACAAAGCGAACTCAGCTGCAATGCTCGGCATGTTTAACATGTAACAATACTAAACATTAAATTTTTTGCAACGCAAAGAGTATACGAAAGAGTTATTTTCCTGTCAATCGGAGATTTTGTAACTCATGGTTTTCAATTTGGGCATGGCATGCCAGGCGCGCAAGCCGCAGTCACGCAGGCGTGCCGCTCCAGAGCACCACGGAAAAGTCTTTTTGCGAGGCGATTTGCGGCATGGGCGAGAGCGGGAGGACATTGCGCTCCGCTGCGCTCCCGGACTTCAAGCACCTCGCCGTGGTGGCCCGCCCTGCATCGGCAGACGCACGCCGGGGCGAGCGGCCGCCATCCGCACCATGAGCGGAGCCGCTCATGGTGCGCCGTGGGACGGGAACGATGTCGCTTTCAATGCTGGCATGGCAAAGGACACGCGCGCGTGCCGTACGCCTGAAGCCAGGCATGGCAATTGCAGCAATGTTCCTGCGTAAAAAAGGCGAACGCGCCAAACAATCCCGAGCGCAGCAACTGCGGAAAAGGCAGGCCGGCGTTCCGCCTGCGGCGACGCGCACGGCCGGAAAGATGCGCCAGGCGACGGCCGGTCGTGGTTTTTTTGACTAACTCATCAGAAACCTGCAGAACGCCGTGAACGATCTTGGTATAGTCGACCAAGTGTCGCTAAAAAAACACTGTTTCGGGCACTGCCGCGTTGCAGCACGGCGCTGTGCGCGTCCCGGCAGTTGGCGATGTAACGGGTTGCCTGTCCGCGCCAACCCGTGATGAGCGCAGCTCCCAACGTCACGAAAGGCCACGGTGTTGACACTCTCACAGCTGCAACGTTTGCTTGGCGCTTTGGTGCTGCTCTTGGGCATCGCCGTGATCGCAGGCTGGGGCCTGCACTCGAGCGTGCTGGTGCAGCTCGTCCCCGGCGCCATCGCGATGGTGTTCAATACCGCGCTGTGTTTCGTGTTTGCCGGGGCCGCCCTGAGCGTTGCCGGGCGGCGCGCGCGGATGGCACGCACTTGCGCCGCCATCGCCATGCTGGCCGTGGCCGGCGTGGTCGGCCTGCAAAATCTGATCGGCGTGAATTTGCATGTCGACACGCTGTTCGTCGACGTGTGGCTGAGCGACCCCAACCCGCATCCCGGACGCATGTCGCCGCTGTCCTGCGGCGGCTTCTGGCTGGCCGGCGTCTGCCTCCTGCTGCAAAACCGGCAGGACGCGAACGGCGGCGCCGACCGCCTGGTCCAGCTGCTGTGCCTCGCGCTGGTTGCGCTCGGCATCGTCGGCGTGACCGGCCATTCGCTCAAGCTCGACCTGCTCTACGAGTGGTATCGTTTCGTCGGGATGGCGCCGCACGCGGCTTTCGGCTTTCTGCTGCTGGGCAGCGCCCTATGGCTGGGCTGGTACCAGAGCGTCACGGAGCGCAGCGCCAGCCGCGAACGCGGCGACACGCGCATTACCGCGATCGCCACCATCATCCTGCTGTCGATGGCGCTCGCGGCCGGGATGAGCAGCTCGGTCATGTCGGCCCACCGCACCGAAGCGGCCTTGCACCTGAACATGAGCGCGGCACATTCAAATCGCGCCCAGTTATTGAATTTTGTGCTGGAAAACACGATTCTGCAGACCCGTTCGCTCGCCAGCGACCCCGCCCTGCTCAAGGAATACGCGCGCCGTCCCGGCGCACCGGATCACGCGGCGAGCGCGGCCGACCTGGCGCAGCATTTGCTCGGCGACGGATACGCCTCGGTGGCCGCGACCAGCCCCGACGGCACCATCCTGCTGCGCGCCGGCGCCCCCGATACCAGCGCGCCGATCAGCCTGCGCCTGAACGATGAGCAAGAACTGCTGTGGTCGACGGTCCCGATCCTGAAAATCGCGGTGCCGGTGCGCAAGGATGGCGCCGTCATCGGCACCATCCTGGCCGAGCGCAAGCTGCCCATCGTGCAAACCCTGCTGGCCGATGCCGCGCTGCTGGGAGACAGCGGCGATATTGCCATTTGCGCGGCGGCGCCCGGGCAGCGGATGAGTTGCCTGCCGAGCCGCCTGAACGCGCATGGCTTTAGCGCGACCTCGCGCACGCGCAACGGCCAGGACCTGCCGATGAGCCATGCCCTGAATGGCAAAACCGGCCTGATCGCGGCCAAGGATTACCGCGCACGGATGGTGATCGCCGCCTACGGGCCGATCGGCTCCACCGCGCTCGGCCTGGTGGTGAAGCAGGATGCAGTCGAACTGTACGAGCCGATCCGCACCCAAATCTCGACCATGGTGACGGTGCTGGCAGTGCTGTTCATCTGCGGCATGTTGCTGCTGCACTGGCAAGTCTCGCCCCTGATCGCGGCGCTGCTGGCGGCCAGGCAAGCGGCGCGCGCGGGCGAAGGCAAGCTCCAGGCCGTGGTCGACAACATGGCCGAAGGCTTGCTGACCATCGACGAGAACGGCAACATCAGATCGATCAACCCGGCTGCGGCCGCCATGTTCGGGCATGCGGCGCAGGAGGTCCTCGGCGCGCCCCTGACGCTGCTGATCCCCACCCCGCCGGACGGCGCCCACGGCGCGCAGGTGGCCGCGCAACGCAAGGATGGCAGCCTGTTCCCCCTGCATATCGCCGTGCGCGAGGCGCGCCACGAAGGCGGCCGCATGTCGGTGGCGATCCTGCGCGATGTCAGCGACGAGCGCAAGGCATCCGAAGTCAGTTCGCGCTTCAGCGCCTTCCTCGATGCCACGCCGAACCTGGTGGCCTTCGTCTCCGGAGCGCAGCGCATCCTCTATCTCAACGGTGCGGGGCGCGCCTTGCTCGGCATCGGCGCGGACGAAGACTGCGACGGCTTGTCGATGGCCGGGTTCACTGGTCCCGGTAGCGATACCGCCCGCTTGCCGGATATATTCCTGGAAGCATCGACGGCGGCCTGGCGCGGTGAGCTTGACTTGTGCAACCGCGCCGGCGGCATGGTCCCCTTTCTGTTTTCCGTGGTCCGGATCGCGCACCAGGAGGGCGAACCGAGTTCGTATGCGATGGTGGGAGTCGATGTCAGCGAGCGCAAGCGCGCCGAGGATGACCTGCGCAAAACCCTGGAGCGGTTCAACCTGGTCGCACGCGCCACCAACGATACGGTCTGGGACTGGGATTTCGGCACCGACCGGATCTGGTGGAACGCCGGCATCACGCATACCTTCGGCCACACCGTGGCCAACGACATCTCGCCGGCCCAGTGGTGGGTCGACCAGATCCATCCCGACGACCGCGACTGGGTTACCAGCGCGGTCGAGCATGAAATCCACACGGGCGGGCGCTACTGGACGGGCGAATACCGCTTCCGGTGCGCCGACGGTACCTACGCCCACGTGCACGACCGCGGCTACATCATCTACGACGGCGCCGGCGCGGCGGTGCGCATGATCGGCGCCATGATGAATATCAGCGAGCGCAAGCAGGTCGAGGAACACATGCGCCAGCTGGAAGAACGCTTCTCGAAGATTTTCAGCATGAGTCCGGTGGCGATCACCGTCAGCAGCATGGCCGATGGCCATTTCCTGGAAGTGAACGATGCATTTTGCGAGCTGATCGGGCAGGAGCGCGGCCTGCTGCTGACCCGCCCCGCTTCCCTGCTCGATTACTGGCCGGCGCCCGGCGTGCATCAGTCGATGATGGCGCGGCTGCGCCGGGAAGGATCGATCAACGACTGCGAAGCGGCCATGAAAACGGGCGCCGGCGCCGAGATCAGCGTGCTGTTTTCGGCCGACCTGGTGGAGCTGTCCGGCGTGCCCCACCTGCTGTGCTTGTATAACGACATCACCCATCGCAAACAGACGGAAGACCAGCTCAGGCTGAGCGAGGAAAAATTCCGCTCGATTGTCGAGACCACCAAGGACTGGATCTGGTCGCTCGACAGGAATGGCCGCATCCGCTATTCCAACCCGGCGGTCCAGGCCATGCTCGGCCACGAGCCCGACCAACTGACCGGCAAAACCATGCTGCGCTACGTGCATCCGGACGAACGGGCCATGGTGGCCGAGCGCTTGCGCCAGCTGCAGCGGCGCGGCGAGGGCTGGAGCAGCTGGCTGATCCGCTGGCGCCACCGGGACGGCAGCGACCGCTATCTGGAATCGTCGGCGGTGCCGGTACTCGACCGCGACGGCACCTTGCTCGGCTATCGCGGCACCGACCATGACGTTACCTCGATCAAGAAATTCGAAATCCAGTTGCAGGAAGCCAAACACAAGGCGGAATCGGCCAACGAAGCCAAGAGCGAATTCCTGGCCAACATGAGCCATGAAATCCGTACGCCGATGAATTGCATCATCGGCTTCACGCGGCTGGTGCTGAAAACCGGACTATCGATCCAGCAGCGCGAGTATATGGAATTGATCCAGTCGTCGGCCGACTCCTTGCTGCGCCTGTTGAACGATATCCTCGATTTTTCCAAGATGGAGGCCAAAAAACTGGTCCTGGAAAAAGTCGCTTTCGACCTGCGCGAAGAAATCGCCAATGTTTTCCGGACCCTGGCGGCGGGGGCGGAAAAGCGGCTGGAACTGGCCTTCGACATCGCGCCCGAGGTGCCGGCCATCATCGTCGCCGATAAAGGCCGGCTGGTCCAGATCCTGATCAACCTGGCCAGCAACGCGATCAAGTTCACCGCCCGCGGCGAAGTGGTGCTGACGGTCAGCCAGCACGCGCGCCATGCCGGCTACGCCGAGCTCGAGTTCAGCGTGCGCGACACCGGGATCGGCATGTCGCGCCAGCAGCAAGAGCATATCTTCGAATCGTTCGTCCAGGCCGATGCCTCCACCACGCGCGAATACGGCGGCACCGGGCTGGGACTGGCGATCGTCTCGCAGCTGGTCGCCCTGATGGACGGGCAATTGTGGGTCGACAGCGAACCCGGGGTGGGCACGCAATTCCATTTCACGGTCTCGGTCCAGCTTGCGCAGCGCCCGGCGGCGCCGGACCAGGGGCCGGGCGACGCCGGGCTGCAGCACAAGCCGGTGCTGGTCATCGACGACAATGCCACCTCCGGCCAGATCCTCGTCAACCTGCTGCGCAGCTGGAAAATGCGCCCGGCGCTGGTGCGGGGCCACGCCGAACTGGCGCGCCAGCTGGAGCGCGACGGTGCGCACGACGAGCCGTTTTGCGCAGCCATCTGCAGCGCCTCGCTGGCGGCCGGCGGCGCCGCGCCGCTGGCTGCCAGCCTGGGCGCCGCCGGGCTGGCGTCCACCGCGATCGTGGTCATGCTGCCTGCGCAAGACGACGGCGCCGCGCTGCAAGCCGGGCTGGCGGCCGGCTTGACGGCATTTATCACGAAGCCGGTCAGGCATTCCGAGCTGTTCAACGCGCTGATGGGGATCGTCAGGAGCGGCGCCGCCGGCCCCGCCGTACCCGGCCCGCACGACATGGCAATGGCGATGGCGGCGGCGGTGGCGGCGGTGCCGCCCGCGCACAAGCGCCTGCGGGTGCTGGTCGCCGACGACCATCCGGTCAACCAGATGCTGGTCACCGAGCTGCTGCGCAGCCGCGGCCACACCTTTGCCGTTGCCGGCAATGGCGTCGAAGTGCTGCGGATGCTGGACGAAGGCAGCTTCGACGCCATCCTGATGGATGGCCAGATGCCGGAAATGGATGGCTACCAGACCACTGCCGAAATCCGCCGGCGCGAGGCCGCTTCCGGCGCGCATATCCATATCGTGGCGGTGACTGCCCATGCGATGGAGGGCGACCGCCAGACCTGCCTGGCGGCGGGCATGGATGACTATCTGTCGAAACCGATCGAGCCGCTCGATCTGTATACCTGCCTCGAACGCCCGTGGCCGGGCCCGGAATACCCGCCCGGGCCGGCAGCGCCGGCGCCGCAGCACACGCAGCCGGCATACGGGCTCCCGGCGTACGGGCAGCCGGCGTACGGGCAGCCGGCATACGGGCTCCCGGCGTACGGGCTCCCGGCATACGGGCTCCCGGCGTACGGGCTCCCGGCATACGGGCTCCCGGCGTACGGGCAGCCGGCATACGGGCAGCCGGCATACGGGCAGCCGGCGTACGGGCTCCCGGCCGCCACCGCCATCTTCAACCGCGAACTGGCGCTGGAACGCGCGCGCGGGAAACGCGATTTATTGATTCTCATGGCAAGATCGTTCATCGATACCGCGCCCGAACTCGTGCGCCACCTGCAAAGCGGCCTGGGGACGGGCGATGCGCACCTGCTGGAACGCACCGCGCACCGCGTCAAGGGGGCCGCCGCGACGCTGAGCGGGGACGTCACCGTGCAGGCGGCCGGTGCGCTGGAAAGCATGGCGCGCCCCGGCAGCGGCGCCAGCGCCGACAGCCTGGACGGCGCCGCACGCTACCTGGCGCTGTGCATCGATGAATTGTCCGCCACGCTGACCACGACCCTGGAACTGAAGCAATGAAAGTGCTTGTCGCGGACGACGATCCAATTTCGGTCTTGTACCTGCAGGACGTGCTGTCCGAATGGGGCTACCAGGTGGTGGTCGCCGCCGACGGCCTGAGCGCCGAAGCGATCCTGCGCCAGGCCGACGGCCCCTTGCTGGCGGTGCTGGACTGGATGATGCCGGGCCGGGATGGGATCGACGTCTGCCACAACATCCGCCAGGCCGGCATGGAGCGCTATGTCTACATGATCATGCTGACCTCGCGCACCGAGACCGAATTCATCGTCGCGGCGATGAACGCCGGGGCCGACGACTACATCGCCAAGCCCTTCATCGCCGAGGAAATGCGGGTGCGGGTGCGCGCCGGGCGCCGCATCGTCGACCTGGAGCAGGAATTGCGCAGGCAAGCCACGCGCGATGCCCTGACCGGCATCTTCAACCGCGGCGCCATCCTCGACCTGCTGCAAAAGGAAATCGCACGGCGCGCCAGGACGCCGGAATGCTTATCCGTGATCTTCGCCGATCTCGATCATTTCAAGCGCATCAACGATACCTACGGCCACCTGGCCGGGGACGAGGTGTTGCGCGAAGCGACGCAGCGCATGGCAGCGGCGCTGCGAACCTACGACGCCTTCGGGCGCTATGGCGGCGAGGAACTGCTCGCGGTGCTACCCGACTGCGATCCCGAAGGCACCCTGATCGTCGCCGAACGGATGCGCAGCGCCATGGCCGATGCCAGCGTGCCGACCGCGTACGGCGAGATCGCGGTCACGGTCAGCATCGGCATCGCCTCGGTGAGCATCGCCGGTGCCGCCGACATGACCGGCCTGCTGCACCGCGCCGACGGCGCCTTGTACGCGGCCAAGCTGCGCGGGCGCAATTGCATCGCCGTGGCGCCCTCCTAGTTCGCGCCGCCGGCGCCCAGGGCCGCCGCCAGCACGGCCTCGATATCGATCCGCTTCAAGCCCGCATTGACAATCGTGCGCACCCGCTCGCCCTCGGCGTTGGGGCGAAAACAAATATAGAGCTTCTTGTCTTCCAGCAGGCGTGGATGGAAACGCAGCAGCGGCGCCAGCGGGCGCAGGTCGGCGTCGTTGAGGACCAGATGCGCGTACACGCGCCGGTCGATCAACACCAGCGGCACGCGCCCGGCGGCGAGCTTGCGCAGGTTTTGCTTGTCGTTCACGGCGGGATCGACCATTTGCTTTCCCTGGCGCACCCGCGTGTCGAACTGCTCCGTATTGACATAGCCTTCGACCACCCCGATCCGGTACTTCGACAGGTCGGCCATGCTGTCCCAGCGGACCGGTGCGGCGGCGTGGTAGGCAAAGCCGAGCGGACCAGTGCCGATCGGGTCGGAAACGAGAAACTCGCGGGCCAGGTCGGCCGAGAGGTATTCCGGGTAATACCCGGCAAAGGGAGAATCGTGGCGGACCAGGGCGGTGGCCCGGCTCCAGGGGAAATAAGCCACTTCCAGGCGGTAACCCATGCTGG
Source organism: Massilia sp. DJPM01 (assembly GCF_030348125.1). Classification (NCBI taxonomy): domain Bacteria; kingdom Pseudomonadati; phylum Pseudomonadota; class Betaproteobacteria; order Burkholderiales; family Oxalobacteraceae; genus Massilia; species Massilia sp. DJPM01. The sequence continues at coordinate 222,753 of NZ_JAQOZV010000001.1, forward strand.
CCAGCGCGGCGGCGATCACCGCCGTGGTGGCGCCATGGCGCGGCAGCGACGCGCCGGTGTAGGGCGGCCATTCGAGCGAGGAAAGCCGGATCACGCGGGTGGGATCGGCGGGCACAGGGCTGGCGGAGCCTGCGGCTGCCGCGCCGCAACAGAGCAGCAGGGCCAAGCCGCCCGCCCATGCCGCAAGAAAATGTACGCCCGGCCGCATTGTCGCCACCACTGATCAGGACAAGGTTCTGTCGACAAGAAATGATACACCAAAACAGTTTTATTTTCCCATAGGTAATTTATTTACGTGGCTATCCGTGCACATCTGGCGCGCGAGCGCGGCGGGGCCCCGCCGTGGCGTGATTTGCGCGGACATTTGCGCCCTGGTACGCAGCCATTGACCCGGGCGCTGGCGCGATCGGCTACACTCGGAAGCCTACGCGTACTTACCCTGGAATAACAAATGATGAAAATTCTCGCAGCGACCACGGCCATTGCCACCCTTGGCCTGATGACGGGTTGCGCCACGCCGGCGGCGGACGAGCCGGCGCTGCTGACGATCGATGGGTCGCGCTTGCCGCCGGCCAATGTCAGCATGCGTATTCCCGGCCTGAGCCAGTGCACCGACAGTGGCGACCACACCCTGAAGCTGAACGCCCAGCAACCGGTCACCGTGCTGGTGCATGGCTGTTTCAGCTCGGCCGGGCGCTACCGGGGCATGGCCCAGGTGCTGGCCTTTCACGGCCAGCAGACCGCGTGTTTCACTTACAACGACCGCGACAGCTTGCGGGTCAGTGCCGGCCAGCTCGATGCGGCGCTCGGCCAGCTGGCGCGGAACATGGAAAACAAGCAGATTACCGTGCTCGGCCACAGCCAGGGCGCCCTGATCGCGCGCAACGCGATGTCGGTCAGCAAGCCCGATGCCATCGAGGGCAAGGATCTGCAACTGCGCCTGGTGACCGTCTCGGGACCGTTCGGCGGCATTGCGGCGGCGCGCCATTGCGGCAGCCCGCTGTGGAAGACGCTCTCGCTGGGACTGGTCGGGCCGATCTGCCAGATTGTCACGGGCGACAAATGGTCGGAAATTACCTATACGTCGCCCTTCATCCGCGAACCCGGCCCGCTCGATCCGCGCGTCAAGGACTTTCTCAAGATCATGACCGATGAAAGCGGCAGTTGCCGGCGCGTCAGCAACGGCACCTGCGTCGAATCGGATGCGATTTTTTCGCTGGCGGAGCAGCGCAACCCGGCCGTCGACAGCGACCCGCTGGTCAGCATCGTCGAGGTCAAGGCGGGCCATGTCGAAATCGTGGGCAACAACCGCACCGGGCCGGTCAAGCTGATCGCCGTCTTGCAGGAACACGGGGTGATCAAGCCGACCCAGCCGGATCGGATGGAAAAATTCGGCCAGTTGCTGACGCGCCTGTTCGGCGAGGCGGCCCGCTGAGGAGCGCGGCTGCTAGTTGGCTCACCGGCTGGCGTCCGGCCGCGCGGCGGTTAGCGCATGAAACTTGCGCGAAAGTAAAGGAAACCGGCGTATTCTCCGGCGTCAATGGAAAGCGCTACCAAAACCTGTCGCCGGATGCTTGGGTGAATGAGGCAGTGTCATGCAAGGCTTTTTATGTGAATTGACATGTGGCGCATCCCGCAGTGCCGCCGACGGCGTCGGCCATGCCGGTCTGGCGCATCTGTTCAGGCATTGCCGCCATCCGCTGGTCGGCTTCGTGATGCGCTATACCGGCTGCCATGAAGAGGCGGAAGATGTGGTGCAGGCGGCCTTCGTGCAGGTGATGTCGGGCGCAGGCGACCGGGCGCCGCAGCGCACCTTGCCCGCATCGCTGTTCGGCACGGCGCTGCTGCTGCCCACGACGTCGAAGTTCGCGCGTATCTTCGGCGGAAAGCTGCGCAGCAGGGCGCACCCGCCTGCTTGCAGCGATAAACCGGCCTATTGTTCGATTTTAGTGACAGCGCATTTCGCCACAATCGTCGGCGCGTAGCGATTGAGCCGGGCCAGGGCCGCCGTCACGGCCGGCCGTTTGTCCTTGACGATCGGCGAGCCGAGCGCCTTGAGCGCGGTTTCCACCGCGCTGGCCCTCTCTATGTAGCCTGCCACCACAAAATCGGAACTCGCTTTGCTCAGATCTGCATTCTGCTGCGCAAGTTGGACCTCGAGCGCGCGCTGCGGGTCGCCGTCCGGCGCTGCAGCCAGCGCAGCCTTGGAGGTGAGCAAATCCGTCGCTTTCAAAATGAGCTCTGGCCGGCATTGACCTTCCAGCGAAGCCTTGAGCGGCTTCACTATATCCTTTGACGTGGCAATATCCCGCTTCCATTCAGGATCGCTTTCAAATTCTTTCGATAGCGCCGTCAGCGTATCGGATCGCCGCTGCAAGCGGATCAGGCTGGATTCGAAATGGTCCAGCAACGACTGTGCGCCGCCTTTTTCTTCGGCCGCGGTCGCGCCCAGTGGATTGCCTGCCAGATAGCGCTCGGCCGGAACGATGTTCTGCCATTTGGTCAGTTTGTCGATGACCTCATCGGCATTTGCCCCCTGCAAGTCGACCAGCATCTTGGAACGGGCGATCGTGCGTGCGGCGGCGGCCAGTCCAGGCTCATTGTAGTAGCGCACGGCTTCCCCCGCCTCCTGCAGGCCAGCAACGGTGGAACACAGGCCGTGGTAGCGAATCCCATCCTTGACGGCCGCTTCGAGCGGATAAGCGACTAAGCTGTCCTTGCGTGCCAGCAGGATCTGTTCGTACGCAGTGCGCCGGCGCGAATCGATACCGGCGACGACCACCTGGATCGCAGCATTGGCAAAGAATGCCTGGCTGTACTCCGCACGGTAGCCGCTGGCCATGCCGGCAATGCCAGCGAGCAGCTTGGAACGATCGACGTTGGTGACTATCGTTGCGGCAACAGACGAACCGGTGGCGGTGAGCCCGGTGAGGAAACTGACGTTCGCCTGTTTCTTTTGCAGCAGCGTTTTGAAATCATTGCAGCGCTGGTCCGAGGCACCGAGGATGCGTTCCTGGATTTCGTTGCGGCGGGCACGTCCGACGTCACCCGTATTCCGGTTCAGATCGGCGAAGTCGCGGAAGGTCCCATCGATTTCAGCAGCTGCAGCATCGTCCTCCCTCATTTGTTCCAGCGCGCTCATCTTGTGGATTTTGCGTATACGCCCTTCCGTTCCGCGAATCAACGACACAAGATTGATCGGCTCAAACTTGGCGCGTTCGACCAGCTGAAATGCGGAGTGTTTGTCGGCGTATTTGTCGTAATCGTTATCGGTGGTGCTGCAGGCGGCAAGCACCAGGCAAAGCAGGAGAGGAGCGGCTTTCATGGGCACTTTCAGTGCATGGTTGGAAATGCATCAGTTTGCAAGGACTTCAGGAGAACAACTGTCGGCCACACGCTTTCGGAGGTCGAGCAGGCCGAACATACATGTCGTCAGCTCATCATTCGCGAAGTAGTGTGACAAGCCATGTTTTGCGCCGTGCGTAAATTCAAACGCGCGCAGGCGAAAATTCTTCCTGTCCATCTTGATCTGGCGGCGCACATAGTCGACATCGCTGCCCAGGTTTGACGCCCCATACATTTCGGCGGGGAACAGGCCAAGTTTCGAGGTCGCAAAGTCGCTTCGATTGATACCGGCAAACAGCTCCACCGGATGCCTCGTTAGCTGCTCGTTGAGGTCGCAATCGAGATGACCGTTACCGATGGCCGGTGCAAACGCCGCAATTTTGATCGATCGGAGATGGGGATTGTGCAGGGGTGCGGCCTGCGTGCCGTGAATATGCCGGTCAAAGACAGGATCGGCCAGCGCCGACATAACAACGCCGATGCCGCGCGAGTGCGTGACGAAGCGTACATCCACGTCCTTGTCGACGCCATTGAGGATAGTGCGCAATCCATGAATGCCGGCCCGGTTCGAATAGGTCAGCGCCTTGCGCCAGAAGCTCACCGCTGTCATCTCCCACAGCCCATCACGGCGGGGATCGAGGCCGTCCCAGAATACTTCAAGCAGCGCTGCCTGTTCGCGGACGGCCGGATCGATTCGCGCGTTCATCAGGCCAAAGTTACCTGCGGCGAAGCTGAAATCGTTGTTGAAGCCGTGTATGAGCACAATCAGCATTTTTTTCGATGCCAGACGCTTGTTCAGCCGGGTAATGATGTCGTTTGTAACCGACATTTCCAGCGCTGCATAGAGTTTGACACCCTTGCCTTCCAACGCGGTCAGCTGAAATCCATTGCCGAGAAGAGGCTCCCAGAAGGGCTGCCGATAATCCACCCAGTCGATCAGGTCTGCCGTGCGGGGATAGATGTTTCCATCCTGATCGAACACGACGCGCAGAGCATTGTTCTCGGATGCTTCAGCATAATCGGCAGGGGGAATGAGGTGGGTTCCAGCGCAGCCACCAAGGATTGCGGCGACGACAAGGGAAGCAAGGCGCGCCACGGCGCGGCCTTTGGTATAACGCGCCAGTTCCATAAATTCTCCTTAGTTATATTTCTAATTCGGAGTCATTTGCAGTGGAACTATTCTGAGGGAAATAAATGCCAAAAATCTAACGAATTGTCACTTTTGCACAAATTGCGCATTTACCTAAATCGCATTGATACGCTCGCTCCCCGGTCGACGGCCCGACTGACAACTGCCGCGCTGTCTCGACGGCCGTCACTCGCCGATCCGGCACAGCATTACTGACGTAAGCAGTCGCGCAGCACCTCGTATCAGTGCGCCAGTTGGGCGGCCACCAATCCAGCCGGACCACCCGTGGTCGGCAAGTTCCGACTGCCAAGGCGTTCAGGACGGCGCGGTCGCCGCTGATGGCAGCAGCGAGCACGCCGCCGGCCAGCGTGCACAGCGCAATGCCAGGCCGCCAAAGCCGATCCCGTACCAGGACCCTTCCGGCACGCGGCCCAGCTACCGCATCGTTTGGCGGCAGAAGCTCATCACGCAGCTGCAGGCGTAATCAAGCTTGGCGCCTTGCAGCTACGGATACCCCCTTCAGCATGTCGCCATACAGCAGGCCTGCGACTGCGGCGCCGCTGCGCTCGAGCGTGGAGCTACGGCCGCCCCACAATAGGCGCGTATCGGCCAGCGGACGATCGTAGTCGAATCCGAAGCGGGTGTCGCAGATCGCGGCGCCGGGGCGCATGGGCTGCCGCATGCGCTCGCCGAATGGCTCGGCTACCATCACGTAAGCAGCAGTCAGGAACACTGCACACCCCAGGCGCGGATAGCTTCACGCTACGTATCCAGCTGTCGGTTCCATCAAAATTCAGGATAGCGCTGATGATGCCCAGCATCTGGCGTTCTCGAGAGCGGCAACTGACGGTCGCCGGCATTGTTCGTACGATCAAGATGGACTGCCCGCTTCTTGGAACTCACCGGGCCGGTCAGCCCCCCCCCCCCCCGCGACCGTGAACGCAGGCGACAACCAGCGACGCCATTGACGTCCGCAAATCCGGCCCTGCCCGTGGGACGGTCATCGTCCAGGTACAGGCAGGTACCTGCGCTAGCCAGCGCCTCGATGACCTGCACACCGCTGCGCACAGTAGCGTACGCGGGCGCGTGACATCATGGCTCGGCAGCAGCAGATGCCGAGCCAATCGAGGAATTCAGGTCAGGGCCGCTTCAACTGGCCGATGACGCTCGCCACTTTGGTCGTGATCACATCGATTGCCGGGCCATTGGCGCCGTGAGGCAAAATGACGTCGGCGTGACGCTTGGTCGGCTCGATGAACTGCTTGTGCATCGGCCGTACTGTTTCCAGGTACTGGCCGATGACGCTGTCGACCGAGCGGCCGCGTTCGGTAATATCCCTTTGCATGCGGCGGATGAAGCGGACATCGGGAGCGGTGTCGACAAAGATCTTGAGCGACATCATTTTGCGCAAGTCCGCGTCATACAAGGCAAACAGGCCTTCGATCACGATGACCGGGGCAGGTTTGACTCGAATGGTCTTGTCGGAGCGGTTGTCGATCGTGAAGTCGTACTCTGGCATGTCGATCGGCTCGCCATTACGCAAGGCCTGGATGTGCTGTACCAGCAGTGGCCAGTCGAATGCCTGCGGATGGTCGTAATTCTGCTTGCGGCGCACGTCGGGAGTGAGATCGGTTTGGTCGCAGTAATAGTCATCCTGCATCACGACCGACACCATATCGGCACCGAACGAAGCGAGTACTTGCTGGGTCACCGTTGACTTGCCACTACCGCTTCCGCCAGCGACACCAATGACAAACGGAGGGAAAGAAATCTTATTCATACCGAATGATACCGGAGCGGCGATCGAACCGACAGGGGTAAAGGCGCTGAAGCTGGCTCATTATGTTTCCAAAGTCCGCCTTTACAGCAGGTCTGGGACCGGACCTGTCGGAGCGGTGCGATGTCGCTGGTCTTCCTTATATGATTCCGCCACTGGAAGCAACGACATGGGGAATACGGAAGCGCCATCGCCTTGCCCTAAAAAATTTTCAGGCTATTAGCCCTTCTTTCAAGTACATTCGCACTGCCGCAGGATGGCAGTGGCGGACTCACAAAGACCCACATGTATTTGGCCTTTTCCCTTTTTTTTGCAGGCGTGAGTTTCCACATGTTCCTGGCCATGGCCACGATCCGCCGCCGCGACATGAAAACAAAAACCTGGACAAAAAATAGCCCACATCGCGGTGGGCTATTTATTAACACATGTTCTGGAGGCGAGGACGGGAATCGAACCCGTCTAAACGGCTTTGCAGGCCGCTGCATAACCTCTTTGCTACCTCGCCAGAGACTTGCTGCGCCACCCTTTGGAGGGTGACAAAAAAGGAAGCGATGCTTCCCTTTGAATTCTGGAGCGGGAGAAGAGTCTCGAACTCTCGACCTCAACCTTGGCAAGGTTGCGCTCTACCAACTGAGCTACTCCCGCATTGGAGTCCTGCATATTACCCGTTACTGCCACTTGCAAGCAAATCCAGAAAACTGGAGCGGGAGAAGAGTCTCGAACTCTCGACCTCAACCTTGGCAAGGTTGCGCTCTACCAACTGAGCTACTCCCGCATTGGAGTCCTGCATTCTACTACTTACCGCCACTTAAAGCCAGATCCAGAAACTGGAGCGGGAGAAGAGTCTCGAACTCTCGACCTCAACCTTGGCAAGGTTGCGCTCTACCAACTGAGCTACTCCCGCATTTTTTCAAGACAATGATTATCGCAGAAACCAGGCAACATTTCAAGGACAACCTGACGACGTTTTCTCCAAGTATCTGGAGCGGGAGAAGAGTCTCGAACTCTCGACCTCAACCTTGGCAAGGTTGCGCTCTACCAACTGAGCTACTCCCGCTTTGTTACAACATCGTCACAACAGGGCGGCATTATAGAGGATCTGGACAGGCTGTCAAGGCTGGATCGGTTTTACTTCATCAATCCATCATGCCGCCCTTTTCCTTGATCAGCGGCCAGGCCAGGCGCATGTAGTAAAACATCGACCAGACGGTCAGCACGGCGGCCAGGTACATCAGGTATTCGCCGAGGCGCTGGGTGTCGACGACGCGAAACAGCATGTCATGCCACAGCAGCAGCGGAATGGCGGTCATCTGGGCGGCGGTCTTGATCTTGCCGATCGAGCTGACCGCCACCGAACGCGATGCGCCGATCTGCGCCATCCATTCGCGCAGCGCCGAAATGGCGATCTCGCGGCCGATGATGATGAAGGCGATGAAGTGTTCGACCCGGTCCAGGTGCACCAGCACCAGCAGCGCGCCGGCCACCATCAGCTTGTCGGCCACCGGATCGAGGAAGGCGCCGAAGGCCGAGGTCTGGTTCCAGCGCCGCGCCAGGAAGCCATCGAACCAGTCGGTGACGGCGGCGACCACGAACACCAGGGTGGCCGCGGTATCCTGGTCGGAGCGCGGCAGCCAGTGGGCCGGCAGGTAGTACACGCCCACAACGAGGGGAATCAGGGCTACACGTAACCAGGTCAGGAGAATCGGGATATTAAAGGGCATAGAGGCGGGCGCACTGGTTAAGCGTTGATAGATGCTTGCGCCGCTAGTCTACCTTGCTAATGATCTTTTAACCAGTTTGGACCGTGCGCGCCGGTGCCGGCGCACGGCCGCTCAATGACGCTCAGTGCAGCTGCTTGTAAATCTCTTCGGCCAGCTGGGTCGAAATGCCTTCCACCGACATCAGGTCTTCGACGCTGGCGTCGACCACGCCACGCAGGCCGCCAAAGCGCGCCAGCAGCTTCTGGCGGCGCTTGGCGCCGATGCCCTCGATCTCCTCCAGGCGCGAGGTCTGGCGCGTCTTGGCGCGCTTGGCGCGCATGCCGGTGATCGCGAAGCGGTGCGCCTCGTCGCGGATCAGGGCGACCAGCATCAGCGCGGCCGATTCCTTGCCCAGTTCCTGAGAGGCGCGCCCGTCGACGAACATCAGGGTCTCCAGGCCGACCCGGCGCCCTTCCCCCTTGGCTACGCCGACGATCAGCGAGATATCCAGGCCCAGTTCGGCGAACACCTGGCGCGCCATTTCGATCTGGCCCTTGCCGCCGTCGATCAGCACCACGTCGGGCATGATGCCGTCGCCATTGGCGACCTTTTCGTAGCGGCGCATCAGCACCTGGCGCATGGCCGCGTAATCGTCGCCCGGTGTGATGCCGTTGATGTTGTAGCGCCGGTATTCGCCGTTCTGCATGGCGTGGTGATGGAACACCACGCACGAGGCCTGGGTCGCCTCGCCTTGCGTGTGGCTGATGTCGAAACACTCGATGCGCAGGGCATCGAGGTCGGTCGCGTCGAGCGCCAGCGCTTCGGCCAGCGCGCGCGTGCGCGATTGCTGCGAGCCCTGTTCGGACAGCAGGCGCGCCAGCGAAATCTCGGCGCCCTTGTGCGCCATTTCCAGCCACTGGCGGCGCTGCCCCTGCGGCTGGAAAATCAGGTTGATGCGGTGCCCGCACTGCTCGGTGAGCGCCACCATCAGGGCCGGCTGGTCGAATTCGATGTTCAGGATCAGCACCCCGGGGATGAATTTTTCGCTGTAGTGCTGGGCCAGGAAAGCGGCCAGCACTTCGACGTCGATCGAGCCTTCGGCAATCGCGGCGGCGTCGCTGACCTGGGTCGGGAAGTAGGCGCGGTCGCCCAGGTGGCGCCCGCCGCGCACCATCGCCAGGTTGACGCAGGCGCGCCCGCCCTGCACCACCACGGCGATGATGTCGACGTCGGCGTCGCCACCGGTTTCCATGCTTTGCTGGTGCAGCACGCGCGCCAGCGACTGGATCTGGTTGCGCACGGCGGCGGCCTGCTCGAATTTGAGTTCGCCCGCGAACGCGTGCATCTTCGCTTCCAGGTCGGCCATCACTTCGCTCTGGCGCCCGCGCAAAAAGCGGGCGGCGTTGTCGACGTCGATCTTGTAGTCGTCGCGCGTGATCAGGTCCACGCAGGGACCGCTGCAGCGGCCGATCTGGTGCAGCAGGCAGGGGCGCGTGCGGTTCGAGAACACGCTGTCCTCGCAGGTGCGCAGCATGAACACCTTCTGCAGGATCTGCATCGATTCCTTGACCGCCCACGCGCTCGGGAACGGCCCGAAATACTGGTTCTTCTTGTCGACCGCGCCGCGATAGTAGGCCATGCGCGGCACGTCCTGGCCGCTGATCTTCAGGTAGGGGTACGATTTATCGTCGCGGAACAGGATGTTAAAACGCGGTTTGAGCGTCTTGATCAGGTTATTTTCGAGGATCAGCGCCTCGGCCTCGCTGTGCGTGACGGTCGTTTCCAGGCGCGCGATGCGCTCGACCATCATGGCGATGCGGGGACTCGACAGGTTTTTCTGGAAGTAGCTCGACACGCGCTTCTTGAGGTCGCGCGCCTTGCCCACGTACAGGACTGCGTCAAGGGCGTCGAAATAGCGGTACACGCCCGGCAGGTTGGGCAGCTTGGCGACAGTGGCGAGCACCTGTTCGCGCGCGGCGACGGCCGCGCCAGTATCTGCATCGGGGCTTGCGTTGGAAATCACATCGGTCATTGCAGCATCAATCCGGGTCAATTAAATCAGGCTTGCCGGGTAACGATCACGAAGGCGACGCCGTATTCGGCTTCATCGCTTACCGTCACCTGGGCACTGAGCCCATTTTGCCGCATAAAGGCGTCGAGCGCGCCACTGCACACCATGACGGGCTGGCCGGCCGGCGTGTTGAGCATCTGCGCGCTGCGCCAGGCCATCGGCGCGCGCAGGCCCAGGCCGATCGCTTTCGAGAACGCCTCCTTGGCCGCGAAGCGGGTGGCCAGGTAGCGCACCCCGCGCACCGCATTCTGCGCGCGGCGCTGGCGAAATACCGCCAGTTCATCCTCGCCCAGGATCCTGGTGGCGAAGCGCTCGCTGCGCGCCAGTGCCGCCTCGATGCGCGCGACCTGCACAATGTCGGTGCCGATCCCGTAGATCATCTGCGCGGCGCGGGGCTTATGCCGCCAGGCGCGCGGCGACCATGATGGCCTTCATCTCGCGCACCGCGTTTTCGAAGCCGGCAAACAGCGCATGCGACACGATCGCGTGGCCGATATTGAGTTCGCCGATATCGGCGATGGCCGCGATGGCCTGCACGTTCTGGTAGTGCAGGCCGTGGCCGGCGTTGACCTTCAGCCCGCGCGAGACGCCAAAGCGGGCCCCACTCTGGATGCGCTCCAGTTCGTGCTCCAGTTCGCCGTCGCCGGCTTCGGCGTAGCGCCCGGTGTGCAGTTCGATCACCGGCACCCCCATGTCGGCGGCCGCGCCAATCTGCGCCTGGTCGGCGTCAATGAAGAGGCTGACGCGAATGCCCTCGCCTTGCAGCTGTTTGACGGCCGCTTCGACTTGCCGGTAGTAGCGGATCACATCGAGGCCGCCTTCGGTGGTCACTTCCTCGCGCCGCTCGGGCACCAGGCACACGTCCTGCGGGCGCACGGAACAGGCGAAATCGATCATTTCGCGCGTGACGGCCGCTTCCAGGTTCATGCGCGTCATCAGTTGCGGGCGCAGCGCGATCACATCGGCATCCTTGATGTGGCGCCGGTCTTCGCGCAGGTGCAGGGTGATCACGTCGGCGCCGGCCTGCTCGGCCAGCATGGCCGCGCGCAGCGGGTCCGGATAGACGGTGCCGCGCGCATTGCGCAAGGTCGCCACATGGTCGATGTTCACGCCCAGGTCGATGACCGGGCCATTCGGTTGGAGGAAGCTCATGATGGTTGCTCGGTTGCTTGGTTGGATGGGTAATCTATAACTGCATCAGGTCGATCAGGATCTGGCGCGTGTTCAGGGGGGATCCGCCCAGCTGGTGGGCCAGCAGGAAGCGCATCAGCACCTTGCTCTGCGCCTGCGTGACAGGGTCGCTGTAATCTTCGCGCTCCATGTCGAGCAGGGTCTTGCCGCTCACCGCCGGCCAGCTGTCCGATTCGCGTGCCAGGCGCGCGCCGCGCTCGGGATCGACCACGTACTCGCCATCGGCTTCGACTTGCGCGCGGGTGCTGGTGCAGCGCGTCAGGTCGGCGGCCACGCCCGTCTCTTTAAGCAAGGCCCGTTCGAATTTTCGCAAGACGATAGGCGCCGGTTCGTTGTGGGCCAGCTGGTTCAGGGTCGAGACGTAGTGGTCGAACAGGGCCGGGTGCGGATCGTCGCGCGCGATCAGCTTGACCAGCAGTTCATTGAGGTAGAAGCCGCACAGCAGCGCGGTCTTTTCTAAAGGGAGCATGCCGCCCACCCACTCGGCGTCGATCAGGGTGCGCAGTTCGGACTTGCCGCTCCACGCCGCTTGCAGCGGCTGGAAGGTTTGCAGCACGCCGCGCAATTTCGACAGCGGCCGCTTGGCGCCCTTGGCGACCAGGCCCACGCGGCCGAAGTCGCGCGTGAACATGTCGACGATCAGGCTGGTTTCCTTGTAGGGATAACTGTGCAGCACGAACGATGGCTGGCCGCCGACCCGCTCGCCGCGCTGGGGGACACGCCGCCTGGCAGGCGCCGGCTGCGGCGGCGCCGCACTCGCCGCTACGGCGACGGTCAGGTCGGCGTCGTTGGTGGGCATGCGGGGGCGGAGCTGCTCCGCGCTTACTCGTAACCGTAGGCGCGCAGGCCCGCTTCATTGTCAGCCCAGCCGGATTTGACCTTGACCCATATTTCCAGGTAGACCGGGCCGCCGAACAGTTTTTCCATGTCCAGCCGCGACTGGGTCGAGACTTCTTTCAGGCGCGCGCCCTTGTTCCCGATGACCATCGACTTATGGGTGTCGCGCTCGACCAGGATAGCCGCGAAGATGCGCCGCAAGTCGCCTTCCTGCTCGAATTTTTCGATCAGGACGGTGCTGGTGTACGGCAGTTCGTCGCCGACCAGGCGGAACAGCTTTTCGCGCACGATTTCGGAAGCGAGGAATTTTTCGCTGCGGTCGGTAATATCGTCCGGGCCGAACACCGGCGCGTTTTCCGGCAGGAGGCGCTTGATTTCATTTTGCAGGCCGTCGAGCTGGAACTTGAGCTTGGCCGACACCGGCACGATGGCGGCGAAATCATGCTTGGCCGCGATCTGCTGGGCGAACGGCATCAGGGCCGCCTTGTCCTTGACCCGGTCCGACTTGTTGATGACCAGGATGCACGGCACATCCGTCGGCAGCAGGTCGATCACCTGCTGGTCGGCCGGGCCGAAGGTGCCCGCTTCGATCAGGTACAGGATCACGTCGGCCGAAATGAGCGTATTGGTGACGGTCTTGTTGAGCGTCTTGTTGAGCGCATTCGAGTGGCGCGTCTGGAAGCCCGGCGTGTCCACGTAGATGAACTGGGCGTCATCGACGGTCTGGATGCCGGTGATGCGGTGGCGCGTGGTCTGGGCCTTGCGCGAGGTGATCGAGACCTTGGCGCCGATCAGCACGTTCATCAGGGTCGATTTGCCCACGTTGGGGCGGCCGACGATGGCGATATAGCCACAACGGAAGGTGTCTGGGGTAGTTGTGGTATTCATGCTGATTTCGTTTCTGGATGCAGGTGTTGAGGGGTTTTGGCGTCGACCGGCAGCGTGCTGTCGTCGTCGGCGTCGGGCTCGGCGTCGCTCTGGATGGTGGCGATGCCGGCCAGCTTGAGCTGGGCGGCGCGCGGCTTGGCCTTGCGGCCGGCCGGCGGGGTTTTCAGCAAGGCTTGCTCGGCCACTTCGAGCGCGAGCTTGGCGGCGGCCTGTTCGCCGGCGCGGCGGCTGCCGCCACGGCCGTAGACCTGGATGCCGAGCTTGGGCACCAGGCATTCGATCTCGAATTCCTGGCTGTGCGCGGCGCCATGGGTGGCCACCACGTTATAGGTCGGCAGCGAGATTTTTTTGCTTTGCAAGAATTCCTGGAGCAAGGTCTTGGCATCCTTGCCGAGCGTGCGCGGGTCGACCGAGTCGAGAATCGGGATATAGAAGGCGCGGATCACGTCGCGCGCGGCATTGAAGCCGGCGTCGAGGAAAATCGCGCCCAGCAGCGCTTCGAGAGTGTCGGCCAGGATCGAGGGCCGGCGAAAGCCGCCGGACTTGAGCTCGCCCTCGCCCAGGCGCAGGAATTGCGACAATTCCAGCTTCTGGGCGATTTCGTAGAGCGATTGCTGCTTGACCAGGTTGGCGCGCAGGCGCGACAGGTCGCCTTCGTCGATGGCGCTGAAGCGCTCGTACAGCACCGACGCCACCACACAGTTCAGGATCGAATCGCCGAGGAATTCCAGGCGCTCATTATGCAAACTGCTGTGGCTGCGGTGCGTCAAGGCTTGCTGCAACAGGCCAGCATCCTGGAACGTATATCCTAAGCGCGTTTGCAATAACTGAAGATTCATGTGTCGGACTTCTTGGTTGGACTGCCTTAACGGATGGGTTCGGCTGGTTTTTCAGGAATCTTGCCGCTCGGATCGGTGGTGCCGGCGTAATCGATCAGCAGGGTGACATTGGTGATCAGCGGGATGCGGGCGGTGTAGGCAAACGCGACCTGGGTCTCGCCGGTATCCTTGGTGATGATCAGGTCGGTACCTTTGATGGATTCGATGCGGTTGATGTTGGCATGCTTGTCGAAGGAAAGCTGGATATCGCGCACCGTCCCCTCGACCTTCTTGGCCGAGACGATGCCGGCCTGGACCGCGCGGTATTCCAGAAAGGTCGGGAAGACTTTCATGGCAAACATGGCAATAAAAGTAATGATTGCCAGCAAAAAAATCAGGCCCGACAAGGAGACGCCCTGCTGTTTTGCCAGATTGACCGGTTTCGATCCGTACATAGTAAATCCCTTTGACGTTAATGAATGCTGCCGATGCGGCCAAGACTACCCAGGTTCATCCAGACAAAAAACGCCTTGCCCACGATATTCTTATTCGGGACGAAGCCCCAGTAACGGCTGTCGGAGCTATTGTCCCGATTATCGCCCATCATAAAGTAATTGCCGGGAGGTACGATACAAGTAAATTTATCGACGGTATAGGTGCAGCCTTCCCGGTTCGGGAAGTTCTTGACCTGGTCCAGGTTGTAGACAGCCTTGCCGTCATCGTTGAGGATGCGGTGCTGCACGCCGGTCAGGTCTTCCGTGTATTGCTTATGGTACACGGGCGACTCGTCGTCGAGAAATTCGGGGAGCGCCGTGTACTTCAGTTCCTGGCCATTCACGGTCAGGCGCTTGTTTTCATAGATGATTTTATCACCGGGAATGCCGACCACCCGTTTGATGTAATCCTGCGACATATCGTCGGGATACTTGAACACCATCACGTCGCCGCGCTGGGGATCGTTGACATCGATGATTTTCTGGTTCAGCACCGGCAGGCGGATGCCGTAGGTGAACTTGTTTACCAGGATCAGGTCGCCGATGACCAGGGTCGGCACCATCGAACCCGAGGGAATCTTGAACGGCTCGTACAGGAAGGAGCGCAGGATGAACACCAGCGCGATCACCGGGAAAAAGCTGCCCGAGTATTCGATCCAGGTCGGCTGGCGCAGGATGGCCGCTTCGATCGACTGGCGGCTGGTGCTGTCGACCTTGATGCCTTCGGCGCTCAGCTTGGCATTGCGCGCGTCGAAGGCGGCCAGGGCCGCATCGGCCGCGGCACGCCGCTGGCGCGCGAAGTGAAACACATCCAGGCACCAGACGATGCCCGTGATCACCATCAAGACGAACAGGATCAGTGCAAAATTCCCTAAGATAAACTGCAGGTTCATTTATCGTCCACTTGTAAAATTGCCAGGAATGCTTCTTGTGGAATTTCCACCGAGCCGACCTGCTTCATGCGCTTTTTACCGGCCTTCTGTTTCTCAAGCAATTTCTTCTTGCGGCTGATATCGCCGCCATAGCACTTGGCCAGCACGTTCTTGCGCAGCGCCTTCACGTTTTCGCGCGAAATGACGGTGGCGCCGATGGCGGCCTGGATCGCCACGTCGAACATCTGGCGCGGGATCAGTTCGCGCATCTTGGCGGCCACCTGGCGGCCACGGAACTGGCTGTTGGCGCGGTGCACGATGATGGCCAGCGCATCGACTTTTTCGCTGTTGATCAGCATGTCGACCTTGACCACGTCGGCCGCCCGGTATTCCTTGAACTCGTAATCCATCGAGGCATAGCCGCGCGAGGTCGACTTGAGGCGGTCGAAGAAATCGAGCACGATCTCGGCCATCGGCATTTCGTAGATCAGCTTGACCTGGCGCCCGTGGTAGCTCATGTCCATCTGCACGCCGCGCTTGCCGATGCACAGGGTGATCACCGAGCCCACGTATTCCTGCGGCATGTACAGATTGACCGTGACGATCGGCTCGCGTACTTCCTCGATCTTGGACGGGTCCGGCATCTTGGAGGGATTGTCGACCCGGATCAGGGAACCGTCGCGCATGATCACTTCGTACACCACGGTCGGCGCCGTGGTGATGAGGTCCATGTCGAATTCGCGTTCCAGGCGTTCCTGCACGATTTCCATGTGCAGCAAGCCGAGGAAGCCGCAGCGGAAGCCGAAGCCCAGCGCCTGCGACACTTCCGGCTCGTACATCAGGGCGGCGTCGTTGAGCTTGAGCTTTTCGAGCGAGTCGCGCAGCGCATCGTACTGGTTCGCTTCGACCGGGAACAGGCCGGCGAACACCTGCGGCTGGACTTCCTTGAAGCCTGGCAGCGGCGCGCTGGCCGGCTTGGCGGCGTGGGTGACCGTGTCGCCCACCTTGGCGGCCTTGAGTTCCTTGATGCCGGCGATGACAAAACCGACCTGGCCGGCGGAAATTTGCGGCAGGGATTGCGATTTCGGGCTGAACACGCCCACGCTCTCGACCAGCTGCACCGACTCGGACGCCATCAGCAGGATTTTTTCTTTCGGTTTCAGGGTGCCGTTGATCACGCGCACCAGCATCACCACGCCGACGTAGTTATCGAACCACGAGTCGACGATCAGCGCTTGCAGCGGCGCGTCCGGGTCGCCTTTTGGCGGCGGTACGCGGGCGATCAGCGATTCGAGCACGTCTTCCACGCCCAGGCCGCTCTTGGCCGAGCACTTGACGGCGTCGGTCGCATCGATCCCGATCACATCTTCGATCTCGGCAATCGCATTGGCCGGATCGGCGTGCGGCAAGTCGATCTTGTTCAGAACCGGCACCACTTCCACGCCCAGGTCGAGCGCGGTGTAGCAGTTGGCCACGGTCTGCGCTTCCACGCCCTGCGAGGCATCGACCACCAGCAGCGCGCCTTCGCAGGCTGACAGCGAGCGCGACACTTCATAGCTGAAGTCGACGTGGCCGGGCGTGTCGATCAGGTTCAGGTTATACACCTGGCCGTCGCGCGCCTTGTAATGCAGGGCCGCGGTCTGCGCCTTGATGGTGATGCCGCGCTCGCGCTCCAGGTCCATCGAATCGAGCACCTGGGCTTCCATGTCGCGGTCGGACAAGCCGCCGCAAATCTGGATGATACGGTCGGCGAGGGTCGATTTGCCGTGGTCGATGTGGGCAATGATGGAAAAGTTACGTATGTTGTTCATTAATGCAATTCAAAACCAAGTAGGGAAGGACGACATTCGGGATGGTCGCGCGCTCTTTGCTGCACCAGCTTGCTGCACCAGCTTGCTGCACCAGCTTGCTGCACCAGCTTGCTGCACCAGCTTGCTGTGCGGGCTTGCCGTAGTGGACGACGCCGCCCCATACGAAAAAAGCGCTCCGTGGGGGGCATGGCTATCCCCAGGCGAGCGCCTTATCAAGCGAGAGAAGCTGTCAAGCTCAGGACAGAAGCTATTTCCGCCCCCCCGCATTTTACCGGATTTCAGGGTAGAAAGCCGGTCTATTGCCGAATTCCGTGTAAACATTGTTAAATCAACACAGGCGATGCCGCCAGGTAGGCGCGCACGGCCGCCTCGTCGAGGAAGTAGTGGCACAGCTCGGGGGCGGCCGGGTCGCCGAACAGGACCGGCACCAGTTCGTCGAAGCGCTCGACCAGGGCCGGGTCGGCATCGACGTCGATCACCTCGACGGCGAAGCGCAGGGTGTCGGTTTGCAGGGCGTTGAGGGCGTCGAGCAGGTCGTCGCACAGGTGGCAGTAGCTGCGGGAATACAGGGTGAATCGAATCATGGCATCGCGTTGTTAAAAAGGAAAAACCGGCGGCCAGGGGGCGCCGGCGGGCATGGGCGTTCCAGGGCGTCCCTCAGGTCTTGGGATGGATCACCACGTACTGGGTGGCATCGTCGCGCCGTACCAGCACCACGGCATTTTTCTTGGTGTCGAGCCGGCCGACCAGGGCATTGAACTGTTTCGCATCCTTGACTTCGACATTGTTCAGTTGCAGGATCAGGTCGCCCGGGCGCAGGCCGGCGCGCGCCGCCAACGCTTCGCTGGCGTCAACCAGCACGCCGGCGTCGATCTGCAATTGCTTGCGCTGCGCCTCGCTCAGGTCCGACACGTGCAGGCCCAGCGCGTTCGCGGGCTGGTCCGGGGCCGGCTTTTTAGGGCCGGGCTTGCGCGCGGCCTTGTCGTCGTCGAGGGTGACGATGCCCACCGTGATCTCTTTTTGCCGGCCCTGGCGCCAGACCGTCACGACAGCCTTGCTGCCCACGGCCGTGGCGCCCACCAGGCGCGGCAAATCGCCGCTGCGATCGATTTCCTGGCCGTTGAACTTGAGGATGATGTCGCCCACCTTGATCCCATCCTTGTCGGCCGGACCGCCCGCCTCCACCCGCACCACTTCGACCCCGCGCGCCTGGTCCAGGCCCAGCGCCTCGGCCACCTCCCTGGTGAGTTCATCGATCTCGACGCCCAGGCGCCCGCGCGTGACCTTGCCGCTTTTCTTGAGCTGCTCGGCCACGCGCATGACTTCATCGATCGGCACGGCAAAGGAAATGCCGTTATAGCCACCGGACAAGGTGGCGATCTGGGAGTTGATGCCGATCACCTCCCCGCGCATATTGATCAGGGGGCCGCCCGAGTTGCCGGGATTGACCGCCACATCGCTCTGGATCAGCGGCAGGTAATCGCCGGTATCGCGCGACTTGGCCGAAATGATGCCGGCCGTGACGGTATTGTTCAAATTAAACGGCGAGCCGATCGCGATCACCCATTCGCCGACGCGGATCTTGCCGGAGTCGCCGATAGTCAGGCTGGGCAGTTGCTGGGCGTCGAGCTTGAGCAGGGCCACGTCGGAACGCTTGTCGGAGCCGAGTACCCTGGCCTTGAATTCGCGCCGGTCGGTCAGGGTGACCAGCACTTCGTCGGCACCGTCGACCACATGGGCGTTGGTGAGCACATAGCCGTCGGCCGACATGAGAAAGCCGGAACCGACGCCGCGCTGCACTTCATCTTCCTGGGACGGGGCCGGCAGCGGCGGCTGGGGCGCGCGCCGCCCGCGCGGGTCCTGGGCGCCATGGTAGCGGCGCAGCAGGTCGAGCAATTCATCCTCGGTCGGGGCGCGCTCGCCGGGCTTGAGTTTTTCGGTGGTGCGGATGTCGACCACCGCCGGCCCCACCTTGTCGATCAGGTCGGTGAAATCGGGCAAGCCAGTCACCAGCGGCACCCCCACCGGGGCGGCGCCGCCAGCCTGCGGGACGGCGCCCAGGGCGGCAGCGGCGATGAACAAAGCGGAGAAGAGCTTGCTGCCAGCGGAAAGTGTCATGGTGGTCGGATAGGGGGAATCGGATAAAGATTGACGTTATGGTAAGCCAAAACGCCAACCTTGTCGCGGCGGGTGTCGGCCGCCGGTCCGCCGCCGCGTGGTTTGCCTGAAAACGCCGCCGTGGGGCCAGGTCTCGACCGAAACGCCATGGCGGACGCCATGGCGGACGCCGTAGCGGACGCCGCTTGCGGCGCCATCGGCCGGCGCGGGCGGCATGCCAGGCAAGGCTGGCCGGGTTGCTGCGATAGAATCAGGACACCGAGGCGATGGCCGGCTTGGCCGCGCTGACCGCCTTGGGATCGGCCATGCCATCGGCCGCGCCATCGGCCTTGGCATCCCGGCTGGCGCTCACACCGTCTGGCTGCGGTTCGGTGATGGCCTCGCTCACCGGTTCCGCGACAGCGATCGCGTCCGGGGCATCGGGGGCGTCGCTGCCGCTCACGGGGATGGCGGCATCGGCCACCGCCGCCTCGCTGATGCCGGTCACCGGCCCGGCCGCACCGGCGGCCACGGCGGGCGGTGCGCGGCGCGCCAGGGCCGCGCTCGATGCGCGCAGCACGCGCTTGCCGGGCGGCGGCTCGGCTGCCAGGCGCGCCGCCAGTTTGCTGGCGAAGTCCCCGGACAAGGCGGGCCCGCCCGGATCGCGCATGGCGTCCCGGATGCGGTGGTAAAGGTCCCACGCGTGCTGGCCCTCGACCGAATGCAGGGCCGCGTCAGGCAAGGTGGACGGCGACAGTTCGTGGTCGCTGAACGCCGAGATCTGCTCCCGGACTTTTTTCGGGGTGTCCATCAGTATTTCCATCACTGTTGAGTGTGACCAAAAGTTAACCGATTAGAGCGATCATCGCTACGTTTAACGTCGTTTGTCAACCGGCATGTCGAGTAAAGGCCTCAACTTTTCCGCAATCACTTCGCGCGCCCGGAAAATCCGGCTACGCACCGTGCCGATGGGACATGACATGACTTCCGCTATTTCCTCGTAGCTCAACCCTTCAATTTCGCGCAGGACAATCGCATTCCGCAATTCGTGCGGCAGCGCCTCCATCGCGGCATTGACCGTATAAGCGATCTGCTTGCTTGCCAACACCGATTCCGGGGTGTTGATGTCACGCAAGCTGTCCGCATCGTCAAACGCTTCGGCGCGCTCCGCATCCGACTCGGTCGACGTCGGTGCGCGCCTGCCCTGGGTGACGAGAAAATTCTTCGCCGTATTGATTCCGATCCTGTACAGCCAGGTATAGAAAGCGGAATCCCCCCTGAAATGCCGCAAGGCCCGATACGCCTTGATGAATGTTTCCTGTACCACGTCCTCGGCCTCGGCCGGATCATGCACCAGGCGCGACACAAGCCGCATCAGCCTGCGCTGATATTTGCTGACCAGCAGGTCGAACGCCTGCCTGTCGCCAGCCTGGACGCGCTCAACCAGCAGTTGATCACACTCGCGTTCTGTCGTCACTGACCCTGCCCTCTTGGCTGCAGCAGCGGCCCGTCCCACTGTCTATAGAGTTGGCCGCTTGCAATAAGTTCAAAGTATTTTGTTATTTCCGACAAATTTATTGTCCCGCCCGGCAATGACCCTGAGGGCCACCGACAACATCCGAAATTGCTCGCGAGCCAAACTGTCCGGCCAGATGAGCAGCACACTGACGAGCTTGCCACCGGGTGAGCCCAGCAGCAGGAGCAGGCTGTGCGGCCAGAGAGTCGATCCGGGAAGCAATTGCAGCACATCCGCCCGGGCCGGTACTGCGCCCAAGCTCTGTTGTACCGTCAGGCGAATCTCGCCGAGTCCAGAAATATCAATCCTGCGCCGCATTTCCCCCTGTGCTGATGCCCTGCATGCAAGCATTGCTGCCAAGGCGCAAGCCCCAGCGCACAATGCCGGCAAAACGCTGGCCGCGCCAATGCCCGCTGCCCAGCGCCAGACGAGCGCAAGAGCAACGGCCAGATTGAGCGCGGCATAGCCCAGCAAAACCAGACGCAAGGAACGCGACGGCCTGATGCAGGCGGAAACCGCAATCGACATAATCAGTAGGAAAGGTGCTGCGGGGCGCCAGTGCGTGATGGTGCACTGGGCAAATCGGACCCCGGCGAGAGCCGCCGGCGTTTCATCGACGCCCACACTTGAGACAAGTGCGGACGCCGAAAGTTCATGCTACGACGCGAAATTTTTCCTGCGCGTCATTGCACCAAGGATTGTTCCGGCTCAAGCCTTGCCGAAGACCAGGGTGCCGTTGGTGCCGCCGAAGCCGAACGAGTTCTTCACCGCGATATCGATCTTCATCTCGCGCGCCGTGTTGGCGCAGAAGTCCAGGTCGCAAGCGGGGTCCTGGTTGAAGATATTGATCGTCGGCGGCGAGATCTGGTGATGCATCGCCAGCACCGTGAACACGGCTTCCAGGCCGCCGGCGCCGCCCAGCAGGTGGCCGGTCATCGACTTGGTCGAGTTCACCACCAGCTTGCCGGCATGGGCGCCGAAGGTCTTCTTCAATCCCTGCACTTCGGCCACATCGCCCTGCGGGGTCGAAGTGCCGTGCGCATTGACATAGTTGACCTGGTCGGGATTGATGCCGGCATTGTTCAGGGCCGACTGCATGCAGCGGCTGGCGCCACTGCCGTCTTCGACCGGGGCCGTCATGTGGTAGGCGTCGGCGCTCATGCCGAAGCCGAGCAGTTCGGCGTAGATTTTCGCGCCGCGCGCCTTGGCGTGCTCGTACTCTTCGAGCACCATCACGCCGGCACCTTCGCCCAGCACGAAACCGTCGCGGTCGATATCCCACGGACGCGAGGCGGTGGCCGGGTCGTCGTTGCGCGACGACAGCGCGCGTGCCGAGGCGAAACCGCCCAGGCCCAGCGGCGAAATGGTCGCTTCGGCGCCACCGGCAATCATCACGTCGGCGTCGCCGTACTCGATCAGGCGGCCAGCCGCGCCGATACTGTGCAGCCCGGTGGTGCAGGCCGTGACGATGGCCAGGTTGGGACCGCGCAAGCCGTACTTGATCGACAGGTTGCCCGAAATCATATTAATGATCGAGGCCGGCACGAAAAAGGGCGAAATACGGCGCGGACCGCGCTTGGCGTATTCTTCCTTGGTGTCTTCGATCAGCGGCAAGCCGCCGATGCCTGAACCGATGATGACCCCGATGCGCTCGGCATTGGCTTCGGTGACGACCAGCCCGCAATCCTGCATTGCCTGGATACCCGCCGCCATGCCGTAATGGATAAACGTATCCATGTGGCGGGCATCCTTGGCAGGGATGTAATCCTCGATATTGAAACCCTTGACTTCGCCCGCGAAGTGGGTCGAAAAAGGCTGCGCATCAAACCTGGTGATGTTGGCAATGCCCGACTTGCCGGCCAGTGCCGCGCTCCACGTCTCGGCAACCGTGTTGCCGATTGGTGAAACGCAGCCCAGCCCGGTGATGACGACACGACGATTTCGTGAACGGCTCAAGCGATTCTCCCGAGAAAATTGTAAAACTTAGGCCTTGACGTGCGCCGTGGCGTAGTCGATTGCCTGTTTCACGGTGGTGATCTTTTCAGCTTGTTCGTCAGGGATTTCCATTTCGAATTCGTCTTCCAGTGCCATCACCAGTTCGACGGTGTCGAGGGAATCCGCACCGAGGTCGTCAACGAACGACGATTCGATTTTGATGTCTACTTCTGCAACGCCCAGTTGCTCAGCGACGATTTTTTTAACGCGTTGTTCGATATCCGACATGTTATGGCTCCATTGTGTGTGTTACGGAAAGTGCGCGCATTTTATCAGGTTTGCGCGGTGAAAAACTAATTTCGGTGTCTGCCGCAAATTCCACCGAACGTACTGCTAAATGACGAGAATTCCCTTTATCTGATCCGTGCGCAGGCCCGCAAATGGGATCAGCCAAGGCATTCAACATCAATTCATATACATTCCGCCGTTCACATGCAGGGTCGTGCCCGTGATGTACGCCGCTTGCGGCCCCGCCAGGAAGGCGACGGCGTGGGCGATGTCTTCCGGCGCGCCCAGGCGGCCGAGCGGAATCTGGGTCAGCAAGCCGCTGTGCTGCTCGGCGCTCAAGGCCTTGGTCATATCGGTATCGATGAAGCCGGGAGCGATGCAGTTGACCGTGATGTTGCGGCTGCCGATTTCGCGCGCCAGCGCCCGGCTCATGCCGGCCACGCCGGCCTTGGCGGCCGCGTAATTCATTTGCCCCGCATTGCCGGCCGAACCGACCACCGAGGTAATGTTAATAATACGCCCATGCTTGGCTTTCATCATGCCGCGCAGGACGGCGCGCGACAGGCGCCCCACCGCCGACAGGTTGGTGGCGATGACGCTGTCCCATTCCTCGTCTTTCATGCGCATGGCCAGCTGGTCTTGGGTGATGCCGGCATTGTTGACCAGGATCGACAGGCTGCCGAAACCCTTTTGCACCTCGTCCACGACGGCGGCGCAGGCGGCGGCATCGGTCACGTTCAGGACCGCGCCCTTGCCGCCGAATTCGGCGAGATAGGCGGAAATGGCTTGCGCGCCACTCTCGGTGGTGGCGGTGCCAACCACTTTCGCGCCCTGGCGGGCCAGTTCGAGTGCGATGGCCTTGCCGATGCCGCGCGACGCGCCCGTGACCAGGGCGATTTGATTTTCCAGTTTCATTGCTGTCCTTTTGTTCTGATGTTCTGCGATGCCCTGCGATACTGCACCAACTTGATCAAGCCTGATTGAGGCTGCTCAATACGCGCTCCAGCGAAGCCTGATCCACCAGCGCCTCGCCCACCAGTTGCGCATCGATGCGCTTGGCCATGCCGATCAGCACCTTGCTCGGCGCCGATTCGATTACCTGGGTGACGCCCCCGGCAGCCATTTTCTGCATGGTTTCGACCCAGCGCACCGCACCGGCGGCCTGGCGCACCAGCGCATCCTTGATCGCTTCGGGATCGTTCAGGATAGCCACGTCGACGTTGTTGATCAAGTCGATCCGCGGCGCCGCAAACGGCACATCCTTCAGATACGCGCGCAGGCGGTCCGACGCTGGTTTGAGCAGCGAGGAGTGGAACGGGGCCGACACCGCCAGTTTCATGGCGCGCTTGGCGCCCTTGGCCTTGGCCAGTTCGCAGGCGCGCTCGACGGCGCCATTGTGGCCGGCGATCACGATCTGGGTCAGTTCGTTGAAGTTCACCGCCTCGACCACTTCAGCCGGATTGGCGGCAGCTGCTTCGGCGCAAATCGCGCGCACCTCGCCGGCCGGCAGGCCGAGAATGACGGCCATGCCGCCCTGCCCGACCGGCACCGCTTCCTGCATGGCCTGGGCCCGGAAACGCACCAGCGGCACCGCATCCTTGAAGGCGATCACGCCGGCCGCCACCAGGGCCGAATACTCGCCCACGCTGTGGCCGGCCACGACCGACGGCACGGCGCCGCCGGCCGCGATCCAGGCGCGGTACACGGCCACCGAGGCGGTCAGCATGACGGGCTGGGTATTGGTGGTCAGGTCCAGCTCTTCCTTGGGACCGTCGGCAATCAGCTTGCCCAGGTCGAAGCCGAGCGCTTGGTTGGCTTCGGCAATGGTTTGCGCGACCACCGGGTTGCCGGCGAAGCCGGACAGCATGCCGATGGCCTGCGAACCCTGGCCGGGAAATACGAACGCGAATTTACTCATGGAATGATGTCCTCCTGTTTTGTTTTTTATGGCGTCATCCGCACCAAGGACTGGTGCGGGCAAGAATGAAAGAAACGGCGAAGGAACTGGCGCCGGCGGCGCTCCCGGGCGTTCCCGCGCCGGGCGCCGCCGCGCCGGAACCCATCACATGCGCACCAGCACGGCGCCCCAGGTGAAGCCGCCGCCGACGCCTTCCATCATGACATTGTCGCCGGCCTTGATGCGGCCGTCGCGCACGGCGATGTCGAGCGCCAGCGGGATCGAGGCGGCCGAGGTGTTGCCATGCTGGTCGACCGTGACCACCATTTTATCGAGCGGCAAGCCCAGCTTTTTCGCCGTACTTTTCATGATGCGGATATTCGCCTGGTGCGGCACCAGCCAGTCGACCTGGTCGGCCGTCATCTGCGCGTGTTCGAGCACCTCGTTGGCGACCTGTTCCAGGACAGTGACGGCCAGCTTGAAGACCGCCGGGCCATCCATGTACAAAAAGCCGCTGCCGGCGATCACGCCGCCGGCCAGGGTGCCCGGCACGCTCAGGATATCCGAATAGCGCCCGTCGGCGTGCAGCTTGGTGGACAGGATGCCCGGCTGGTCCGACGCGGTCAGGACAATGGCACCGGCGCCGTCGCCGAACAGCACGCAGGTGGTGCGGTCGTTGAAATCTAGAATGCGCGAAAAGACTTCGGCGCCGATCACCAGCACGGTCTTGTGCGCACCCGACTTGATGAAGGCGTCCGCCACCGAGACCGCATACACGAAGCCGCTGCAGACGGCTTGCACGTCGAAAGCGGCGCTGTTGTTATGCATGCCGAGCTTGCGCTGGACGATGCAGGCGGTGCTGGGAAAGCTGCCATGGAAATCGGGGGTCGAGCTGGCCACGATGACGAGGTCGATTTCCTCGGCATGCTTGCCGGCCATCTCGAGCGCCTTGATGGCGGCCGCCACGGCCAGGTCCGAGGACAGCTCGTCCGGCGCTGCGTAATGCCGGTTCGAAATGCCGCTGCGGGAGACGATCCACTCGTCCGAGGTTTCGATGCCCTTGGCCGCCAGTTGCTCGGTCAGGTCGCCGTTGGAGACGCGCTTGGCCGGCAGATAGCTGCCGGTGCCGATAATTTTGCTGTACAAGGTCATTGCTAGCCGTCCTACGAGTGGGTTATTCCTGGCACTTCCGGGTCAGGCGTGCGGGGCATCAATTCGGCGATCATGGCCGAGAGCTGCTCCTGCACATTGTATTTTGCCGCGTCGAAGGCGCGTTTGATCGCCCACTCATACGAGTACGCATCGGCGCCGCCGTGGCTCTTGAACACCAGGCCGCGCAAACCGAGCAGGCTGGCGCCGTTGTAGCGCGATGGATTGAAACGGTTGGAAAATTTCTTCAGGGCACCTCGTCCGATGATGGCTCCGAGCATGGTCAGCGGATTGCGCTTGAACTCGGTGGTCAGGGCATCCTTGACGAAGCGGCCCAGTCCCTCGGCCGCCTTGAGCGTGACGTTGCCGACGAAACCGTCGCACACCACGATATCGGTGGTGCCCTTGAAGATATCGTTGCCTTCGACGTTGCCGTAGAAATTCAGGGAGCCGCGCTCGTGGTCTTCGCGCAGCAGCTTGGCGGTGGCCTTGACCACTTCATTGCCCTTGATTTCCTCGGTGCCGACATTGAGCAAGCCGATGGTGGGACGCTTGATGCCTTCCATGGCCGAGACCAGCACCGAGCCCATGATGGCGAACTGGTGCAGGTGATGCGGCTCGCAGTCGACGTTCGCGCCCAGGTCCAGCATATAGGTCGGGCCGTCTTTCTGGTTGGGAAGGATCGAGCAAATGGCGGGACGGTCGACCCCGGCCATGGTCTTGAGCACATAGCGCGAGACGGCCATCAGGGCGCCGGTATTGCCGGCCGACACGCAGGCCTGGGCCTTGCCGTCCTTGACCAGTTCGATCGCCACGCGCATCGACGAATCCTTCTTGCGGCGCAGGGCGATTTCGATGGGATCGTCCATCGTCACCACTTCGGACGCATGCAGGATGGACAGGCGCGGATGGCTGTCGGCTTTGTGTTT
Organism: Massilia sp. DJPM01; assembly: GCF_030348125.1. Classification (NCBI taxonomy): domain Bacteria; kingdom Pseudomonadati; phylum Pseudomonadota; class Betaproteobacteria; order Burkholderiales; family Oxalobacteraceae; genus Massilia; species Massilia sp. DJPM01. The sequence continues at coordinate 249,497 of NZ_JAQOZV010000001.1, forward strand.
TTTGAGTTCTGCGCGCAACTCGTCCTGCAAGCCGACCAGAATCATTTCTGCTTCGGGTTCGCTGTTGAGGAAAGAGAGTGCTGCGGGGATAGTAACTGAGGGGCCATGATCGCCGCCCATGCAGTCAATGGAAATTTTAATTGTCATTTTGTGGATTCGTACCGCGACTCAACAGCGTGTGGCGGCAGGATGCGATCTGGAAGTGGGCGAGCGCCAAGCAGAGTCTGCGTAATTCGAAATGACGGTGTGCAAAGGTGGTTTGCAGCCGGTGACAAAGAAAAAGCGGTGCGACGCACAAAAAAGTCGTTGCACCGCTTTCATCTTACTCAAACTAAAACGTCGATTACTCGTCGTTTTTGGTTTTGAGAACTTTGCGACCACGGTAAAAGCCGTTAGGGCTGATGTGGTGACGCAGATGCGTTTCACCGGTGGTTGGCTCGATACCCAGTTGTGGCGCGACCAGGAAGTCGTGCGAACGGTGCATACCGCGCTTCGAAGGGGATTTCTTGTTTTGCTGAACTGCCATGATGACTCCTAATACATAAGTTCTAAAATTCTAACACAATCGATCAGCAAATACATGCGAATCGAGTATCCCAGCGGCAAAACTCTTTGCCGACATGTTTAACGCCGTCCTACCTTTACTACCAATGCCATACTCGACTACAACACGCGTTTGACACGTTCTTTACACTTGCTTGTTCTGCATTTCAACCTTGCCCTGCGTCGCAGCGCGACTACTCAGGCTTGAGGTTCTTGAGTTCCGCAAACGGCGAGGGCTTGTCGGACTTGACCGCATCGAGCAGCTTATTGTCCGGACACACCTCGTGCTTGGGCACTTGCGGCAGGGCCAGCAAGGCCTCGTCCTCGAACAGGTCGCGCACATCGCATTCGCGGCTGCCGACGATGACGTCGATACTCTCGTCGTTCAGTATTTCCTCGATCTCGTCCGCATGCTCGTCATCCTTGCCGAGCATCAGCACGGTGGACGAATCCATCTCGTAAGCGTACGGGGCCAGGCAGCGCTGGCATACCAGCTGGACCGTGCCAGAGACCGACAAGGTCAGTTGCGGATAGCCCACCTTGCTGGTCGACCCATCGATGGTCCAGGCGATCTGGCCCGACTGGTCGGCACAATCCTTGTTCAACCGGCTCATTTCAGCGACAGGCGTGACGCCCTCGCGATGGCCGTTGCTTCGACAAAACTCAAAAGCGTCGATGACAAAAGCACTCATTGCAGAAATTTTCCCCGGAAAACCTGCGATAATAACAGGCTTCTCGTTGTCGAGTCAAAGACTTAGCGCGATTATTTGGGCAAGGACCCGCGCGCTGTTGCTGGCGCGGCAATGCCGTGCCCACCAGATGAATCCCGCTGCGCCCGCTGACAGGGCCAGCCAACAGCACCAAGGTACGACATGATACCAACTTCCACCGCAGCGCGGCTAATTCTTGCATCGGGTTCCGCTTACCGGCGCGAATTGCTCGAGCGCCTGCGCCTGCCCTTCGAGGTGCTGGTGCCCGATATCGATGAAACGGCGCTGCCCGGGGAGCTGCCCGAGACGACCGCGCTGCGCCTGGCGCGCGCCAAGGCCGAAGCGGTGGCGGCACGCGCGCCGGGCAGCGTTGTCATCGGTTCCGACCAGGTGGCCACGCTCGACGGCCAGCAGATCGGCAAGCCCGGCAACCACGCCAATGCCCTGGCCCAATTGCAGACCATGCGCGGACGGCGCGTGGTATTCCACACGGCGCTGTGCTTGTGGGATGGGCGCAGCGGCACGGCCCAGGTCGAGAATGTGCAAACCTTCGTCACCGTGCGCGACTTGCCCGATGCCGAACTCGACGCTTACCTGCGCATCGAACAGCCCTACGATTGCGCCGGCAGCGCCAAGAACGAAGCGCTCGGCATCGCCATCCTGGAACGCATCGACAGCACCGACCCGACCGCCCTCACCGGCCTGCCCCTGATCGCCCTGACCGGCATGCTGCGCCAGGCCGGTTTTACCTTCTTTCAACAGTGAGTATCATGCCCGGCATTTTATATCTGATCCCCAACACCCTCGGCGCAGCCGACCCGGCCAGCGACGCGCTCGCGCACATCATCCCTGAGCAAGTCCAGGCGCTGACCGCGCGGCTCGACTATTTTGTCGCCGAAAACGCCAAGACCGCGCGCGGCTTCCTGAAACTGATTGCCGTACGCCATCCACTGGCCAAGCCGCTGCAGGAAATCGAGATCGCCGAACTGAACGTGAACACCCCGGCGCAAGCGCTGGCAGGCCTGCTGGAACCCCTGCTGGCCGGTCGTGATTGCGGGCTGGTGTCGGAAGCGGGCGTGCCGGCGGTGGCCGATCCCGGCGCCGACCTGGTGCGCCTGGCGCACGAGCGCGGCATCCAGGTGCGCCCGCTGGTCGGGCCGTCGTCGTTGCTGCTGGCCGTGATGGCGAGCGGCTTGAACGGCCAGAGCTTTGCCTTCAACGGCTATCTGCCGACCGACGCGGCCCTGCGCACCAAGCGCATCAAGGAACTGGAAACGCGTTCGCGCGCCGAAAAGCAAACCCAGCTGCTGATCGAAACGCCCTACCGCAACGGCGCCATGCTCGAAGCCCTGGTCGGCGCCTGCCAGCCGGGTACGCTGATCTGCGTTGCAACCGACCTGAGCCTGCCGACCGAATCGATCCGCACCTTGAACGGCGGCAAATGGAAGTCGCTGCTGGCGGCCGGCAAGGCGCCCGACTTCCACAAGAAGCCGACCGTGTTCCTGCTGCTGGCGTAAGCTGCCAGCGACGCGATGGCCGGTCATCGCGTTCCCCACCAGAGCGAGAAATCCGGCAAGACAGGACGGCGCTGTTCCGCTGTCAGCAGTGGCACAGCCATCGCTGACATCCTGGCGTGGATTGTTTTGCCGGCCGGGGCCCGCTTTACATTGCATGGGGCCAAGTTTTGTGTTTTCATGCTTGTGTTATCCAACACACAAGGTTGCCCATGAAACGCTCTTTAATGTTTCTTTTGATCGCGCTATCGCCACTGCTGGCACAGGCAGCCGATGCCAGCGATACGCAGTTGATCGAACGCGCGGTACGCGACTATATAGAGTCGCAACACACGACCGATCCGGCACGCATGGAACGCGGCGTTGACCCCCAGCTCGCCAAGCGCACGTACTGGCAGGCGGCCGACGGCACCGAATTCATCATGAAAACCGACTTTGACACCATGGTCAAGGTTGCCGGGACCTACAACAAGGACGGCACGAAATTCCCGGCAAAGCCACGGGTGGACATCAAGATCCTCGATGTCGACCAGCGCGTGGCAACCGTCAAGCTGACCGCCGACGAGTGGATTGACTATATGCACCTGTATAAGAACCAGCGCAGCGAGTGGAAGATCGTCAATGTACTTTGGCAGTACCATGACACGGCACGCCAGGTCAGCAAAAAATAAATTTGTTGTTCGCGTGCTTGTGAGACACGATCCCCGTCCCGTTTTCGGAAGCTGCCGGACAGTTGTCAATACCACCGTGCCGGCGCGCGGGCACTGCCCAACGATCGGGCTTCTAAGGAAGAGGATCGGTGTTGGCCGTATTGGAGTGCAGCATCGCCTTGATGCGCCGGATATGGATGTTCGCTTGCTCCACCCGCTCGACATAGGATGGACTGGCGCTGCCTTCCGCACCCATCCTGACGAGCAGATTCTTGTTCTCTTCGAACATGCGCAAGGCTACCCAGAGGGTTTCCTCCATCTTCGCCGTCTGCTCCGCCAGCAGCGTTGCCGCCGTGTACGCGTGACCGGTATGGCAACGGAAGCGTACATGGTTTCCAATCTTCATTTGCCACAACACGCCGCCGCATCCGGGGCAGTTGAACGGCACCTGCGCACCAAGGAACTCGACCGATTCCAGGTCGCTCAACACGCGCTGGGCAATCTTTGCCTCAACGGCGACATCGTCAGGAACAGGGATGCGTGCTGCGCGCTCGGGAACCGCAAGCCGTGTCAGCAGGCTGCCCATCGACGCCAGCGGCACGCAGTGATCGACCTTGACATGATTGAGCACGTTTTGCGGCATGTCCGGATACGCGGCGTCGGCCGGGTCCTGGACGATGCAGATGCCACCGCAGCGCCGGATCACCTCCATGCCCGACGTGCCATCGTCGAGATAGCCGGTGAGGATGACACCGATGACCCGGTTCCCGAATTCTACGGCGGCGGAACGGAACAGGGGATCGATCGCGGGCCGCGCCCGGTTTTCGCGCGCGCCCTTGGTCACCAGGGTTTTGCCTTGCGAGATCATCAGATGGTGATCCGGCTGCGCCAGATAAATACAAGCGCTCTTGATGACTCCGTGCTGTACCGCTTGTTTGCAGGGCAAATTCCCCTTGTCGGCAAGCACGCGCAACATCGCTTCGTTCGAGCTGGTCGCCGCCATGTGATGGACGATCAGAATCGCGGCGGGGAAATCCGCCGGCAGTTGCGCAATGAGGGAGCTCAGGGCGCTTTGTCCGCCGGCGGAGGTACCGATCACGATGACCGGGAAGTCGCTCCGTCGCGTCGCAGAATCCGCGTTCGCCGTTTTTTTCGTGGGTGCTGCCGTCATCAGAATTCCCGTGGTGTGCCAATGCAGGGGTGCCGTCAGGAATGATGCCATACAAGACGCGCCGGCAGCGCGCAAGAGCGCGGTGATGGAGATGCCGGTGACGAGGTCATCGTTTCCGTCGCCCCTGTCGTGACGATCACCTCCGGCGACTGGATCGCGGCCAATCAGCGGCAAGATCGCCATGCCAACGCCATGCGTGGCGGCTTCTGTTTCCACACGAGAAAACGCGCCGCACGCCCCGATTGTCAGCACGCGGGCGCGGTGCTATCCTGCACCGCACCAGCCTTGCCATCCGCCCCACTCGCAGAGGAAATGCCCGCATGCTCCGACCATCCCAGTCCGCCCCGCTGAAACTGCCCACGCTGACGTATCGCAGGCCGCAGGAAGGGCGCGATTACTGGGTGCAAGATGATTTTTTACCGGATGCACTGGCCATTTCGCAGCGCTGCTACGGCCAGACCGAGTGGCAGCTGGGCGCGCCGCACCGCGCCGAACCCTGGCCCGGCATGCGCAGCCCGAACGCGCTCACGCCGGACGAAATGGCGTATGTCGAAGCATGGGTTAAAAAGGTCACCGGCGCCAAACGCCTGTGGCAAGAGTCGACCCCCGAGGGCAGTACGCTGAATCATAATCACGTGCAACTGGTGGGCATGGACGAGTCCGCAGCGCGCCCGCATACCGATTCACGCAAGCTGTGCCGCTACGCCTGCGTGATCTACCTCACGCCCGACCCCGACCCCACCTGCGGCACCTCGTTTTTTCGCCTGCGTTATCCGAACGGTTCGCTCGGCGGCAATATCTGCAGCCCGCCGCACGCCAACCTGCGCGAAGCGCTGGGCGTGAAAGCCTTGCCGCCGGATGCCTGGCAGGAAGAAATCCGTATCGAAAACCGCTTCAACCGCATCCTGCTGTACCGGGGCAACCTGGTGCATTCGGCCACCGGTTATTTCGGCTTCGAGCAGGCCGACAGGCGCATGACGATCGTGTTTTTCTGGATGGCGTAGGGGCCGCACCCGCTCAGGCGACCAGCTCGTTCACCCAGCCGAAGGCTTCCATCTCGATCTCGCGCATGAGCTTGGCACTGAGGCCGAGCGCCTTGAGCGACCTGGCCAGTTCCGGGCCGCGCCTGGGGGTTTCCAGCAGCTCGACCACGCGCAGCATGTCGCCCAGCACGCCTTCGCGCTCCAGCAGTGCGGCGCGCACTTCGTCGGCCACCACCACGGTGCCGAGAATATCCTGCATCGACATCGAAAACAGCGCATCCATCAGCGACATGATGCCCACCGTAAAACCGGTCTCGGCGCTGGCGCCCTGCACTTTCTGCGTCATCAGTTCCATCAGCTTGCCGCGCGTGGTGGCCATCTGCAGCAGCGGCGAATTCAGTTCGACCGCCGCCCCCGGCTTGGCATACAGCAGGATTTGCAGCCAGCGCTGCAATTGCTGGCGTCCCAGCACGTACAGCGCCTCGGTCAGCGAATCGATGCGCCCACGCGCGCCGGCCGCCGGGGTATTGACCAGCCGCAGCAGGTTCAGGCTGATCAGGGCGTCGCGCTTGACCGCGCGCTCGATCTCGGCATTGTCGGCGTCCGAATTGATCAGGTCGAGCAGGCGCAGGATGACCAGTTCCGATGGCGCGATTTTCTTGCCGCTCAAGATAGCCGGACGCGCGAAATAATAGCCCTGGAAAAACTCGAAGCCGAGCGCCATGCACGCATCGAATTCCTCGACCGTCTCGACCTTTTCGGCCAGCAGCTTCTTGTTGCGTCCGTTCAGCGCGGCCACCAGCGCCGGCAGGGTGCGCGCCGGCACGGCCTGCACATCGATCTTGATAATGTCGACCAGGTCGACCAGCTTGCGCACGTCCTCCGACTGGCCGACCACATCGTCAAGGGCGAACTTGAAGCCGAACTCCTTCAGTTCGCGCACGCGCGCGATCACGGCCGGCGTGGCCCGCACGGTTTCCAGGATTTCAAGAATCACCTTGTCGTGCGGCAGGAAGCGCACGAAGTCGCTCATGAGGACGATCTCGTCGACATTCACGAACGCCAGGCGCTCGCCGACCACTTTGGCCATGCCGAGCTGGGACGCGTGCGAGATCACCGCCGCCGTGGCGGCAGCGTGATCGGTCACATTCGCGTCGCCACCCCCTGCGCTGCGAAACAAGAGTTCAAAGGCAACCAGTCGCTGGTTGCGTCCGAGAATAGGCTGGCGCGCGAGGAAAAAATCGTCGGATGGCAGCGCCAGCTCGGCCACGGTATCAATAGGCATGGGAAATCCGGAAATCAGGGGCGCCGGCTGCGGCGCCTCCTGCGATGACTATACTACGGCGCCACGCCTAGGGACGGCGCGGACCGCTGTTGCGCGGGCCGGTGGGACGGGCGCTCTTGCCGGCCACGCCGGTGGCAGCGCCGGCAGGGCGGCCGCTCTTGCCGGCCAGGCCGGTGGCAGCGCCGGCAGGGCGGCCGCTCTTGCCGGCCACGCCGGTGGCAGCGCCGGCAGGGCGGCCGCTCTTGCCGGCCAGGCCGACTGCAGAGCCGGCCGAACCTGCGCCAGGGCGCTTGACGGCCGGCGCACGCGGCGCACCGCCAGCCTGGCCGGGGGTGCCGGCAGGCGCTTGCCCGGGCAGGCGCAGGCTACCTGTACCGGCGGTCGGACTGGCCTTGCGGGCGTTACCGACCGGCATGCGCACAGCCCCGTTGGCGCCGGTGCGGGCGCTGGCGGTACCGGTCACCTGGGTGCCTTTTTCGATCACGTAGGTGGCATCGGCATTCTTGCCCAGCACTTGCACCAGGTAAGGCATGACCTGGCGCAAGGTCGGCTCCAGGGTGTACGGCGGGTTGATGATGAACATGCCGCTGCTGTGCAGCCCGAAGCCATCCGGACCCGGGGTGGTGATGGTCAGCGTGACGTTCAGCCATTCCTTGGCCGCCAGGCGTTTGAGCTTGTCGGCGAACTGGCGCGATTCCATGCGCTGCAATACCGGATACCAGATCGCGTAGATGCCGGACGGGAAACGCACCAGCGCATCGTCGAGCGCGTCGCGCACCTTGCGGTAATCCTGCTTGTCTTCGTACGGCGGGTCGATCAGGACCAGCGCGCGGCGCGATGGCGGCGGCAGCAGGGTCTTGAGGGCGTGGAAACCGTCGCCGCGTTCGATCAGCACACGGCGGCCGCGCGCGCTCGGGCGCTCACCCTGCGCTGCCGCGTGCGCTTCGACCTTGCGGAAATTATCGGCCAGGATCTTGCTGTCGGCCGGATGCAGCTCGAACAGGCGCAGCTTGTCGTGCTCGCGCATGACCTTGTCGGCGCAGTACGGCGAACCCGGGTAATAGCGCATCTTGCCGCTCGGATTGAGTTCCTTGATCAGCTTGACGTAGTCGGCCAGTGGCTTGGGCAAGTCATTGCGCTCCCACAGCGGGCCGATGCCGGTTTCGTATTCGGCGTTCTTGGACGCGTAACCGCCATCGAGCGCATACACGCCGGCACCGGAGTGGGTGTCGATATAGGTGTAGGCCGTGTCTTTCTGATTCATGTACTCGTGCAGCTGAATCTGCACGAAATGCTTCAGGACGTCGGCGTGATTACCCGCGTGAAAGGCGTGGCGGTAGCTCAACATAGCTTGGGTATTCCATAAAAAAGGGGGATCTGAGCCGCCATTATCCTCTATAAAGACGGTGCGGACGCAAAAAGCGCGTAAATGCACAACGCCCTCCCCCTTGGCCGCGCACCCTGGAGCAGGGGCGGACAAGGGGGAAGGCGCTGTGCGTTTCCACCCGTGGGGGCGCGGGATGGCCCGTCTCCAGGCCATCCCGCTGGCGGCGCCCCTTGTGGAAGCGCCGCGGATCAATAGCGTTTAAGCTACTTTCTTTTCGTCGAAGAATTGTTCATCTTCGGTCGAACCATGCAGCGCGGTGGTCGAGCTCTGGTTTTGCTGGATGGTCTGGGTGACGGCGTCAAAATAGCCGGTACCGACTTCGCGCTGGTGCTTGACGGCCGTGAAGCCCTTGTCGGCGGCGGCGAATTCGGCTTCCTGCAGTTCCACGAAGGCCGACATCTGGCGCCGCGCATAGCCGTGCGCCAGGTTGAACATGCCGTAGTTCAGGGCATGGAAGCCGGCCAGGGTGATGAACTGGAACTTGTAACCCATGGCGCCGAGTTCTTTCTGGAACTTGGCAATGGTGGCATCGTCCAGGTTCTTTTTCCAGTTGAACGATGGCGAGCAGTTGTAAGCGAGCATCTTGCCTGGGAACTTGGCGTGCACGGCGTCGGCGAACTGCTTGGCGAAGGCCAGGTCCGGCTTGCCGGTTTCGCACCAGACCAGGTCGGCGAACGGCGCGTAGGCAATGGCGCGCGAAATGGCTTGCTCGATGCCCGGACGGACTTTGTAGAAACCTTCGACGGTGCGCTCGCCGGTGCAGAATTCGCGGTCGTTGTCATCCACGTCGGACGTCAGCAGGTCGGCCGCTTCGGCATCGGTACGGGCGATCACCAGGGTCGAGGTGCCCATCACGTCGGCTGCCAGGCGTGCCGCGGTCAGCTTTTCGACCGCTTCACGGGTTGGCACCAGCACTTTGCCGCCCATGTGGCCGCATTTCTTGACCGACGCCAGCTGATCTTCGAAGTGCACGCCGGCGGCGCCCGCGTCGATCATCGACTTCATCAGTTCGTAGGCGTTCAGGACGCCGCCGAAACCGGCTTCCGCATCGGCGATGATCGGTGCGAAGTAATCAATGTCATCCTTGCCTTCGGACCACTGGATCTGGTCGGCGCGCTGGAAGGTGTTGTTGATGCGGCGCACGACCAGCGGCACCGAGTTGGCCGGATACAGCGATTGGTCGGGATACATTTCGCCAGCGACGTTGGCGTCGCCTGCGACTTGCCAGCCGGACAGGTAGATGGCTTTCAGGCCAGCCTTGACCTGCTGCATGGCCTGGTTGCCGGTCATGGCGCCGAGCGCATTGACGAAAGGCTCGTTATTCACCAAATCCCACAATTTTTCCGCGCCGCGCTTGGCCAGGGTGTGCTCGATCTTGAGCGAGCCGCGCAGACGCACCACGTCGGCTGCAGTGTAGTTACGTACCACACCCTTCCAGCGTGGGTTGGTGTCCCAATCTTTTTGCAGGTCTGCTACTTGCTGTTCACGAGTTGCCATGGTGTTCTCCTAATTGAAAGCCGAGTTAAGAAACGAAATGCCTTGGACAAATCATAGCCCGTTTTGCGCGCTGCAACAACACTCTTATATAAGACATATAACTAAATTAAATTCGTTTAAAATCAATGGCTTGAAAATCACATCCCGCGATACGAAATGAAATTTCTCTAAATGGAAGCGGTCGAGGGCGCTTTATTGCGGCACCGTTTTGCATTGTGAAATGGCATGCGCGCCTGATGAAATCGCCGGGCTGTGGACGCCCGCGATGGGCGCCGCGCCAAGTGGCGCGCCAGGCGGCGCGCTACGCGACGCGCGCCACGAGTTTCCGCGACACCAACAAGCGGGCGCCAGAGTGTTGCAGCAAAGACACACGCACGGGCAATTCTCACGAAAAACAACGAGAATCCGCCTAAAACACATGTCTTTCGTAAAGCCCGGTATAATAATGTGCTTACGGGCAACCCTGCATCACTGCTGTCGTCATCCGCCCCCACCTCTCCCAACAGATTGCGGCGCGGACCATGGCAGACAGTGCAATCCTACCAAGCAATACCTCCGCAATATCGATCTCGCCGCACGGCAGAACGAGCGAGATGGTTGCCAAATATAAAAAGTCCGGCACCCTGTTGAGTGCCGGCCCAGCCATCGGTATCTTGATGTCCGATGCGCTGGACGATCTGCCACGTCAAGCAGACCTACATTACGAATGCACCTCATGAACTCAAAATTTAATCTTAATATTTTTCACAAAGTACTCATTACCTTGCTCGCGGTCACGCTCATTCCGCTCTGCACGCTGTGGTATATGGGCAACCGCGCGGCGCAGCGCGAGTTGACCGAGAATGTGTCGACCAACCTGGTCTCGACCATGAACACGGTCGCCACCGGCATCAACGCCTGGGATGACACCAACCTGCGCGCGATGGCCCAGACCACCCGCCTGAAAGACATGATCTCGATGAAGGCCGAGCTGCAAAATCCGATCCTGACCACCACCGGCGCGACCTACGAATGGTCGTACCTGATGTTTACGATCTTGCCGGACGGCACCAACGTCGGCCGCAATGACGGCGGCGCCCTGACCCCGTACGGCGACCGCGGCTACTTCCAGCAAGTGATCAAGGGCCAGCCAGTGGGCCGCCAGGTCGTGATCGGCAAGACCAGCGGCAAGCCGGCGCTGATCCTGGCCACCCCGATCCGCAATGCCGACGCCGCCCTGGTCGGCGTGCTGGCCATGTCGATGTACCTGACCGACATTTCCAAGATCGTGACCGATACCCGCATCGGCGAAACCGGCCGCGCCATCCTGCTCGACGCCAGCCACAAGGTGATCGCCCACGGCGATGCCTCCAAGGTGCGTACCGCGCTGCAAGATTTCAGTGCCTACCCGGCGCTCAAGGTGGCCGGCATCGCCGATGCCCCGACCGTGTACACCTCGGAAGATCGCAAAGTGATCGGTTTCATGCGCAAACTGCCACAGGGCTGGACTTTGCTGATCGAACAAGATTACGATGAAGCATTCGCAACGATGAACAAAATGGAACGCGAAGCGCGCATCTTGATCGCCGTCACCATGGCGCTGGTCATCGGCGTGGCGATTTTCCTCGGCAAGGCACTGACCAGCCCGATCAACGAACTGACCGCGATTGCCCGTCAGCTCAGCAACGGCGAACTGCAAGTCAATATCCCGCAAACGGCCCGCGGCGATGAAATCGGCTCGCTGGCCCGTGCCATTGATCGTCTCGGCGTCAGCATCCAGCTGGCAATGGATCGCCTGCGTAAGAAGGTTTGATACGGATGAGGGGTTACTAATATGTCACAGTCGGATTTCATTCCGTTTATCGATGTGGTCGACCAGATCGCCAGCTTTTGCTCGCAACGGGTCACCGGGACGGCGTTGCTGATCAGCGACGACAACCGCATGGCCCAGGTCCACCTGCAAGGCGGCAAGATCGTCTTCATCCTGTGCCGCGGCCGCCGCGGCCGCGATGGGCTGGCGATCATGCGCACCATGCAGAATGCGCGCCTGACCCTGGACAAGGCCGGCATCGTCAATGCTGACGGACTGGACTGGCCGACCGAGATCGTGCTGGGCTACCTCGACGGTACCCTGGACGACTTGCCTGGCAGCGGCGTACTGGGCGGTGCAGCAGCGCGCCCTGCCGCCGCCGCGCCGCGTCCTGCCGCCACGCCCGGCCTCACGGCCGACATCAAGACCACCTTGCAAAAGTGCCTGGTGAAATATGTCGGACCGATGGCGGAAATCGTCTGCAGCGACCATTTCGATGGCGCCACCGATGTGCGCGCCGTGGTCATGGCCCTGTCCAAGGAAATTCCGAACGAGGACCAGGCCGCCAAGTTCAAGATCGACGTCGCCAAGGCGCTCGACATGCCCGCGTTCTAAGCAAGCCTGCGCGCGGCGGCCAAGCCGCCGCGCGCAGTGTCGTTGCGCTCCTCCTTCGCGCCCGCCTCAGGCCAGCTTCTGCTGCGCCACCACGATGCCATCGGCATCGGCATACAACCAATCCCCCGGCCGCACCGCCACCCCGCTGACGCAGATGCGCACATTGCGTTCGCCCGCGCCCAGCTTGCTGCTTTTGCGCGGATGGGTAGCGAGCGCGCGCACGCCGATGGCGCAGGCATTGATTTCGTCGCTGTCGCGCACGCAGCCATCGACCACGATCCCGCTCCAGCCATTGTTCTGCGCCAGCAGCGCCAGTTGGCCGCCGACCAGCGCGCGGCGCAGGCTGGCGCCGCCATCGATGACCAGCACATTGCCGTTGCCCGGCGCTTCGAGGGTGGCGCGCACCAGGGCATTGTCTTCGAACACCCTGAGGGTGGTGACGCTGCCGCAAAAGCGCACGTGCCGCCCGTACTGCGTAAACAGGGGCGGCAGCACGGCCAGGCGGCCGTCTTCCAGCAGTTCGGGGTGGTCGTCGCACAGGTCGGTGGTGGTAAAAGTCATGTCGGTTCGCTCGCAAAAGAGTGGAAATGAGAACGATTTTAAGCCATCGGCGCGCCACGCTCTGCTGACGTGGCTTCGACCGTGGCGGCGGCGTTCCGGTTCCCGTCCCGGCAAGGCATTCGCGGCGCGCGTGATGTGCCACAAGCGCGCTGCAAACAGGACAGACGGGCAAGCGCCGCGGCGCGATAATCGACCCCTCTTTCTCGACAAGGGGGCATGCATGCTCAGCACGCTGTCACAGCTCCGGCGCCTGTGGGACATCGTCACCGCCATCGCCAAATTACCGCACGCCCACCTGCAGTTCGACGCGGCCCTGGCGCCCGCCGAGGTGAGCGCCGCCTACCGCAACTTCACACGGCGCCACCCGCGCTACCGCATCATCGGCCACAAGACCATTGGCGCGGCCCTGGTCGACATTGACCAGTTCGGCACGCCCGCGGAATACCGCGCATCGATCGGCGCACGCAACTGGGGCGGCCATTTCGCGCGCCGCGCCCAGGCGCGCGGCTACCGCTTCGCCAGCATCGAGCGCAACCGCTACGCCGACGACATCCATGCCATCAACCAGTCAATGCCCGAGCGCCAGGGCCGGCCCATGGCCGCCAGCTACCAGGACCGCAGCGCGCACTACACCGACCACGCGCACTACCGCTATTACGGCGTGCTCGACAAGTCCGGCAAGCTGATGGCGTATTGCGAGCTGGGTATCTACGGCAATTTTGCGTTGTTCTCGCGCCTGCTCGGCTACCGCAACAATGACGGCATCATGCACTTCATGATCGTCGAAATCGTCAGCCTGCTGATCGCCGAACGCGGCCTGCGCTACGCCATGTACGACACCTGGTTCGGCGCGTCCGAGGGCTTGCGGCGCTTCAAGACCATCCTCGGCTTCAAGCCGTACCGGGTGCGCTACGCCCTGCTTCCGGCAGAGCGCCTGCACCCCGCCGCCTCAGGCCTGCTTGAGCTGCGGCGCGCGGCTGCTGCCGCCGACGGTCAGGGCGGTGCCGATCGCCAGCACCTGGAACAGGGCGATGCAGCCGAATACCCAGGCCGGGTGGCCGCCATCCATCATGGTGCCGAACAGGAGCGGGCCGAGCGCCAGGCCACTGTCGAGGCCCGAATAGACGATGCCGAACACGCGTCCGGTCGCGTTCTTCGGCGCCGCGGCGCGGATCAGTAAATCGCGCGAGGGACCCGCCACGCCGGCCGCCAGGCCGATGCCGCCCATCAGCACCACCGCCATCCAGCCCGGCACCACGGCCGCGCCGACCAGCAGCGCCATCAGCGCGGCGCAGATGAAGGACAGGGCGATTGTGCGGTCGTGGCGCTGGGCGCGCGCGGCCAAAAAGCCGCCCAGCACCATGCCGCCGGCCGAGGCCAGCATGTAGGCGGTGTAAGCGGTGGTGGCCGATGCCAGCGAAATGCCGTACAGCGCTACCAGGCTGGCCGAGGAAAAGCTCTGGATGCCGCCCAACGCGATGGCGGTCAGGAAAAAGAAGCCGAAGCTCATCCAGACAGCCGGCAGCTTCATGAAGGCGAACGAACTATCCTGCGCCACCCCGGCCGCCTGCACCGGAGCCGGATCGGCATGCAGATGGGCGCGCTGGGCGAACAGCAGCGCCAGCGTGGCGAAGGGAATGGCGGACGCGGACAGCAGCGCCACGCGCCAGCCGGCCAGCGCGGCGATGCCGGCCAAAAACGCGGGCGCGGCCGCCCAGCCCAGGTTGCCGCTGATGCCGTGCAGCGAAAAGGCGTGGGCGATGCGGGCGCGGCTGACGCGCTGGTTCAGCAAGGTGTAGTCGGCCGGATGGAATACGGCATTGCCCAGGCCGGCCAGCATGGAACCGGCCGCCAGCATGGCATAGGTGTGCGCCCCGGCCAGCACCAGGGCCGCCGTGCCGAGCAGCGCCAGCCCGCAAAACAGGACCCGGCGCGCGCCGCCCCGGTCCACCACGAAGCCGGACAAGGCCTGGCCGACGCCGGAGACGACGAAGAACACGGTCATCAGCAAGCCGAGCTGGGCGTACGACAGATCGAAGGCGGGTTTCAGCCACGGAAACAGGGCCGCCAGGATCAGGTGATAAAAGTGCGATACGCCGTGAGCCAGGGAAACAAGTCCGATGACGCGCGCATCCTCGCGCAGGGTAGGTGTGTTCATGAAGCATCCTTGAATGAGCAAACTCCAGTGTAAGTAAAAAACCGTCGACAGTTTTGAGACAGGAAGCCATACTTTGTCGCAAATCCGCCAATCGCATGCGCATGACCCTGACCATCCTGACCCATACCCGCTGGCAGCCGGCCGGACTCGAACCGACGCTGGCGCGCCCGGTGCGCGCCCTGGCGCGCGACCTCGACGTCACCCAGTGGCTGGCCCCGCACCAGCATCGCTGGGGCCAGCTGACCTTCGCCCTGAGCGGGGTGCTGCGCGTGACCACGCCCGGCAGCAGCTGGATCGTGCCGCCCCTGCGCGCGATCTGGATTGCGCCCAATGTCGAGCACGCCATCCACGTGCTCGAAACGGCGCGCCTGCGCCCGCTGTGCATCCTGGCCGCGCGCGCGCCGTTCGAGGGCGACGAATGCCGGGTGCTGACCGTGTCGGTGCTGCTGCGCGAGCTGATCATCGCGCTCGGGCAGGCCGGCCCGGGGCCGCGCGAGCACTTGCTGGCCGAGCTGATCCTCGACGAATTGCCCGGCTCGGCGACGCGTCCCATGCGCGTGCCCCTGCCCCGGGACAAACGCCTGGGCGCCCTGTGCGCGGCCCTGATCGCGGACCCGTCCTGCCAGCTGACCCTGGGCCAGTGGGCGGCCCAGGTCGGCGCCTCCGAGCGCACCCTGACCCGCCTGTTCGAGCGCGAGCTGGGGATGCGCTTCGGCCACTGGCGCCAGCAGGTGCGCCTGGCCCACGCCGCGCCCCTGATCGCGCGCGGCATGCCGCTCTCGCAGGTGGCCGGGGAACTTGGCTACGCCAGCCAGTCGGCCTTTTCGGCGATGTTCAAGAAAACCTTCGGCAGCTCGCCGAGCGCTTTTTTTGCCGACGATAACCCGCGCTGAACGGCGCCGTGACAAATAGTGTATTTCTGATCAGTATTAAGCACGTATAGTGGGCGCTTCCCTGTCGTCCCCAATTTTAGGAGTTCTCTGGTGGTTTTACTTATCGGTTTTGCGCTGCTCGTCTGCCTGGTCGTCCTGTTCTACCGCGTGACGGATGCGCCGAAAGAGCCTGCGGCCGGCACCGCGAGCGCCGCCGGCTCGGCCAACCTGTCCGGCATCGGGGTGGCGTACATCTCGAACGGCAAGCTGTTCTACCAGCCCGACGGCGGCGCGCTGCGCCAGTTGCACAGCCCCTACATCCAGGAGATCGAAGACCGCCTGGCGCGCAGCAACGAGCGCAATTCGTGGAAGAAAAACACCAGCTTCGAAGTGGGCGCCTACGGCCAGATGAAGCAGTTCGGCGACGCCGCCAATGGCATCCGCTATACCTCGGCCCAGTTCGACCAGCATCAGGCCATCCTGTATTTCCTGAGCGACGCGGGCATCGGCGGCCTGTTTTCCCTCAACCTGGAGACGGGCGTGGAAACGCGCATCGTGCACCGCCAGCATCTCGATTTGAGCGACCTGAACCTGAACCGCGACACCGGCATACTGGTCTGCACCTCCTCGTCCAAGGACAGCATCACCAATATCGCCACGCTCGACGTACAGGGCAACAAGCTGCGCGAGCTGACCGGCGGCGACACGGCCGATTCGGCGCCGGCCTGGTGCGACGAAGACACCATCGTCTACCAGTCGGCCGGACTGGCGCGCGACGGCCAGGGCATGATCGTTGCGCTCGGCCACAGCACCATCCAGAAGCTGGACCTGCGCTCGGGCAAGCTGGACACGGTACTGGACGAGGCCAACACCGACTTCCTGCATCCGCGCGTAACAAGCACGGGCGAACTGCTGTTCATCCGCCGTCCGTACGAGGTGCCGCAATACAGCAGCGGCAATATCCTGCTCGATACCCTACTGTTCCCGTTCCGCCTGCTGCGCGCGGTGTTCCACTACCTGAATTTCTTCTCGATCATGTACAGCCGCAAGCCGCTCACCGGCGCCAGCGGACCAGCGGCCCAGGCCGACGTGAAGGCCATCATCCTCAAGGGCAAGCGCATCGATGCCGAGAAAGCCCTGCGCAGCGAAAACATGGTGGCCGGCGTGCCCTCGCTGGTACCGGCCAGCTGGCAACTGGTACAGCGCAACCGCTCGGGCGATGATCGCGTGCTGGCGAGCAATGTGGCGTCCTACGACATCACACCGGCTGGACAGATCCTGTACTCAAACGGACGCGGCGTGTTCCTGCTGGGCGATGACGGACGCTCGACCCTGGTGCTCAAAGGCGACCTGGTGGGCGACATCATCGCGCGTTGAGCCGGGCCGCCGGCGAACGCAGCGCCGGGTTCCGGCAGCTGACAAAGCCGCTCAAGTCGGCGCCAGTCACGCGAGCTTGCGCGCCGCAATCGCCAGGTAGCGCGGGTCGCCATAGACAAGCGACTCGCACCAGGCCGAATAGCACAACTTGACGACGTGCGCATCGGTGGCCCGCGCAGCTTGCGCCATGCACGCTTGCCAGTCAATCCCCGCAGCGGGCGCGGGCGTGCCCCCAGGTGCAGGCTCGACTGTCAGGCTCGCGACTACCACCGCTTCCCACAGATAGCGCAGCGCCTGCCGTGGGTCGCCCGCGTACGGCGCCACTACCCGGAAAGCATGGCAAGCCGTGACAGTGTGCAAGAGCGTGAAATTTTCCTGCGCATGGTAGGCGCCAAGCGCAAACAGCGCCACCTGGCGCAGGTCGAGCGTGGCCGGCTGGATCGCCGTGCCGGCCACGGCGGGATGGCGTGCCGCCTGGCGCATGTGGTCGATGATGATGCCATCCCACGGCGCATGGCCGGCCACCGCACGGGCCAGGCGCGCCGCGATGGTGGCCGGCGCCTCGTCCACCTGGTCCGGCGCCAGATCCAGGGTCACGTATTCCATGACCCAGTAGGCCAGCGCGGCGCAAGTTTCGTCCAGGTCATCGGCATCGATGGCGTACGCAAGCCGGATCAGGCAATGAAACGCCGACGCCGACACGCCCGGCAACAGCCGTGGCACCCAGCCGCGCAATACGGCGTCGAGGCCGTCGCGGCGCACGCTCTCCTGGAAAAAGCGCTCGAGGCCGCCGGCGTTGCGTCCCTTGCCCAGCCACGCAAGCGCATCCGCCACCGCGCCGATATCGCCATCCTGCGCCTCCAGGCGGCGCGCATTGACGTCGAACGCGCGTTGCATGGCGTCGGCCGGCGCGCCCATGCGCTCGAGCGCGATCAGCGTCATCGGCAAGTGATTGGCGAGCCGCTCGCCATACAGCGGCCCGTAGCGCCGGCTGCGCCTCAGCAAGTCGCGGCAAGTATCCGACAATATCGTCATGCAAGTTCTCCACGTGATCCACCAGCCCGACAGACTACCACCGGCCGCCATCCCGCGCACGCCATGAAAGCGCCCTGATCTCCCGCGCCGCATCGCCTGCTGGCGATCAATCCCGCGCAGCGGCAGCGATGCAAACTCGACAGGCCAGGGGCGACGGCCCCACTCTTTCAAAGAGGAAATCCATGGTCACACGTAAAAAAAACGGACCGTCCACCGACGGCGCAGGTTCCATCTTCAGCACCGTCGCGGGTCCCTCGGACCCGACCCTGCCCGGCAGCCTGGGCAGCACCAATCCCACTGCGGAGCGCTTGCTCGACAAAGCCGGCGGCCAAGCGGACCTGGCCGATGAGCGGCCCTTCAACGCCACCAAAGCGCTCGAATACGGCGCTGCGGCGCGCACGCCCCACAGCGGCGAAGCGTATGCGGCGTCGACCCCGCTGGCCACGGCCAGCACCAGCACCGACAACGTCGCCTCGCCCAAGGTCGGCGCCGGCACCGCGCATCTGGGCGACAACGCCCTGAACAGTTCGCTGGACCGGGTGCGCGCCGACGATACCGAACAGCGCCTGACCACCAACCAGGCCGTTCCGGTGTCGAGCAACCAGGACTCGCTCAAGACCGGCCTGCGCGGCCCGATCGCCCTGGAAGACTTCGTCATGCGCGAAAAAATCACCCACTTCGGCCACGAGCGCATCCCGGAACGGGTGGTGCACGCGCGCGGTTCGGCCGCGCACGGCTACTTCGAATCCTGCCAGGACCTGTGCCAGCTCACGCGCGCCGCCCCCTTCGCCCATGCGGGCAAGCGTACCCCGGTGTTCGTGCGGTTCTCCACCGCCACCGGCGAGCGCGGCTCGCCCGACACGGCGCGCGACGTGCGCGGCTTTGCCGTCAAGTTCTACAGCGACGAAGGCAACTGGGACCTGGTGGCCAACAACATCCCGGTGTTCTTCATCCAGGACCCGATGAAGTTCCCCGATGTGGCCCACGCCATCAAGCCCGAACCGCACCACGGCATGCCGCAAGCGTCCAGCGCGCACGACACCTTCTGGGATTTCGCCTCGCTCAGCCCCGAAATCACCCACATGCTCATGTGGATCATGTCCGACCGCGCCATCCCGCGCAGCTACCGCATGATGCAAGGCTTCGGCGTGCACACCTTCAAGCTCATCAACGCCAAGGGCGACGTACGCCTGTGCAAATTCCACTGGACCCCGCTGCAGGGCACCCACTCGCTGGTGTGGGACGAGGCGTTCAAGCTGCGCGGCGTCGATGCCGACTACCACCGGCGCGACCTGTGGCAAGCTATCGAGGCCGGCAACTTCCCCGAGTACGAACTGGGCCTGCAAGTGTTCACCGAAGAGGAAGCCGCCACCTTCCCCTTCGACATCCTCGACCCGACCAAGCTGATCCCCGAGGAATTGGTCCCGGTGTTCCCGGTTGGCAAACTGGTCCTGAACCGCAACCCGGACAATTTCTTTGCCGAGACCGAACAAGTGGCATTTTGCACGCAGCACATTATTCCCGCCATCGACTTCAGCAACGACCCGATCCTGCAAGGCCGCAACCATTCCTATCCGGATACCCAGATCACGCGCCTGGGCGGCCCCAACTTCCACGAAATCCCCATCAACGCGCCGCTGGCCGAGGTGCACAACAACCAGCGCGAAGGCGTTCACCGGCAAACGATCAACCGCGGCCGGGTCAATTACGAGCCGAACTCGCTGGCGGGCGGCTGCCCCTTCCAGGTGGCCGCGCCGGTTTTGTGAGCATGCCCGACGCGGTGATCGGCAACAAGCTGCGCGGCAAGCCCGAACTGTTCGCCGACCACTATTCGCAAGCGCGCCTGTTCTGGATCAGCCAGAGCGCGCCCGAGCAAGCCCATATCATCGACGCCTTCCGCTTCGAGCTGACGCGCGTGGAAACGCTGGCGATCCGGATACGCATGGTGGCCGGCCTGGTCAATGTCGATGCGGCCCTGGCGCGCGCCGTGGCGGCGGGCCTGGGCATCGCCGTGCCGCCGCCGCTGCCGCTGGCCACCACCCTGCCGCTGCCGGCGTATGCGCCCTCGCCCGCCCTCTCCCTGCTCAGCCGTCCGGGCGTGGCCGGCATCCGCACGCGCCAGGTGGCCATCCTGGTCGCCTCCGGCACGGACGGCGCATTGGCGCGCGCCATCTATACCGCCCTGCTGGAAGATGGCGCCGTGCCGCGCCTGGTAGGCCAGCGGCTCGGCCAGGTCGGTTCGCTCGACGGCCAGCCCCTGCATGTGGAAATCACCGTCGAAGCCAGCCCCTCGGTGGTGTACGACGCGATGGTGCTGCCGGCAGGGGACGATGGCGCCATCGCGCTCGGACGCGACCCGCGCGTGATCGACTTCGTGCGCGAGCAGTACCGCCACGGCAAGCCGATCCTTGCCATCGGCACGGGCGCCGCCGTGCTGGCCCAGGCCGCGATCCCGCAAACCTTGCCGGACGGCAGCGACGATCCCGGCATTGTCCACGCCAGCGCCAGCCTGGCGGCGCAAGCGCTCCAGCGCTTCAAGACAGCCCTCGCAGGGCACCGCACTTTTGCGCGCGAAACCGATCCGCCAACCGTGTAAGCGACAGCGTGTGTGGTAAAGCCGGCTACGCGCCGGCTTTTTTGTACGGCGCAAAATGGTGGCGTGATATGCGCTTTGTGCATACACTATGTAAAAAGCACTGAAGAAGTAGCAAAAACCAATACCAAATCACCGTTTATCAGACTCCCCGCCGGCCTGTTGCAGAACAAGAACACACGAATGCTTACAACCATCCTTCGTGTTCTGCCGCGCGCCGGTGTATCATTGTTGCCTACAACCAAGATCGCCTTTTATTAACCAATTGCCTTGAAAAAAGGTAACGACGGAGAGCTGTTCGCGTGTTTACTTCAAGTTACGAAACAAATGTCGGCATTGGCGTTTTGATCTTAGTGCTCCTCTACGTGGCCTACCGTGTCGTCGTCCACATGTTGCGCGAACGCGAAATCAAAGCGCTGCAACAGCGTGATGAACCGACCATGCTCGAGGATACCGGCCAGGCCAAGGAATTTGCCCGCCTCCAGGCTGAAAAGGAAGCCGCCGAGGACGCGCAACGGTTGGAAGCGGAACGCCTCGCCGCCGTCGCCGCGCGCGCCGCGGAGGAACAGGCAAAACTGGACCGCCTGGCCGCGCTGGAAGAAGAACGCCTGGCAGGCGAAGCGGAGCAGCGTGCCGCAGACGCCGAAGCGCAACGCCTCGAAGCGGTGATCGAGGCCGCCCGCCTCGACCTGGAGCGCCTTGCCATTGCCGAGGAAAATGCGCGCCGTGAGGCCGAGCGTCTTGCGGTGATCGAAGCCGAACGCATCGAAGGCGAACGCATCGCTGCCGCCGAGGCGGCCCGTGTCGAGGTCGAGCGCATCGCCGCAGCCGAAGCGGCGCGCCTGGAAGCCGAGCGTGTTGCCGCTGCCGAAGCGGCCCGGCTGGAAGCCGAACGCAGCGCCGCCGCCGAAGCCGCGCGTCTGGAAGCCGAGCGCATTGCCGCCGCCGAAGCGGCCCGTCTGGAAGCCGAACGCATTGCCGCTGCCGACGCTGCGCGCCTGGAATCGGAACGTCAAGCCGCCGAGGAAGCGGCGCGCCAGGAAGCGCAACGCCTTGCCGATGAACAGGCCGCGCAGCTGGAAGCAAAACGCATCGCCGACGAGCACGCCGCCCAACTGGAAGCGCAGCGCATCGCCGACGAGCACGCCGCGCAGCTGGAAGCGAAGCGCCTGGCCGATGCACATGCCGCCCAGCTGGAAGCCGAACGCAGCGCCGCGATTGAAGCGGCCCAGCGCGAAGCTGACCGCATTGCCGCCGACGATGCGGCGCGCCGCGAAGCCGAGCGTCTTGCCGCCGAAGAAGCCGAACGCATTGAAGCCGACCGTCTTGCCGCTGAAGAAGCCAAACGCATCGAAGCCGACCGTCTTGCCGCCGAAGAGGCCGCGCGCATCGAAGCACAGCGCCGCGCCGAGGCCGAGGCGGCACGCCTGCAAGCAGAACAGGCCGCCAAGGCGGAAGCGGAACGCATTGCCGCCGAACAAGCCGCCCGCCTTGAAGCGGAACGCGTCGCCGCCGAACAAGCCGCGCGCATCGCAGCCGAACGCATCGAGGCGCAACGTATTGCAGCCGCGCAGGCGGCACAAGCGGAAGCCGAACAGGCTGCCCGTGTGGAAGCGCTACGGCTCGCTGCCGAACAGGCAGCGCAGGCGGACGCGCAGCGCAGCGCCGCAGCACGCCTGGCCGAGGAAGAAGCGGCCCGCCAGCAAGCTGCCGCTCCAGTCGCTCCAGCCGCCCCGGCCGCCCCGGCCCGCGTGATCGAGCCGAAAGCCGCTGCCGACACGGTGGTCATGATCGCGGACGACTCCAAGGTCGTGCGCGTGAAAACCAACCGCTTGCTGGTCAACAATCAGTTTCAGGTGGCGATGGCGGAAGATGGTCTCGATGCGATGAAACAGATCGCCGAGCGCATGCCCGACGTGCTGATCACCGACGTTGAAATGCCCGGCATGAACGGCTTTGAGCTGACCCGCCACGTGCGCGAGAACCCGCTGACGGCGCACATCCCCGTGATCATGATCAGTGCCGAAGAAAGCTACCAGACCAAGGCCGCCGATGCCGGCGTCGATGTGTTGCTTGGCAAGCCGTATTCGGATACCGTGATGATTGACCACATCCAGCGCTTCATGCGCCAGGGCCGCGGCTGATTCCCCAGCGCTAGACCGGGGGCCTTGCCCCGACCGAAAACCGTCCTTCCTGCTACTGCGGGAAGGGCGGTTTTTGCATTCCGGGCCAGCCGTCCTGTCCGGCTCACCCACCCTGCCACTACCCTCCTTGACTGTCGGAAATCTTTACAGTCGAACTGTCAAATCCCGCCTCTGGAAAAATTTAATCTTTAGTAACAAGGGCTTAACATTCTGGCACGAAACTTGCTCTCTAGCATACGTTTTTGAGAGTAACTCATCCATGCAATGCTGCTCAGCATGAAGCGTGATGAAAAATATATTAATAGTCTGATTCCAATCAGCGACACCTTGAAAAGCGGAAATGAAAACTTTAAAACGTCTACTGAAGATCGCGCCGGTCCTCCTGTGCGCATACGCGGGCTCGGCCCAGGCACTCGTCATCAACTTCACGCCCGCGCCCGGCATGGATCCGCTGGCGCTGGCCGGCTTCCAGGCCGCTGCCGCGCGCTGGACCAATGTGTTGCATGACAACGTACAGGTCAACCTGAACATCGGCTTCATGGCGCTCGATCCGGGCGTGCTCGGTTCGACCGGCTCGACCCAGGAACTGTTCAGCTACGACGGCTACCGCAAGGCACTCGCCAAGGACGCCTGGAGCATCAGCGACAAGACCGCCGTGGCCAACCTGTCGAAAAGCAGCTGCCTGAACGTGATCATGAACGGCACCGGCACCAACCCGTCGGGCATCGGCAGCGCCACGCCCTTCCTGGACGATAACTGCGATGACAACAACAGCAACATCCGCATGACCCGCGCCAACGCGCGCGCGCTCGGCCTGGCCGACGCCAAGGATGACATCTCCGACGGCGAAATCAATTTCAGCAGCCTGTTCAGCTGGGACTTCGATCCGAGCAATGGCGTCGACGGCAAGGCCTTCGACTTCATCGGCGTGGCCGCGCACGAAATCGGCCACGCGCTCGGCTTCATCAGCGGCGTCGACGTGCTCGACTACAACCGCGACGGCGACTATGCCGACGCCGAGTTCACCTACATTTCCCCAGGCGACCTGTATCGCTGCTCGGACCACAGCAAGAAAAAGGCGGCGGACCTGGACTGGTCGGCCGACACGCGCACCAAGTACTTCTCGCTCGATAAGTGCCAGAACACCCTGGCGACCTTCTCCACCGGCTCGACCTAT
Source organism: Massilia sp. DJPM01 (assembly GCF_030348125.1). NCBI lineage: Bacteria > Pseudomonadati > Pseudomonadota > Betaproteobacteria > Burkholderiales > Oxalobacteraceae > Massilia > Massilia sp. DJPM01. Next base: position 273,558 of record NZ_JAQOZV010000001.1, read on the forward strand.
GGCGATGGCCAGCAAGCCAGCCACTGGCAGGACGACATGCATCTGGGCCTGCTCGACCCGACCGCCGGCCGTGGCGAAAAGCTCGGCCTGTCGCCGCTGGACGTGCAGTATTTTGACGTGATCGGCTGGAACGTGGTTCCCGAGCCGGGCGCGATTGCGCTCTTCATGCTTGGCCTGGCAGGCCTGGTCGGCGTGCGCCGCAAGCGTTGATCCACAACAGGCGCGGACGGGCTGCCTGCCCGCCCGCGCCTGTTTGACTACCCGCCGCCTGCTTACTCGAAGCTCAGGCTGCCGTTCCTGACCCGCACCGGGATCTGGTCCTTGGGTCCGAAGCGTCCCGACAAAATCAGCTTCGACAGCGGATTTTCGATCTGCTGCTGGATGGCCCGCTTGAGCGGCCGCGCGCCATACACCGGGTCGTAGCCCGCCTCGGCGATCTTCTGCAAGGCTTCTTCCGAGACATCGAGCGTCATCTCCATCTTCGCCAGGCGCTGTTCCAGGTGCTTGAGCTGGATCTTGGCGATGGCGCCGATGTTCTTCTCGTCGAGCGCATGGAACACCACGATCTCGTCGATCCGGTTGATGAACTCCGGCCGGAAGTGCGAGCGCACCTCGGCCATCACCGCCAGCTTGACCACGCCCGGATCGTCGCTGTCCATCGACTGGATCTTGTGCGATCCCAGGTTCGAGGTCATCACGATCACCGTGTTCTTGAAGTCCACCGTGCGTCCCTGGCCATCGGTCATGCGGCCATCGTCGAGCACTTGCAGCAGCACGTTGAAGACATCGCTGTGCGCCTTTTCGACTTCATCGAGCAGGATCACGCTGTACGGCTTGCGCCGCACGGCTTCGGTCAGGTAGCCGCCTTCGTCGTAACCCACGTAGCCGGGCGGCGCGCCGATCAGGCGGGCCACCGAATGCTTCTCCATGAATTCACTCATGTCGATGCGGATCATCGACTCCTCGGTATCGAACAGGAAGCCCGCCAGCGCCTTGCACAACTCGGTCTTGCCGACCCCCGTGGGGCCGAGGAACATGAAGGAGCCGTACGGGCGGTTCGGGTCCGACAGGCCGGCGCGCGAACGCCGGATCGCGTCGGACACGGCGACAATCGCCTCGTCCTGCCCCACCACGCGCTCGTGCAGCTTTTCTTCGATGTGCAGCAGCTTGTCACGCTCGCCCTGCATCATGCGCGAGACCGGAATGCCGGTCGCGCGCGAGACCACTTCGGCGATTTCCTCGGCGCCGACCTGGGTGCGCAGCAGCTTCGGCTTGGCATTTTCGGCGGCGCGCGTGGTATCGGCTTCGGCGTGCTTCAACTGCGCTTCGAGTTCGGGCAGCTTGCCGTACTGGAGCTCCGACACTTTCTGCCAGTTGCTGCTGCGCGTCGCTTCTTCCATCTGCAGGCGCACACGCTCGATTTCTTCCTTGATGTGCGTGGTGCCCTGCACGATGGCCTTCTCGGACTTGAGGATTTCCTCGAAATCGTTGTACTCGCGTTCCAGGCGCACGATTTCCTCGTCGATCAGGTCAAGCCGCTTGCGCGAGGCCTCGTCCTTTTCCTTCTTGACCGCTTCGCGTTCGATTTTCAGCTGGATGATGCGGCGTTCCAGCTTGTCCATCACCTCCGGCTTGGAATCGATCTCGATCTTGATCTTCGAGGCCGCTTCGTCGATCAGGTCGATCGCCTTGTCGGGCAGGAAGCGGTCGGTGATGTAGCGGTGCGACAGTTCGGCCGCCGCGATGATGGCCGCGTCGGTGATCTCCACCTTGTGATGCAGCTCGTATTTGTCTTGCAGGCCGCGCAGGATGGCAATGGTCGCTTCCACGCTCGGCTCGTCCACGATGATCTTCTGGAAGCGGCGCTCCAGCGCGGCATCCTTCTCGATGTACTTGCGGTATTCGTCGAGCGTGGTCGCGCCGACGCAATGCAGTTCGCCGCGCGCCAGCGCGGGTTTGAGCATATTGCCCGCATCCATGGCGCCTTCGGCCTTGCCGGCGCCGACCATCGTGTGCATTTCGTCGATGAAGACGATGGTCTGGCCCTCGTCCTGCGCCAGTTCCTTGAGCACCGACTTGAGGCGTTCCTCGAACTCGCCGCGGTACTTGGCGCCCGCCAGCAGGGCCGCCATGTCGAGCGAGAGCACGCGCTTGCCCTTGAGCGAATCGGGCACCTCGCCATTGATGATGCGCTGCGCCAGGCCTTCGACGATGGCGGTCTTGCCCACGCCAGGCTCGCCGATCAGCACCGGGTTGTTCTTGGTGCGGCGCTGCAGCACCTGGATCGCGCGCCGGATTTCATCATCGCGCCCGATCACCGGATCGAGCTTGCCGAGGCGGGCGCGCTCGGTCAGGTCGAGCGTATATTTTTTCAGCGATTCGCGCTGGCCTTCGGCGTCGGCCGACTTCACGCCCTCGCCGCCGCGCACGGCCTGGATCGCGGTCTCCAGGGCCTTGCGAGTCAGGCCGCTTTCGCGCGCCAGGGTACCGGCGTCGGACTTGTCTTCGGTCAGCGCCAGCAGCACCATTTCGCTGGACAGGAACTGGTCGCCGCGCTTCTGCGCTTCCTTGTCGGCCAGATTGAGCACGCCCACGAACTCGCGCCCCGCCTGCACCTGGCCGCCGTTGCCGGACACCTTGGGCAGGCGCTCCAGGGAACTGCGCAGGGCCGTGGTCAGGCTGCCCACGTTCACGCCGGCGCGCTGCAGCAGCGAGCGCGCGGCGCCGTCGTCCTGGTTCAACAGGGCCGACAGCAGGTGGACCGGTTCGATATACTGATTGTCATTGCCCACCGCGAGGCTTTGCGCATCGGACAGCGCTTCCTGCAGTTTGGTGGTCATTTTGTCTTGGCGCATGGTCGAGCTCCACAAAAAAGTGCGATTAACTTGATTGAAAGATTGGGCCGCGCGCGCCTTTTTCAAGGCACGCAAGCCGATCGAGGCGATTGCCCGTGATACTCTTGCGATCTTGAAACTTATATTGAGGTGCCGCCTTGTCTATTCCTCGCTTGCGCGCCCTCGGCGCCCTCCTCCTGGCCAGCGCCGCCTGTACCGCCGCCCCGGCGCCGGCGCCCGTGCGTGCCGACGCGCTCACCGAGGCCGACGCGGCGGCGCGCTCGAAGCGCATCGCCAATGTCGCGTATGTGCTCGACTTTACGCTGAGCGGCCAGGAGTCCTTCAGCGGCAGCAGCACCCTGCAGTTCGACCTGACCGATGCGCGCGCACCCATTACCGTCGACCTGGACAAGGCCAGCATCACCGCCCTCAGCGTCAACGGCGTGACGCTAGCGCCCCAGTACAACAAGGCCTACATCACGATTGCAGCGCGCCACCTCAAGGCGGGCCGCAACAGCATCGCGGTGAGCTACCAGCGCGCCCACAGCACCAATGGCGAAGGGCTGCACCGCATGCTCGACTCGGTCGACGGCAAGGTCTACACCTACTCGCATTTCGAGCCGGCGGCGGCGAGCCAGATGTTTGCCCTGTTCGACCAGCCCGACCTGAAAGCGACTTATCAACTGACCGTGACCGCGCCGGCCGACTGGCAGGTGGTCTCCACCAGGCGCGAAAGCGCCATCGAGGAGCGCGGCGCCACGCGGCGCTGGACCTTCCCGGCCACCAAACAGCTGAGCGCCTACAATTTTTCGATGCACGCGGGACCGTACAAGGTCTGGGAAGACAACAGCGGCCCGTATCCGATGCGCCTGTTCGCACGCCAGTCGGTAGCCGCGCAGGTGTCGCCCGCCGACTGGTTCAAGTACACCAAACAGGGTCTGGCCTACTTCGACAATTACTTCGGCATTCCCTACCAGTTTGAAAAGTACGACCAGCTGATGGTGCCGGACTTCCTGTACGGCGCCATGGAAAACGCGGCGGCGGTGACCTTCGCCGAAGACGGCTTCCTGTACAAGGCGGCCATGACCGACGCCCAGCGCGAAAGCCTGGCCGAAGTGATCCTGCACGAAATGGCGCACCAGTGGTTCGGCGACCTGGTGACCATGAAATGGTGGAATGGCCTGTGGCTCAACGAAAGCTTCGCCTCCTTCATGGCCACCATGGCGACGGCCGAATCGACCGAGTTCACCGGCGCCTGGCAAACCTTCTATTCCGAAGGCAAGCAGGAAGCCTATGTGCAGGACCAGAGCCCGGCCACGCACCCGATCGAGGTGCCGGTGGCGTCGAGCGCAAACGCGTTCGACAACATCGATGCGATCACCTACTCGAAAGGCGCGTCGACCCTCAAGCAGCTGCGCCATTTGCTGGGCGAGGAAGTGTTCCGCAAGGGCGTGCACAATTACCTCGTGAAGTACCAGTACAAGAACGCGCAGCTCGATGACTTCATCGGCAGCCTGGGCGACGCCGCCGGGCGCGACCTCAAGCCGTGGACCAGGCAATGGCTGTACAAGGCCGGCGTGAACACGCTGGCGGCCGAGTACCGCTGCCAGGCCGGCAAGGTCGCCAGCTTCACCTTGCGCCAGGGCGCCACGGCAGCGCTGCCGACCCTGCGCGAGCAGCGCGTGCAGGTCGCGACCTTCATTCTCGATGGCGGCAAGCTCGTTCCCGGCAAGACCGTGCCGGTCACCTACAGCGGCGCCGTGACAGCGGTGCCGGCGCTGGTGGGCAGCGCCTGCCCCGACCTGGTGTATCCGAACTACCAGGACTGGGGCTACGTCAAGGTCAAGCTGGACAAGCGCTCGTTTGCAACGGCCAGCAGCCAGCTGGGCGCCATCGAGGAGCCGCTGCTGCGCGCGATGATGTGGCAAAGCCTGTGGGACGGCGTGCGCGATGGCGAACTGCCGCTGGAAAGCTTCATCCAGACGGCACTAAGCAATGCGCCGCTCGAAAAGAACTACAACCTGCTCGGCGATGTGCTGACCAAGGTGGCGGGCGCCAAATACTATATCGACGTGATGCACGCGCCGCCGCGCTACGCGCAAAAGACCATCGCCGCGCTGGAAGAGATGACCTGGAGCGGCGTATTGGCCAGCAAGGGCAACGCCAACTTCACGCACCGCTGGATCAACGCCTACCTGGACGCCGCCACCACCGCGCAAGCGCAGCAGCGGCTGGTATCGGTCCTGGACGGCAGCACCGTGCTCGACGGCGTGCCGCTGGACCAGGACCTGCGCTGGAAAATCGTCGAAGCGCTCAGCCGCGCCGGTTATGCCGGCAGCGGGGCCTTGCTCGCCGCCGAACAGGCGCGCGACAATTCCGATACCGGCCAGGCGGCCGCGCTGCGCGCCGCCGTGATCCGGCCCGATGCCGCCGTCAAGCAGGAATGGCTGGCCACGATCATGGACCTGAAAACGGCGCTGCCGTTTTCGCGCGTGCGCACGGCCATGGAAAACCTGTATCCGCCGGCGCAGCGGGCCCTGAGCGAAATGAGCGCGGCGCAGCGCCTGCGCCAGCTACCGGCGCTCGACAAGGCGGCCGGCCCGGTCTACATGCGCACCTGGGCCGCAACGCTGATCCCCAAGGACTGCACGCCGGCCAGCGTCGAGCGCCTGGCAAAGGCCGGCAGGCAGTTGAAGGGATTGTCGGAAGGGACCCTGCGCGCGCTGCGCGACCAGCATGAAAACGAGCGGCGCTGCCTGGCGGTCAGGAAGGCGATGAAGTTCCCGCAGCAGTGATGCGGCTGCCGGGCCGCGCTACGCGGCCCGGCGTGGTTTTACTGTTTGTCGGAATCGAAGTACACGTCTTTCGTGTCTTCCGACAGCGCGACGTCGCGCACGTTCTTTTGCACGGCCACCGCGGCGAACAGGCTCAGGACGAAGGACATCGCATAGAAGCCCTTCTCGCTCTGCGCCAGCGTGGCATTCCACAAGCCCACCGTCAGCAGCAGCACCGACAGCAGCAAGGACACCCAGCACAGCGCAAAGTAAATGCCCGTGACCTTCACGCCTTCGAGGCGGTCGCGCACCGATTTTTGCAGCGACACGGCGGCGAACAGCCCGTACATCAGCAGGGTGAAGTAATAGCCGCGCTCATTGAGCTGCATCGTCGAGTTCCACAGTCCGATGAGGAAGGTACCGGCGCCGACGAACAGGGCCGCCCAGGACGCGCCGATAAAGGCACCGGTAGGACGTTGCGGCAGTTGCTTGGACATTCAATTCTCCTTGGTTTGACATCACGTTGATAATGCGCGCCAGCTTGCATAGCCGGCGATACAGCAGGTAATCGATCCGGCCAGGTGCAGCGCCGAATGGGCCAGCGCCCAGCCATAGTCGCCGCGTTCGAGCAGCACCATCGCTTCGCCGGAAAAAGTGGAGAATGTCGTCAGCCCGCCCAGGAAGCCGGTCACCGCGAACAGGCGCCACTCGGGCGGCAGTTGCGGATGCGCCGCGAAAAAGCCGAGCGCCACGCCAATCAGATAGCCGCCGCCGAGGTTCACGGCCAGGGTGCCGAGCTGCAGTTTCGGGTGCAGGGCACCGAGCCACAGTCCCAGCCCCCAGCGCAGCCACGCACCGAGCGCGGCTCCCACGCCGACGGCGACAAAATTCACTTGTCAGCCCGATGCGCGGTCCACTTGGCCAGCGCGGCGTCGTCGGTGACGCGCGCGTCGACCCAGCGCGCACCATCGGGTGTTTGCTCCTTCTTCCAGAACGGGGCGTCGGTCTTGAGGTAATCGATGATGAATTCGCAGGCGGCGAACGCTTCGCCACGGTGCGCCGCGGTGCACGCCACCAGCACGATCTGGTCGAGCGGCGCGAGCGGCCCGACCCGGTGCACCACCAGCGCGCCGTACAGAGGCCAGCGTTGACCAGCCTGCGCCACGATCTGTTCCAGCGCCTGCTCGGTCATGCCGGGATAGTGTTCGAGCTCCATGGCGGCCACGCTGGCGCCGTCGTTCATGTCGCGCACGGTGCCGACAAAGGTGACGACCGCGCCGATGCGCGCATCCTGCGCGCGCAGGGCCGCCATTTCGGTGCTCAGGTCGAAGTCGGCGGTCTGGACCCGCACCGCCATCATTTGCCGTCCTTGGCGATGCGCGTGAACAGGTGCTCGATGCGCGACGCCGTGCGGTCGTCGACCAGGGCCGGGGTGGCGCACAGTTGCAGGAACCGGGCCGCCTGGTTGCCCGGCTTCTGGCCCGACTTGAGCGAGGACTGCAAGGTCTCGACCTGCAGTTTCAGGCGCTCGCGCGCGAACTCGCTGCCGCTGTCGATGCCGGCCCCGATTTCGAGGCGCAGGATTTCGTGCAGCAGCGGCGCGCGGTTCTTTTCGAGCAGCGCGGCGAAGGCGGCCCGGCCTTCGCCACGCGCCGCCAGCGCCGCATCGAAGCGTGCCTTGAGCGTGCGTTCGTAACTGGCGTCCAGCGCCGGCAAGGCGCTCCAGCGCGCGGCCCAGCCGGTGCTGTCGGCGCTGTCGGCATCCACGCCGCCGGCGGCAACCTGCGCTTCGAGTTCCTGGCACAGGCGCAGCTTGTCGCGCAGGGCGCTGGCCTGGGCACGGCTGGCGTCGCGCTTGGCGGCGTCCACATGGTGCTGCAACGCGCCGATGGCTGCGTGGTAGCGCTTCTCGACCTTCGCTTCGTTGGCGCGCGGGACGGCGCCGATGGTGTTCCATTCGGCGGCCGCGTCGCGCAGCAGTTTGGCGGCGTGGGCGGCGGCGCCAGGCTCGCCGGCGGCGTGTTCGAGGCGCGCACTGATGGCGTCTTTCGCTTCCTGGTGGCTGCGCCGTTCGGCGTCGGCCGCGTTGGCGCTTTCCTTGCGGCGCGCGAAGACGGCATCGCAGGCGGCGCGGAATTTCTGCCACAGCGCCTGCTCGGACTTGCGTTCGAGCGGCACCGCGCGCGCATGTTCCTGCCAGCGTTCCTGCAGCGAGCGCAAGGTGTCGAGCGCGTGGCGGTCATGGGCGTCGAGCGCGCCCACCTGGGCGATCATCGATTCGCGTTCGGCCACTTCGTTCTTGCGCTGCTGTTCCAGCGGCGCCTGCAAGGTGTTGAGCGCATCGGTGAATTCGTGGTCGAGGCGCTTCTTTTCCTTGCGGTCGATCGCACCCAGGTGGCTCCACGCCAGGCGCATGCGCTGCACGGTCGCCGCCATGTGCTTCCAGTCGACGCTCTCGCCTTCGGCCAGCTTGGCTGTTTCGAGCGCCGCTTCGGCGATCAGGGCTTGCGCCTTGGCCGCGTTGGTGTGGCGTTCGTCTGCCAGGTGCTTGAAGTGGGCGGCGGCAGGCGCGTAGGCGGCGCTGCAGGCGGCGTCAAAGCGCTCCCACAGGCTTTTCGGCGCGGCGCCGGACAGGGTGTCGAGCGACTTCCAGCGTTCGCGCATGCTGCCGACTTTCTTGGCCAGTTCGCTCATCGCCAGTTTTTGCGTGGTGAGCTGCTCGACCGCCTTGATCAATTCCTCGCGCGAGACGTTGCCGCCCCAGCGCGCCCAGTCCGACAGGCGTTTGAGTTCGGCGCGCGCGTGCGCCAGGCGATCGGCCATGGCGGGCGTCAGGCGCGTGCCCTTGCTGTCCTTGAGGATCTTGTCCATGTCGGCCGCGCTGCCGAGCGAGCCTTGCTGCAGGGCCGCTTCCATGGCGTCGAGCGTGTCGATGACATGCTGGTCGGGCGCTTGCGCGGGCGCGTTCTTGCGCGCTTCTTTCGGCTTGTGCGCCGAGGGGACCGCGGCCGGCAGCGAGGCAAGCAGCACCTCGAAGCGCTGCTGCAGGTCGGCGCCGGCGTCCTTTGGTGCTGGCGGCAACTGCTGCCAGGCTTTTTTCAGCTGGTCCTGGTTGAATGCGCCGGGCGGCGTGGCGCGCCATTCGGCCAGCGCGGTTTCGCGCGCGATCACGGCCGACTGGCCCTGCTCCAGCGCGCCCAGCGAGGCGGACAGGCGCGCGTGCTCGGAAGCGAATTCATTGGTCAGGCTGCGCGGCAGCGAGCCGTGTTCCGGCGCGGCCAGCGCGGCGGCGTGGGCCTGCGCCATCTGTTCCAGGCGCTCCGCAAGCTCGGCGGCGCGCAGCTCGCTGCTGCCCAAGGCGCGCAAGGCAGTCAGGCTGTCGATCATGGCGCGCTGCAAGCTCATCTGGGCTTCGAGGCGCTGCGCCAGCTGGGCGCGGATGGCATCGAACTGGGCGGCCAGTTCCGGCGCGGCGATCACCGACCAGCGGCGGTCCAGGTCGGCCACCTGGTTGGGCGAGAGCTTCTCGTCCTTGAGCAGGGTTTGCGCCTGCTCGATGCAGGCCTGGCCGCGCGCAAGCTCGGCCAGGTGGTGGCGCAGCGCATCCAGGCGAGACTGCATCAGCTTGGCGACGCGGCGGTCGGTATTGCGCATGGCCGCATGCACGCGTTCGAGCGCGGCGGCCGAATGCACGTGCTCGGCGGCGGCAAGGCGCAGTTCGGAAAAATCGGATTGCAGGATGAACTCGACGGCGGCGGCTTCATCGCCGGCCAGCGCGGCTACCTTTTCGGCCTGCTGGGCACGCAGCGCGCTGGTCTGCGCGGCTGCCGGAGCTGGATTCGGGCTCGCCTGCACGGACTTCCCGGCAGGGGTATCGGACTTGTCGGCCGGTCGCTTGAAAAGGAATTCGAACATGACGTGATATCAACCATTCAAAACCACCATCATAGCAAGAATGGCGCGGAAAGCACGCGATCGGGAGGAGTATTCATGCACGATACCGCAGGTGGCTTGCGCCGCCGGGGCAAGGTGATCAGCGCGGACCGGGCCTGGCAGCAACAATCCAGGCCATCCTGCCCCGGCGCGGGCACGTTGAAGGCCCGCCGGCCCGGGAACCCGCGCCTGCGCCGGCCGGGTGGATGGCGTTTAATGCGCGAAATGCGGTGCGAAGCGGCGCTCGCGCCCGTCGTCCACGCGCTCGTGTTCGCCGCCATGCCCGCGCCGGGACAGGACGATGGCCTGGCGCGACGGTTTGCGTTCTTGCACGTAAGCATCGTGCAAGAGCATTTCGTTGGCGATGGAAAACCACGCTTCGCCGGAAATCACGGACCGCGCGATGGGAAACAGTTCGTGTTCCTCGCGCTCCAGGCGCTTGAGGGTGGCGCTGCAAAATGCTTCCAGCGCGGCGCAGAACTGGGCCACGCTGGCATAGCTGTCAAGCGCCTGGAAGCCGAGCCGCACCACCAGCACGCCCACCGCGTCGCCGGCGGCCCGGCCCAGTTCTTCCAGGTCAAGCAGCAGGCGGTCGGCGGCGGGACTGGCCTTGCGGATGGCCGGCACCAGGAACATGTCGATCTTGCGCCAGTGGCAATTTTCGTACAAACGCTTGACGGTCTCGCAGGCGGCACTCACCTGCGCGGCGGCAAGCGCATTCTGATGCGCGAACGTCGAGTGAAGCAGCTTTTGCACCTCCTGCACCTGCGTACGAATCTTCGCTTGTTCGACAGACAGTGCAACCAGGGTATATGTCGCCGTTAACATTCGGTCTCCTCAAAAGTTGCCCGCATGCGCAAGACCCGCACGCTGGAAGCGCCGGGGAGCCTGGCTGGAGTCGTATATTTTGGCAGGCTTGGAGTTGTTCTTTATGAACTTTTTCATCAGCCCGGAGAAATCAGTGTAAAGAACTCCGACACCACAGCTTTGATCTAGCGCAAGGCGTGCCCCATCAGTGATTTCTTATAGGCACATCCGCAACGTGTCGCCGCCTGATGCCCGCGCAAGGCACCGGCGGCGCGCCGATTTAGTAACGAAACGTCACGCTTTGTTCTTGCACCCAAGATTTTTTTGAGTGCGCCAACCAAAACGCCGCCATTTGCGCGCAGAATGTAAGTTACGGTGCGGCCGAATTTCAAGCATTTTCAGCCTCGCACATCATTTCTTTCGATGCCAAGCAACCATCTGGGGACGCCTATTCCTTCCGCCAGCGTATTTCGCCGATCAGCCAGGCGCCTGTTCCGGGTCCTGCTGCTCCCGTGCTTCGCGCTGTCGCTGGTGGCGGCCATGTGGATCACCCTGTTTCACCAGATGGGGGTCGAGCGCGGCGCCGCCCATCACGACGCGGTGCTGTCCAGCCAGGCGCTGGCGCGCGTGCTGTCCGAGCATGTCAGCCACATCCTGCGCCAGAGCGACCACGCGACCCAGCTCTTCAAGCTCAAGTACGAGGAAACCGACGGCGCCCTGCGCCTGCCCGAGTTCTCCCAGCGCAACGGCTTGCTCGACAGCGTGCTGCCGGCCAAGCTCAACCTGCCGATGGCCCTGATCGACCGCCACGGCATGCTGCTCGACAGCGCCAACGGCTTCCGCGCCGGCCCCGGCCCGATCGCCGCCACCTCCTGGTTCCAGGCGCTCGCGGGCGGCGCCGGCGACGCCTCCCGGTTCGCGACCCCGGTGGTCGAGCCGCGCAGCGGCAAGTGGCTGATCCAGATCGCGCGCCGCCTCAACGATGGCAGCGGCGCATTCAGCGGCGCCATCGTGATCATGATCGACCCGCTTTACTTCGTCGACGACTACGACCGCGTCAGCGTGGACGACGAAGCGGCCCTGTTCCTGTGGGCGCACGACGCCCGGCTCACCATCGGGCGCGTGGGCGAGCGCCTGTTCGTGGGCGAACGCCTCGGATTCCGTGCGCGCAAGGCGGCCGGCGCCTTTGCCGATGAACTGGAACCGAGCGCGCCGCCGGACCGCATCGCGCGCATCTACAGCTACAGCGACATGGACCGCTACGCGCTGGTGGCGGTGGTGGGCATCACCGAGCGCTCCGCGATGGAAAAATTCGAACGCCACCGCATCCGCTACCTGTGGATGGCGCTGGCCGCAACGCTGGCGATCGCTGCGGTGACGATGCTGCTGATGCGCCAGAGCGCGCGCCTGCGCGCCAGCATGCGCGCCGCGCGCGACGCCCAGGCCACCTCGCGCGCGGCCGCCGAGGGCAGCCTCGATGGCGTGATGTTCCTCAAGGCCCGGCGCGACGCCGACGGCAGGATCAGCGACTTCGTCGTGGCCGACATCAACGACAAGGGCGCGGCCATGCTGGGGCACACGCGCGCCGCCGTCACCGGCCAGGGCATCCTGCCGCTGCTGCCGCGCGAGGTCGACCCGCCATTCCTCAAACGCTACGCCCGGGTGCTGCTCGAATCGCACCCGCTCGAAGAAGAAGTCGAGCTGCGCGCCCCCGGCGAACGGGCGCTGTGGATCCGCCACCAGATCGTGCCGATTCCGGATGGCGTGGCGGTCAGCTGGCGCGACATCAGCGCGCGCAAGCTGGCCGAACTCGAAATCAGCGGCAACCGCGGCTTTCTGCAATCGCTCATCGAACACCTGCCGCTGCTCATTTACGTCAAGAGCGTGCGCCCGGCCAGCTTCGGCACCATGGTGGTATGGAACAAGGCGGCCGAAGCGGCCACCGGCTACGCCGCCGAAGACGTGATCGGCAAGACCGACTGCCTCGCCTTCGCCCCCGATTTCGCCCTCTTCAGCCCTGAAGAAGACCGCGCCATGATGGCCAGTCCGGCGGCGCTGGACCTGCCCGAAAAACCGCTGCGCCGGCCCGACGGCGAATTGCGCTACCTGCACACGGTGTCGGTGCCGCTGTTCGACAACGACGGCGCCATCGAATACATCTTGTGCATCGCCGAAGACGTGACCCGGCGCCATGAGCAGGAACAGAACCTGCGCAACAGCGAAGCGCAGCTGACCGCGATCACCAACGCCTCCCCGCTCGGCCTGGTCCGCGCCGACCTGCGCGGCAACTGCACCTACGTCAACCGCATGTTCGAAACCATCAGCGGCCTGACGCGCGAGCAGGCGCTGGGCGGCGGCTGGAAGGATGCGCTCCATCCGGAGGAACGCGACAGCCTCAACGGGATCTTCCTGCACCAGCGCCGGAACCCCGAACCGTTCAAGAAAATGGTGCGCTGCCTGCGTCCCGACGGCAGCCTGGTATGGGCGTCGGTCAAGGTGGCGGCGGTGCGCATCGGCGAGCGCATCGAAGGTTTTGTCGGCACCATCGACGACATCACCACCCTGCGCGAAGCCGAACTGGCGCTGCGCGAAAGCGAGGCGCGCCTGCGCACCATCGCCGATACGCTGCCGGCCATGGTGGCCTATATCGACGCCAACCAGGTCTATCGCTTCCACAACCTGGCTTACCACCGCGAGTTCGGACGCGACGGCGTGGCCGTGCCGGGCATGACGGTGCGCCAGACCGTCGGCGAGCAGCGTTTCGCCACGCTCGAACCGTACATCCTGCGCGCGCTCAAGGGCGAAACGCTGGTGTTCGAGGAACACGACGGCGCCGAAGGCGCGGAACGCGCGGAACGCGCGCTCGAAGTGACCTACATTCCGCAACTGGGCGAGGATGGGGTGACGGTGGTCGGCTTTCACGTCATGCGCCAGGACATCACCTCGCAAAAGCGCGAGAAGAAGCGCTTGCTGAAACTGGCCCAGGTCGACGCCCTCACCGGGCTGGCCAACCGCGCCGGCTTCCTGCACAAGCTCAGCATGGCCATGCGCGAGAGCGCCGACGACGGCCACCTGATGGCGCTGATGTACATGGACGTCGACCATTTCAAGCCGGTCAACGACACCTACGGACACCATGTGGGCGATGCCCTGCTCAAGGCATTCTCGGCGCGCCTGACGCAGACCCTGCGCGCCAGCGATACCGTGGCACGCCTGGGCGGCGACGAATTCACCATCATCATGGAAAAGCTGGCGCGCCCGGAAGATGCGCAGGCCATCGCGGCCAAGATCGTCAGCGCGATGCGGGCGCCGTTCGAACTGGGCGCGGTCACGGTGTCGGTCTCGGCCAGTATCGGGCTGGCCTACTTCAGCGGCGGCACGCTCGAACCGGACGCGCTGCTGCAGCAGGCCGACATGCAGCTGTACCAGGCCAAGCAGGCCGGGCGCAATACCTGGCGCGCGGCGGCCTGAGCGGCTTGTTTTCTCCGTCGGCAATCCCCTCAAATTTTGTCGCGAAGCGCCGGGTCGTGCTGGCCGAATTGCGCTAGACTGGGTCGGCACGCATCGACAAACGGGAGCAAAAGATGAGCTCACTTTACGAAAATGACTGCGCTTTCACGCCGGCGACGGAGCAGGCTTGCGCCGCCGGTCCCTTGGACGACGACGGCCAGGAGCGGCTGGCCGGGAGCGGGCCTCGTACCTCGCCGGCGCCATCGTTCTCGGCGCATTTCCATTTGACCTGCGTCACAACGTTCCGTGGAACCGGGAACAGCGTCGAGAACAAGCATGTCCTTCAATTCAGTTGTTCCGGTACGCCCGCGCCGGGTGCGCCTGTTGCGCCGGCGTGCACATCGGTCAACTGCGACATTGACGTCAACGGTGAAAGCGAAGCGTCGCATCCGGACGTTGACCAGGGCGCGTCGGAAGAAGCGCTGGCGTCCACACGTCCTCCCCAAGATGCGCCAGGCGGGCCGCAGGCCGCCGATGACGCGTTGCAAAGCGAGCGAGCCAGGCGCCTTGCCGCACTCAATGCCGCGTTCGGCATGTGGAAGGATCGTGACGACACGCCCAAAGACGGTCTTCAATACCAAATAGAGTCGAGGGCTGAATGGCGCTAGTCCTATTTGACACCAACATCCTCATCGACGCGCTCAATGGCATTCCTGAAGCCCCCCAGGAATTGGGTCATTACACCAATCCTGCCATCAGCAGCGTCACCTGGATGAAGCTGATTGCGGGGACGCCGCCTTCGGAGCAGCCGGGCACGCGCGCATTCCTGGTGAGCGGCGGATTCGAAGTCATTCAAACAGACGAAGCAATCATGCACGAGGCTGCGGCGATCCGTGGCGCGAGTATGCGCAGTCTGCCGAAGATCCCGTTACTGGACGCCATCATCCGCGCAACCGGAAATATAACGCGGCGGCTGATCATCACCCGGAACAAAAAGGATTTTCTCGGACCGAATATCCGCATCCCGGATGAGCTCGAAACGCAGACCATCGTGCACGTAATCAATGTAATACCGCCGCCTGCGCAGTAAGTCCCGCAGTTAGCGTTTCGGCCGGACCGGGCGCGCCTTCTCCAGTTCCCAGCCCAGCTCGCGCCGGATATCCTGCGGGTCGGGCGGCGGACGCCGCTGCGCGATTTGCGCGCGCAGCCACTGGCGCACGCTTTCCTTGCTTGGTTGCTTGTCGGAGTTCATCTTGCTTCCTGTCTCGATCACTTCGCCCGGGGGCCTGCTCCGTTAACGCTGTGCCAGGCCAGCAGTTGACTGCGTGCGCATCGAGCGATGCTAAAATGCGCGTTTTTTTACGTTCGGAACTTCCCCATGTCAAAACCCGCCCGCGTGCTCACTTTCAAATGCGCCAACTGCGAGAAACCTGTCAAAGTCTTCCTGCAGAAAGTGTCCGCCTGTTCGCATATCCAGCCCTACCAGGGCGTGTGCGGCTGCGGTGCGCTGAAACGCCATGCCACAGGAAACAAGGACGCTGTTGAATCCTATCTCGCATCGGCGGAAGGGCAATGGTCCCATCACCATTGATTGAAATTCCTCAAGGCAATAAAAAAATAATAGAAAAATAACTAAAGTAATCGGCAAGACTGCCGTTATGGTCAGTAACGCAACTTTTTTATTGTCTGACCGCCATGTCCTTCTTGTCCGCCCTGAGCGCCCGTCCGCCCGCATCCCCCCTCCTTCCTGCCGCCGCGCAGGCCGGTGGCAGGAGCGTCGGCGCACAGCTGGCGCCGGCCAGCGGCCATGTCGCCGCGCGCCTGCCGGTGGTCAATCCGGTATCCCTGTACAACGATAACGTCAATTTATCCCCGCAGAGCCTGATGAACCGCGTGGACCAGCTGGCCACGTCGACCGTCGATGTGGCCCAGAAATTTCTCGACACCTTTGTCGGCAAGCTGTTCGGCGATGCCGCCAAGGGCGCCACGGTCAGCTTCGACGCGGTGTCGGTACAGGCGCAATCGGCGTTGTCGGCCTCGGCCACCCAGAGCGGCAATCTGCGCGCCAGCGCCTTTTCCCTGAACGAGAGCGCCAGCTTCATCGGCACCGGCTAGCTGGTCACGGCCGATGGCCAGACCTTCGATTTCGAGCTGGAGGTCAATTACGAGGCCAGCGCCAGCGTCGCCACCGAAACAACAGCGCCCGCCGCCCGCCCGGCCCAGCTCGATGCGCCCGATGTGCTGGTGCTGACCGGCAAACCGCTGCCGCCGGTAAAGTTCCCCGGCAGCCTGAACGAACTGTTCAAACTGCTCGGGCGCGAACTGTCAGCGCCCGTCAACGGCACGGCCGGCGAGAATGGCGACAGCGTGGGCGGCAATCTGAGCCTGCGGCTGCTGCGCCTGGTCGACCGCGCCGCCCTGCTCGCCCCCCGTCCGCGCGCCGATGAACCGCCTGCCGCCACGCTCGAGCGCAGCAAGGCGCTGGCCGGCTCCTACGGCGGCGCGCCCGCCAGCAGCATCTTCGCCAGCGCCTGAAGGCGCGCGCTGCCCACGTATAATAGAGATTCTGACGCCCCGTGCCCGCACGGGGCGCTTGCCGTTTTCCGTTTTTGCACCACTGACCGATCGCCCCCATGCAACCTGAACACACTGCCGACGCCCCGGCGCGCATCCACTGGACCGAGGAAGGCCAGCCGCGCACGGCGCGCTGGCGCTCCGAGAGCGGCATGCCGCCGCCGAAAAAAGTCGTCATCGCCGACGACAAAACCCCGGCCGACGTGGCCTACCGCCTGGCCTGCGAAGGCACCGCCCTGCTCTGGCGCGGCGACTTCCACAACGCGCGCCAGTTGCTGCAAGCGCTGGCGCGCCGCGCCGACCACAAGGGCGCACGCGCCAAGCCGCCCAAGGTGCCCGCCTCGGCGGCCGAAGCGTTCCACCTGCACCGCCAGGCCCAGTCGCAGCGCGCACGCACGCTGGCCATGCTGCTGCTGCCGTTCGAGGCCGACTACAGCGTGCCGCTGCGGCGCGCGCCGGATGTCAAACAAGCCTGCAACGAAGCCTATGGACGCGGTGACGAACCGTTCGTGGCATCGATGCGCGAACTGCTCGGCCTGATCGGCGCCCACGAGTGGCGCAAGAACGGGGTCGAGATCGCGGCGCTGGGCGCGCGCATCCACCCCCACTACGGCGTGTTTTCGCCGATCCGCGGCGAGTACGTGGCGCTGGTGGCCGACGCGCCGCTGCCGCCCGCATGCGCGCTGGCCTTCGACATCGGCACCGGTACCGGCGTGCTGGCGGCCCTGCTGGCGCAGCGCGGCGTCAAGCGCGTGGTGGCCACCGACATGGATGCGCGCGCCCTCTCCTGCGCGCGCGAGAACCTGCAGCGCCTCGGCGCGTTCGACAAGGTCGAGGTGGTGCAGGCCGACCTGTTCCCCGAAGGACGCGCCAACCTGGTGGTGTGCAATCCGCCCTGGCTGCCGGGGCGCCCGAGTTCCTCGATCGAATACGCGGTGTACGATCCGGACAGCCGCATGCTCAAAGGCTTCTTGAACGGCCTGGCGGCCCACCTGGCGCCCGGCGGCGAAGGCTGGCTGATCCTGTCCGACCTGGCCGAGCACCTGGGCCTGCGTCCGCGCGAGCAGTTGCTGGCGCTGATCGCGGCCGGCGGCCTGCAAGTGATCGAGCGCCACGACGTGCGTCCCACCCACCCGCGCGCGTCCGACGCGACCGATCCGCTGCACGCTGCGCGCGCCGCCGAACTGACATCGCTATGGCGTTTGCGCGCACTGTAACCGCGCTGCTGGCGTGCGCCACCCTGCTCGCGGGCGGGCGGGCGGGCGCCTGCAGCCGGCCGCTGAACATGGTCAGCGAGGAATGGCCGCCCTACTCCTTCACCAACGAGGACAATGTCCAGACCGGGCTCGATATGGACATGGCCAAGGCCATCCTCAAGGAAGCCGGCTGCACCCTGGTGAGCGCGCCGCCGCTGCCGACGGTGCGGCGCATGCTGCTGTTCGAGCGCGGCGAATTCGACCTGATGCTGGCCGCCACCGACACGCCCGAACGGCGCCGTTTCGCGCGTTTTTCCGACGCCTACCGCAACGAGACAGTGGCGCTGTTCGTCCTGGCGCGCGACTATGCGCGCTACGCCGGCATCGGCAGCATGCCGGCGCTGGTGCGCGGCCCCGCTTCCGTGCTGGCGCCGCGCGTGGGCTGGTACGGGCCCGAATTCGCGAACGCCACGCCAAGCCTGCGCGCCAGCGGCCGCCTGTTCGAGTTCGGCACCTTCGAGCAGGGCGTGCGCATGCTCGGCGCCGGACGCGCGCCGCTGATCATGGGCGACCGCGCCGCCGTGCTGTATGAAGCGCAGCGCCAGAAGCTGGTGCTGCGCCAGTTGCCCTTCGTGCTGCATCAGGCGCCGGTGCGCCTGATGCTCAGCCGCGCCAGCACCACGCCGGACGACCTGGCGCGCGTGAACGCCGCCATTGCGCGGCTGGAGAAAAACGGCACCCTGCAAGCGCTGCGCGAGCGCTACGGTTTGCGCTGAGCAGATCATCGTTTGCACTTCCGGCGAAACCCCTGTACAATTCGCCGCTCAGACGCGGGGTGGAGCAGTCTGGCAGCTCGTCGGGCTCATAACCCGAAGGTCACAGGTTCAAATCCTGTCCCCGCAACCAAACACATTTTGAACTGAGCCCGACTCTTCACACAGCCGGGCTTTTGTTTTTAGAAAGGGACTAGCTGCCTTCAAGCCAGTCCACCGCGCTTCCCATGAGAGACAAAAAAGATAACGCGACCTTCGATCTGCCGGGGTTCGGCGCGGCTGCGCCGCTCGTCCATCCCCCAGCCGAAGCGCGCCGCACCACGGTGCCGCGCCAGCGCAAAGCCACCATCCGCCAGCAACAGCTCGAACTGCTCGACGAAACCGATGCCAGCGGCTTGCCGGTGTGGCGGCGCGACGACAATACCGACCTGACCGGCCTGCCCAACTGGGCTGCCGCGTAACACCCCCGGTGCGGCAGCCGTGCCGCGCCATCGCAATTCATCCATCTCCGGTCGCCTGTTAGACTGGGGACCTCCCCTTTTGCCAGAGCACCACATGAATCCAAACGCCTTCGCCACCCTGCCGCTCACCGCCACCTTCCTGGCCAACCTGGACTCGCTCGGCTACCGCGAGATGACCGACATCCAGACCAAGAGCCTGCCGCACGTGCTCGACGGGCGCGACCTGATCGCCCAGGCCAAGACCGGCAGCGGCAAGACCGCCGCCTTCGGCATCGGCATCCTGCACAAATTGAATCCCGCCTGGTTCGCGGTGCAGGGCCTGGTACTGTGCCCGACGCGCGAACTGGCCGACCAGGTGGCCAATGAGCTGCGCCGCCTGGCGCGCGGCGAAGGCAATATCAAGGTGCTCACCCTGACCGGCGGCGCGCCCATGCGTCCGCAGATCGCCTCGCTCGAGCACGGCGCCCACATCGTGGTCGGCACGCCAGGCCGTATCCGCGACCACCTGGGACGCGGCAGCATCGACCTGTCCAAGGTGCAGACCCTGGTGCTGGACGAAGCGGACCGCATGACCGACATGGGCTTCTACGACGAGATCGCCGGCATCGTCAGCGCCTGCCCGTCGCGCCGCCAGACCCTGCTGTTTTCGGCCACCTATCCGGACGATATCCGGCGCGCCACCGAATCGTTCCTGAGGAACCCGGTGGAAGTGGTGGTCGAAGCCCAGCACAGCGGCGACCAGATCGAGCAGCGCTTCTATGAAGTCGGCTTCGACAACCGCGACCAGGCCGTGGGCCGCCTGCTGAAACACTTCAAGCCGGTCTCGGCCCTGGCATTCTGCAACACCAAAGTCCATTGCCGCGAACTGGCCGACGAATTGCGTGCCCAGGGCTTTTCGGCGCTGGCGCTGTACGGCGAACTGGAACAGCGCGAGCGCGACGAAATCCTGGTGTTGTTTTCCAACCGCAGCTGCTCGGTGCTGGTGGCGACCGACGTGGCCGCGCGCGGCCTCGACATTGCCAACCTGGGCGCGGTGATCAATGCCGACGTCTCGAAAGACACCGAAGTGCACATCCACCGCGTGGGCCGCACCGGCCGCGCCGGCGAATCGGGCCTGGCGCTGACCTTGTGCGCGCCGAACGAAAAGAAATGGGTCAAGCTGATCGAGCAATACCAGCACGCGCCGGTCAGCTGGCATCCGCTGGCGGAACTGGCCGACGATGGCGAAGCGGCCGCGCCAGCACCGATGGTCACCCTGGTCATCATGGGCGGCAAGAAAGACAAGCTGCGCCCGGGCGACCTGCTGGGCGCCCTGACCGGCGACGCCGGGCTGACCAAGGAACAGGTCGGCAAGATCAATGTGTTCGAATTCATGACCTATGTGGCGCTCGAGCGCCACGTGGCCGAGCAAGCTTTCCAGCGCCTCAATGCAGGCAACAAGCTCGGGCGCGACTTCGGCAATATCAAGGGCCGCAGCTTCAAGATGCGCTTTATCGACGCCTGAGGCAGCACGCCAAGGCGGTGAGCAAGGGGAGGCTAAGTCGGCGCTAAGTCGGCGCCAAGGCGACGCCAAGGCGACCGGCAAAGCGATGCCGTACGGCATGCTGTTGCGTAACCGATGAGCCGGGCTTTGCGGCGGGGCACTTATGCAGCTACACTAATCGTGTCACGCGCCCTGCTGCACGGAAAAACAGCAGTGGGGCCGTCGCATGAGCACCCAGACCGGCGTTCATGCCAGAAGATGCGGCAAATTGCGTTGTCATGAGGCAAAATGCATAAATTAGGTTCATCCGATTGATGCGCTTAATCGTTAAATCTGGCATGATTGCTTGAGATAAACATCGACGCTCCCCCGCGGCCCCGCACTCATGAATACTAACGTTGTGCTTGATGACATTGAAACACTGAAGCAGGCCTTCCTGCGTGGCGCCGGCATTCCCGCCGATGCGCTCGGTTCCGGCCTGACGCCGGAGTTGATGGAACTGATGGGCAAGCTGATGGCCAGCTCGCTGCAAGGTACCATCGATCTGCTGGCCCTGCGCTCGCTGGTCAAGCAAGAGGTCAAGGCCGATGTCACGATGGTGGTGATGCGCAACAATAATCCGCTCAAGTTTTTCCCTGACAGCCAGACCGTGCTGACCCAGATGCTGCGCAAGAAAATGCCCGGTTTCATGGAGCCGCTCGAATCGATCGACGATGCCTATAACGACTTGCGCAGCCACCAGAAAGGCATGGTGGCGGGCACCCGGGCCAGCATGGGCGCCATGATGGCGCGTCTCAAGCCCGAGCTGTTCGAGACCGAGGTGTCGGGCGGCGGCATGATGGGCACCCTGATTCCCTCGCGCCGCCAGGCCGAGAGCTGGAAGACCTACAAGCAGGCTTACCACACGGCCGAAGCGGAAGCCAAAGACCAGTTCAAGTCCATCTTCGGCCCCGCTTTCCTGGCCGCGTACGAGAAGGAAGTCGAGCGCGCGAATGCGGCCGGCACCAGCAATGGTTGAGCGCAATCCGATCCGCCTGGCCTGGACACGCATCAGTGAAATCGGCATGCGGGCCAGCAACCAGGATGCCGTCGGCGAAGCCCAGCATGGCGATATTTCCTGCTTCATCATCGCCGATGGCGCCGGCGGACACGAGGGCGGCGAGGTGGCCGCGAACATCGTGGTCGAGGCCATGCTGGAAAAATTTGCCAGCGTGCCGGCTTTCGGGGCCCATGCTTTGCTGTCCTACACGGCCCACGCCATCGCGAGTGTTGCGAAAAACAAACAGATTCACGCCGAAAACCATGACATGAGCGCCACCGTGGCCGCCTTGCTGGTGGACCAGGCCAATGCCCATGCTTTATGGGCGCATCTGGGCGATACCCGCATCTATCTGTTCCGCGACGCCAAGCTGGTCAGCGCCACGCGCGACCACAGCCTGACCCAGCAACTGATCGATGCCGGCTATGCGCGCGCCGACCAGCTGCGCAGCCATCCCCAGCGCAACATCCTGTTTGCCGCCATCGGCGCCGAAGGCGAAACCCCGGTCGCGCTCGGCGACGGCCCGGTCCAGCTGCTCGACGGCGATGCCTTGCTGGTATGCAGCGATGGCTTGTGGGAATGGGTGCACGAAGACGAGATGGAACGCACCCTGGCCGAAGCGGGCAATAGCGAGCAATGGCTGACCGCCATGTGCGCGCTGGCCGAGGCGGCCCTGGAAGGCACCGACCGGGTACGCGACAATTTCTCCGCGTACGCCATCCGCGTCGAGCGAGAGATCGTATGAACGCCCTCGCCCCCGGCTCCGAGAACTGCCTGCCGATCGGTACCAGGCTGGCCGACTTTGAAATCACCGGCGTGCTCGGTGAAGGCGGCTTCGGCATCGTCTACATGGCGTTCGACCATTCGCTGCAGCGCAGCGTGGCCCTGAAAGAATACATGCCGGGCGTGCTGGCCACGCGCGCCAGCGACCACAGCATCATGGTGCGTGCCGAACGGCACCAGGAAACTTTCAACGTGGGGCTGAAAAGCTTCATCAACGAAGCGCGCTTCCTGGCCCAGTTCGATCATCCGTCGCTGGTCAAGGTGCACCGTTTCTGGGAACAGAACCGCACCGCCTATACGGCCATGCAGTATTACGATGGCCGCACCATCAAGGATATCGTCACCCATAGTCCGGAACTGGTGACCGAAGTGTGGTGCAAGAAGGTGATGAAGCAGATTCTCGATGCCCTCGAGATGCTGTACACCATGAAAATCCTGCACCGCGACGTGTCGCCGGACAACATCATCGTACAGGAAAGCGGCGACGCCGTGCTGCTCGACTTCGGTTCGGCGCGCCAGATCATCGGCGACCGCACGCGCGGCCTGACCGTGATCCTGAAACCCGGCTACGCGCCGGTGGAACAGTACGCCGGCGACGCCTCGCTCGACCAGGGTCCGTACACCGACATCTACGCGCTGGCCGCGGTGATGTTTTTTGCCATCATCAAGGAACCGCCCGCGACCTCGATCGCGCGCATGGTGCGCGATCCGGTCAAGCCGCTGGCCGAGCGTGGCCTGCCCGGCTACAGCCAGGAATTCCTGGCTGCCATCGACAAAGGCCTGGCCGTGCTGGCCCAGGACCGTCCGCAAACCATCGACGCCTTCCGCGCCCTGCTCGGCATCGAAACCAGCGGCGAAGCGCCGCGCGCCCGCCCTACCGGCCCGGCCCAGCGCTTTGCCACGGTCGACCGCCTGCCCGATGCCGCCCCGGCCGCCACAACGGCGCCGCCATCGCCCGTGACCGGCCCGGTCAAGCCGAACCTGTCCAAGCCGGCCAGCGCCGCGTCGCGGCCAGACGGGCAGGCGCGTTCCTCGCGCCGCCCCAAACCGGAAACAGCCGAGAAACCGGCGAAGCCGGTCAAGCCAGCCAAAAAAGGCTTGCCGCCGTGGACCGGCATTGCCGCCTCCGGCGTGGTGATGGTGGCCGCGATCGCGGTCGGCCTGTATTCGCTGCTGTCCAAGCCGTCCGACACGATCATGGTCGCGCCGGCCCAGCCGGCGGTGGCCGACGCTTCCGCCCTGCCGCCACCGGCGCCAACGCCGGTGCCGGTGGCGACACCGGTCGCCACCCCGGCCGAGCTGCCCGTGCCGAACGAGAATGCGTCTGCCGCCGTCCCGGCGCCGGCCGAGGCTGTTGCCGCCACCGATGTGCTGGCCGACCCGGCCGCCGAAGCGGCGCCTGAAACGTTCAACTATAAATTGTCGATCAAGCCGTGGGGCACGATCTATGTCAACGGCAAGGAATCCGGCGTCACGCCACCACTGAAAAAGCTCACGCTGCCGGCCGGCAAACACAAAATCCGGATCGCCAATCCCGGCTTCCAGGATTTCCTGCTGAATCTCGATACAACAAAAAACAAGTCACGCACGATTGAACATGATTTCACAGCGCAGCCCAAATAAACGCATTAAGATCGAGGCATGAACCGATCCCAACACTTCCTGATGTATGCCGTGCTGGCCGGCGGCCTTGCGCTGTCCGGCTGCGCCACCACCGAACCGCCGCCCAAGGGCAGCGCCACGCCCCGGCCACCGGCGCCGCGTCCGCCCACCCCTCGCCCTCCGCCGCCAGTCGTGCCGTCGGCGCCGACCGTCAGCGCCGACCAGGTGGCGCTCAACGAAGGCATCGAACTGTACAACCAGGGCGCGTACAACGACGCCATCAAGCGTCTGGGCGCGGCCGATATCAGCGGCGGCTCCAAGGCCAACCAGGTCGCCGCGCACAAGTACATCGCTTTCAGCTACTGCGTGACCTCGCGGCCGGTCCAGTGCCGCCAGCATTTTGAAAAAGCCTTCAAGCTCGATCCCGCATTCGCGCTGGCGGCGGGCGAAAGCGGCCATCCGCTGTGGGGTCCGGTGTTCGCCAAGGCCAAAAAAGCAAAATAGACACGCCGTACCGACGAAAAAAAACGCTGCCCATGAGGCAGCGTTTTTTTTGAACGGCAACGTGATCAGTTACGAACGACGCGCTTGTATTCGTTGGTGCGGGTGTCGATTTCGATGACGTCGTCGGTGCTGACGAACAGTGGCACCTGGACCGAGTGGCTGTGCGCTTCGATCGCGTTTTCCAGCTTGGCTTCTTTCAGGACGTTACCCGACGTATTGCCCTTGACTGCTGGCTCGGAGTAAGCAACCTTGCGTGCGATCGTGGTTGGCAGCTCGACCGAAATGGCTTTGCCGTCGTAGAACACGGCTTCGCATTCCATGCCGTCTTTCAGGTAATGCAGTGCATCGCCCAGGT
This sequence comes from Massilia sp. DJPM01, assembly GCF_030348125.1. Taxonomy (NCBI): domain Bacteria; kingdom Pseudomonadati; phylum Pseudomonadota; class Betaproteobacteria; order Burkholderiales; family Oxalobacteraceae; genus Massilia; species Massilia sp. DJPM01. Next base: position 298,126 of record NZ_JAQOZV010000001.1, read on the forward strand.
TCTCTTCTTCGATTTCGTACTGGTTGTATTCAGTATCCATGAAAACGAACAGCGGATCGGCGAAGTACGAGTAGGTGACCGGCTTCTTGTCCAGCACGACGACGTCGAACTTGTCGTCGCCACGGAAGACGTTTTCCATTGGGCTGTTGTTCAGAAGATTCTTCATCTTCCATTTGTAGGTGAAGCCCGTGCGGCTCGAGCCGTTGACATCGGAACGCAACACGATCATAGGCTTGCTGTCAACCATAATGATGTTGCCAACACGAATTTCTTTTGCAGGTTTCATAAAGAGTGTACGTAAAAAGTGGGTTGCATGAAAATCATCTGTCGCCTGCTGGCATGACGCCGGAAGCTCACGTTTGATCGAGGTAAAAATACGTTAGAAATTAACCGAATATTGTACCTTATCCGGGCCGCGATGACCTAAGCGAAGCGGCAAAGTTCAGCATATTACTGGTGAGATCGCCGTTTGCCAACATCTGGCGCTGCCATTCATCGGCGCGGGCATGCAGTTCGGGCAGCGACGCGACGAAAGCGGGCCACAGCGGCGCCGGATCGGGGTCGGCTGGGGTGGCGCCGTTCCAGCACAGTGACAGCGCGGACAGGCTGTCCAGCCCGCTTGCGTAGCGTCCCAGGAAGGCGCGCAGTTTTTTGTGGTGCAGGTTGCCATCCTGCGGGTAGATATGCCAGATGAACGGGCGGCCGGCCCACTGGGCGCGCACAAACGAGTCTTCGCCGCGCACCACATTGAGGTCGCAGGCCCACAGCAGGCGGTCGTAGTCGGGCTGGGGCACGAACGGCAGCACGCGCACGGTCAGCAGGCCATGGGTGGCTACAGCGCCGGCGCTGGACGGCGCTTTCAGGAAAGCCTCGACCGCTTCTGTCGCCACGCCTTCCGGCACCAGGCAGGTCATCGCCTGCGCCCCGCCCTGCCAGGCGCCGAACAAGGCAGCCACGGGCGCGTGCGGGTAGCAAAACAAGGAGACTTTGGTTGACGCCATTTCCTGGGCCGTCACGCCGAACTGGCCGAGAAAAGCCGCCATTCCGGTGGCATCTGCCTGGAACCGGCGGCGTTCGTCGTCGAGCGCCGCCTCGCGCATCAGGCCGCCGGTCTTGGCGCTGAAGCCAGGGAAGAAAAAATGTTTCGTCAGCGGCAGGCGCGGATGGGACGATGGCAGCGTGTGGCAGCCCTCGACCCACTCTTCGGCGCTCAAGCCTTCCAGGTTGAACCAGACCGGGCGCGGCTCGCACCGGGCCATGGCGGTGATGTAGCCGGGCGGGATGTCGCAGGCGAAAAATTCGATGACGATATCGGCGATGTCGGCGGGGGCGAACGCGCCATCCTGGCCGGCCCAGTGGCGCACGGTCACGCCATGGATTTGCTGGAGGGCCGCGCCGGGGTCGATGTCGGGGCAGATGCGGCGGAAACTGGGCAGGTCGTCGACCCACAAGGTGACCAGGATGCCGTGCTCGCGCTGGAGTTGGCGCGCCAGGCGCCAGCAGATGCCGATATCGCCGTAGTTGTCGACGACGCGACAGAACAGGGCAAGGGTGAGAGCGTGATCGTGTGCAAGGGACATAGGTATTTTTTGGTTCGGCTCGGCAAATAGTACCGTTGACCTACAAACCGTCGTCCCCGCGCAGACGAGGACCCAAGTCTGATGAGCCGTCGACTGCGCTACAAACTTGGATGCCCGCCTCTGCGCGGGCACGACGAGCAATGCAAAAAGCCGCACAAGGCGGCTTTTTGCACTAACTGGCGTCCCCAAGGGGATTCGAACCCCTGTACTCACCGTGAAAGGGTGATGTCCTAGGCCTCTAGACGATGGGGACCTGAACTGTTGTCAGGTAGTGGCAACTACCTGCAATGTACGACTACATCAAAACTTGGTGGAGGTAAGCGGGATCGAACCGCTGACCTCTTGCATGCCATGCAAGCGCTCTCCCAGCTGAGCTATACCCCCCATGTAACGCGAACTACTTTGCGCTGGAAAACAAAGAACCGATTCAACGATTCTCAGGTAAAACTGGCGTCCCCAAGGGGATTCGAACCCCTGTACTCACCGTGAAAGGGTGATGTCCTAGGCCTCTAGACGATGGGGACAGAAATCTGTCCTGGACGTATTCTACATCCTGACCTTACTTACCGCACCAACAAAAAACCCTGACTCGTCAGGGCGTTTAGTGGCACTAAACTGCGACAGCATTCTACTACAAGGTACTGCATTTTACTACTTTAATCTTGGCGTCCCCAAGGGGATTCGAACCCCTGTACTCACCGTGAAAGGGTGATGTCCTAGGCCTCTAGACGATGGGGACCCGGTACTGCTTCAGATAGTGGCATCTATCTGCAATCTACTACAACTGCGTACAACCGCTTCGATTAGTGGTGGAGGTAAGCGGGATCGAACCGCTGACCTCTTGCATGCCATGCAAGCGCTCTCCCAGCTGAGCTATACCCCCGTCCGTCGAAGAAGCAGAATTATATACTAGGGCTTGCAATATGCAAAGCCCCGAGCCCAACAATTTAAACTTCGGCTTTCAGGCGTGACAGGACCAGTTCACGGCCCAGCAGTACCAGCACCGCATCGATTGCCGGCGTCTGCAACTGGCCGGTCAGCAAGAGGCGCAGCGGCATCGCCAGCACCGGCATCTTGATGCTGTTAGCGGCAAGCACTTCCTTGATCATCGCGGCCAGCGCTTCGCGCGTCCACTCGACCGTGGCGCAACGCTCGGCGAACTGGACCACGACCGGCTTGACGGCATCGGTCAGGTGCTGGGTCATGAGCGCCGCGTCCGGCTGCGGCGTGCGGTAGAACAGCATGGCCGCATCAGCCAGCTCATTGACGGTGTTGGAGCGGTCCTTCATCAGACCCAGCGCGGCGGCCAGGTCGGGTGCGCCGTCGAACTGGGCGCCGTTCGCTTCCATCCGCGGACGCGCCAGCGCGGCCAGGCGGGTATTGTCGGCCTGCTTGATATAGTGGTTGTTCAGCCATGCCAGTTTTTCCAGATCGAACTGGGCAGCCGAGCTGGTCAGGTGATCCGTATTGAACCACTCGCAGAACTGCTCCATCGAGAAGATTTCATCATCGCCATGACTCCAGCCCAGGCGCGCCAGGTAGTTCAACATCGCTTCCGGCAAGATGCCCTTGGCCGGGTAATCCATGACGCTGACGGCGGAGGTGCGCTTGGACAGCTTCTTGCCTTCATGATCGAGGATCATTGGCAGGTGACCGTACTGCGGCAGCGGCGCGCCGATTGCGCGCAGGATATTGATCTGGCGTGGAGTGTTATTGACGTGGTCGTCGCCGCGCAGGACGTGGGTGATCTGCATGTCCCAGTCGTCGACCGCCACGCAGAAGTTATAGGTCGGCACGCCGCCCGGACGGGCGATCACCAGATCGTCCAGTTCCTTGTTGGAAATCGTGATCGTGCCCTTGACCACATCGTCCCAGCTGACGTCGCCGTCGAGCGGGTTCTTGAAACGCACGACCGGTTCGCGGTCGGCCGGCACGGCGGGCAAGGTCTTGCCCGGCTCCGGGCGCCAGGTGCCGTCGTAGCGCGGCTTTTCGCCCGCGGCCGTGAAGCGCTCGCGCATGGCGTCGACTTCTTCCTTGGAGGAATAGCAGTGGTAGGCGGTACCGGCCTCCAGCATCTGGGCCAGCACCTCGCGGTAGCGGTCCATGCGCTGCATCTGGTAGAACGGGCCTTCGTCATGCGCCAGGCCCAGCCACTGCATGCCTTCGATGATGGCCTGCACCGCTTCCGGCGTGGAACGCTCGACGTCGGTGTCTTCGATGCGCAGCACGAAGGTGCCGCCGAAATGGCGGGCATACGCCCAGCTGTACAGTGCGGTGCGGGCGCCGCCAAGGTGGAGGTAGCCGGTAGGGCTGGGGGCAAAACGGGTGCGGACGACGGTCATGGGATCGGTATGCGTAGGTAAAGAGAAGTATTTTACCGCGTCGCCGCCGCGCCACCCATCAGCGGCGGCGCGGCGGCGAAACGAGCGGGCGGCCTAATACCTCGTCTCAGTGGATTTGAAGGGTTCAGGCAGCCTCCTTTATTGCGTCCTCCTGGCGCGCTTGCTCAAGTGGCTGATAGACCCGCCCGAGTTGAGTGCGCGCCTTCCCTATGTGAACATCCATTGGATTTGTGCTGCAGCGTCGTTGCGGCATTTTTCCCGGACGGCGATTTCCCGCACCAAGGTTTCTTTATCTGCAATGCGGCGCGCCAAGCACTGCTGCTTGAGAACGCCGATTTCGATTTCGACCATGTTGAGCCAACTGGCATGCCTGGGCACATAGTGGAACTCCAGCTTACGTGCAATGCGGCGGGCCTCACCGGGCTCAAAGGTGTTGTACAGGGCGGCGATGGAATGGGTTGAGAGATTGTCCAGTACGACACGGATCACGTCGGCCTCAGGCCAATGCACATCGACCAGCGCCTGCATCTGCTGCGCAAACTGGCGGGAAGTTCGTTGCTCGGTGACTTCGACATGGCGCCAGCCTGCGTGAACACCGTAGAACACAAACAAGTTTGCCGTACCGTTGCGCACGTATTCGTAATCGATGCGTGCGGGTGTGCCCGGGGTTGCCGGCTCGGCCCGGCGCGCATGCCCGATGAGTTGGGTCGGGCTTTCGTCGAAGCGCACTACCGGGCGCCTGGGATCGTGCGGCTCGGCGTACAGGTCCAGTACGTCCTCCATATATCGTATATTCATGGATAAGGTCCTCTGCATCAATTCAGTGGAATTACCCCTTTATGACGACGCCCATGACAAATCACAACCCCGCTCCATGGAGCGACCGACAGGGCCAGTATCTGGCGTTTATCTATGCATACACCACAATCCACCGCCAGGCTCCAGCCGAGCGGGATATCGAACGTTTCTTCCGCGTCCCGGCACCCAGCGCACACACAATGATCAAGGCGCTTGAGCAACAGGGTTTCATCCGCCGCCAAGCAGGAGTGGCACGTTCGATTCAACTTCTCGTTCCCTGCGAACAATTGCCGATCCTGAGGCAAGTCGAATAACTCACTCAGGCCAACCCTTCAAAATCCCTGAGACGAGGTACTAGTTAGGGGTTTTTGACTCAAATTTGCGCCATGGCCGAAGGCGCATGAGGACAGGCGCGGCGGGGCGAAGAGGGGGAGTGCGATTTGACGCATTTTGACGCACTTTGAGCGTTTTTTCGTGCTGCTGGTCAATGCTTGCGATTGGGGCTTCTTTTCCTTGACGGGGCTGCATTGAAGGCTGGCACGCCATACTTACTCCGCGTTTGCCAGCGACGAGGCAACCTGCGGTCCCTCCTCGCCACGGTTTAGTTTTGCGCTCACGGCATATTGCTTGAAACGAGCAGCATCGAGGGTCGCCGTGCGCTTTTGCTTTGGATCGAGTCAGTGGCGCGCTTCGCCCGCGCTGACCGCGATCTACTGGATTCAACTATGCATTGCATGATAGCTAGCAAAGATGACGATGCCTGCGCCGATGAGAATTGCCACTCCACTGGCAATCAGAAATGTTGGCTTTGCGCCCATCATTGTTATCGGATCATTCCCTGATGAGTTTTCACGTGCCAGTGCGAGGGACGCTCCTATCAGTGCCAGCGAGATGATCATTCCAATAATTTCCCGCCTTTGCAAGAGGCTTGGCATCGGATCGAGCGAAACCGGAAAAATACTCAGGAGATCGAGAGCGTAGACGACGGCAAAGCCTAAACCAGCGATGGCTGTGGCATGCGCAACCCATCGGCCGCCTTTCAGGAGAAAATAGACGAGTGCCAAGCTGCCTATGCCCAGCGCCGTAAGGAATATATTGAATAGGATGACCGAAGCCTCCCCAATATTGGCAAAGTTCCTAGTCTCGATTGGTCCACCTGGAACCATAGTTGAAAATAGCAGAACCGAGACCAAGGTCAGCGCAGCGACGAGTTTTCGAGTTGGTGTCATACTTTCTCCTGTCGTTTCGCCCCCGGCACAACCGAAAGGCGCTAGTCGTGTTCAAAGCGTCCGATTAACTCTGCTGTAACCGCAAGGTTGCCGTTATTAGCATGACAAAGCCTGCGAGTTGCGCCTCCGCCGATATGGGGGTGAAAGCGATACGGCTCATGAATCCGTCAACGCAGGCGATGATAGTCGCGGCCGCTTGACGGGTGCTGATCTCATCTGGAACTTCTCCACTAACTTGTGCCTTGCCTATGACGGCGCCAAGAGTGTCGATCATGCGGATTTCCGCGCGCCTGAGGGTCGCTGCGACCTCTTCTTGTCGAAAGGATTCTGCCAAGATTTCTAGCCTCAGAGCATGGGATTGCCGGTCAGGCGGTGTCTCAAAGAGCGCCTTTCCCAAGCTCATAATTCCTTGTTTGAGACTTTTCGCGTCGTTGAGGCTTTCGATGAGCGCAAGATCGCCGGCGAGATTTTCCTCGATCACAGACATGATCAGATCGTCCTTGGTCGCGAAGTATTGATAGAGATTGGCCCCGCTCACGCCGGCCTCGGCACTGATCTCTGCCGTGCTCGCAGCGTGGAATCCCTTGCGGGCAAAGACGCCTCGCGCTCCATTGATGATTTGCCGCCTTCGCGCGGCACGCCTGTCGGCGTCGACGGGACGTCCTAGTCGCGATGGATTGATTGTACTCATCCCCTTAATATAACTGATTAGTTCATTATATAACTAGTACCTCGTCTCAGTGGATTTGACGGGTTCAGGCAGCCTCCTTTATTGCGACCTCCTGGCGCGCTTGCTCAAGTGGCTGATAGACCCGCCCGAGTTGAGTGCGCGCCTTCTCTATGGTGAACATCCATTGGATTTGTGCTGCAGCGTCGTTGCGGCATTTTTCCCGGACGGCGATTTCCCGCACCAAGGTTTCTTTATCTGCAATGCGGCGCGCCAAGCACTGCTGCTTGAGAACGCCGATTTCGACCATGTTGAGCCAACTGGCATGCTTGGGCACATAGTGGAACTCCAGCTTACGTGCAATGGGGCGGGCCTCACGGGCTCAAAGGTGTTGTACAGGGCGGCGATGGAATGGATTGAGAGATTGTCCAGTACGACACGGATCACGTCGGCCTCAGGCCAATGCACATCGACCAGCGCCTGCATCTGCTGCGCAAACTGGCGGGAAGTTCGTTGCTCGGTGACTTCGACATGGCGCCAGCCTGCGTGGTCAGGGTGGGTGTTGGCCGCAAAATATCGGAACGCTACAGAGTCGTATGTCGCGCGCTCGATCTTGCGGCTGGACGCCAACCCGGTGGCATAGCCGTAAATAAGCAAGCCCAACAGAACGGCCGGATGGTGCGCCGCCGAACCGCGCCCTGCATATTGGCGCGTCAGCTCAGACAAATCCAGACGCTCGATTACCTCCACAATGAAGCGCGCCAAGTGATCTTCCGGCAACCAGTCCTCCACCGAAGGCGGGAACAGGTAGCTGGTTTGGCGGTCTACAGGGATAAATCTGCTCATCCGGGCCTCGTGGGTGTCAACTTGTCGTCAACATCATTTGACCGATATGACTCATTTTTTTCGAGTCAAATAGTCCGACAGACTG